>JBOGZL010000068.1:0-5050 GCA_050697195.1 Solirubrobacterales bacterium
CGCGCGATCTCCGCCTCGCATCGGTCGCACAGCGGGGCGCGCCACGGACATCGCTCGCCACACACGCCGCACCGTGGCGGCGCCACGAGGCTGACCGCGAACGAGGTCGCTTCGAGGGTTCGGCTGCGGCCCATCCGGGCTGGAGGGTGCCCCGTCCGGCGTCACATGTGGCGCGCGCGGTCGCAAGGATTCCGCGCGAGAGACGGGACCGGCGCGGGCAAGTAGGGAGACCCGAAGAGTGGTCCAAGCCGGCTCGGAGCACGCCGGCAACACCGCACGCAGCGCCCGGTTCGACGCTCCGTGTGGCGCTGACGTCGTATATCGACGTCAATGCCACACGCGCACCCGGATCGCCGTCGAGTGTGGCGTTGCCGACGCGATCACCCTCCTTACCCAGCCACACCGCGGTTCGAATCGCGGCCACGGCTTGGGGTGGGCCGCGCCCTATTCGAATATCGCGCGCTCGACGGCGGCCACCTCGGCGTCGCAGCCGATCACCGAGGGCGCCTTCCCGAGCGCCGTGTCGGGGTCCTTCAGACCGTGGCCGGTGAGCACGCAGACCACGTTCCGTGGGGGCGCGCCACCCTCGGGCGCCGGGAGACCATGGGCGAGCACGCCGGCCACGGCCGCGGCGGAGGCGGGCTCGCAGAACACGCCCTCCTTCTCGGCGAGAAGGCGATAGGCGTCGAGGATCTGCTCGTCGCCGACCGCCGCGATCCGACCCCGCGATGCCGTCACCGCCGCCATCGCCTCCTCCCACCGCGCCGGGTTGCCGATCCGGATCGCGGACGCCACCGTCTCGGGGCTCTCCACCGGTGTCCCCTCCACGAGCGGCGCCGCGCCCTCCGCCTGGAACCCGAACATGACCGGGCCCGCGCCGTACTCCTGGAAGCCGCGCCACCACGCGGTGATGTTGCCCGCGTTCCCGACCGGGATCGCGAGCGCCTCGGGCGCCTCGCGGAGCTCGTCGCAGACCTCGAACGCGGCGGTCTTCTGCCCCTCGATCCGGTACGGGTTGACCGAGTTGACGAGCTCGATCGGGTGTGACTGGGCGAGCTCGCGGACGATCTCGAGCGCCCGGTCGAAGTTTCCCCGCAGCGCGATCACCCGTGCCCCGTGGATCAGGGCCTGCGCGAGCTTGCCGATCGCGATCTGGCCCTCGGGGACTATCACCGCCCCCCGCAGGCCCGCCCGGGCCGCGTACGCGGCGGCGCTCGCCGCGGTGTTCCCGGTCGAGGCGCAGATGACCGCCTCCGCGCCCTCGCCCGCCGCGCGCGAGACCGCGAGCGTCATCCCGCGGTCCTTGAAGCTCCCGGTCGGGTTCGCCCCCTCCAGCTTCAGGTGGACCTCCACCCCGAGTCGCTCCGAGAGCGACTGGGCGGGCACGAGCGGCGTCGAGCCCTCGTGCAGGCTGACGATCGGATCGTCCGGATCGATCGGCAGCCGATCCCGATACCGCTCGACCAGCGCAGCGGGCATCGTCCTCAGACGAACTCTTCCTCGATCACGCGGATCGCGCGCGGCGGGGAGCGGAGGAAGTCGAGCTTCGCGATCTCGTCCAGCGCCGCCCCGAACCGGCGCTCGGCGCCCGCGTGCATGACCATCACGAGCCGCGCGTCGTCGCCGAGGCCCCACTGGACGACGCTCTTCACCGATACCTCGTGGTTCCCGAGCACCGCGGTGATCCCGGCCAGCACCCCGGGGCGGTCGGCGACCTCGAGGTGGAGGTAGAACGCGGAGTCGACGTCGCGGACCATCTCGAGACGCTCGCGGACGGCGTGCACCGGCGCTCGCCCGGCGACGATCGAGACGACGTCCCCGAGCACCGCCGACGCGGTCTCGATCCCGCCCGCCCCGGGGCCCGACATCGTGATCTCGGTGATCGTGGGCGCCTCGACCATCACCGCGTTGAACGGCCCCTCGATCGGCGCCAGGGGATGGCCGCGATACAAGAAGCAGGGGTATACCCGGACGCTGATCCCCTCGCGGTGGCGCTCCGCGACCCCGAGCAGCTTCAGCGACAGACCGAACTCCTTCGCGTAGGCGAGGTCGTCGGGCTGCACGTTCTCGATCCCCTCGAAGGAGACGTCGTCGAGCCTCACCGGCGTGTGGAACGCGAGCCGCGCGAGGACCGCCATCTTCGCCGCGGCGTCGGCGCCCCCGACGTCGTCGCTGGGGTCGGCCTCCACGTAACCGAGCTCCTGGGCGCGGCCGAGCGCGTCGGCGTACGAGGCGCCGGTCTTCGCCATCTCGGTGAGGATGTAGTTCGTCGTCCCGTTGACGATCCCGAACACCTTGCTCACCTCCGTCGCCGCGAGGCTCTCCTGGATCACGCGGATCACCGGGATCACGCCGGCGACCGCGGCCTCGAAGCGAAGCTGGACGCCGGCCTCGCGCGCGGCGTCGAACAGCTCGTCGCCGTGCTGGGCGATCAGCTGCTTGTTCGCCGACACGACGTGCTTGCGGTCCGCGAGCGCGCCCAGCACGTACTCGCGCGCGGGCGACGTTCCCCCGATCAGCTCCACGACGACGTCCGAGGCGGCGAGGATCTCGTCGAAGTCGCCCTCGGAGCGACGCAGGACGCCGGCGATCTCGGGACGCCTGCCGGTCGCCGACTCGACCGCGTCGGCGCGCTCCCCGACGAGGTCCACGAACGCGCCTCCGACGGTGCCGCGGCCGAGCACCCCGATGCGGACCGGGTCGCTCACTCGGTATCGCGAGCCACGAGGTCGTCGTACGTGTCCCGCCGCACGACGAGCCGCGCGTCGCCAGCCCCGCAGAAGACGACCGGCGGGCGCGGCACCGCGTTGTAGTTGTTCGCGAGCGCGTGCCCGTAGGCCCCCGTCGCGGGTGTGACGAGGACGTCGCCGATCGCGGGCGCCGCGAGCGGCGTGTCGCGGACCAGGATGTCGCCCGACTCGCAGTGCATCCCGGCGACGGTCGCGGCGACGTCGGGCACCTCGGCGGCGCGGTTCGCGATCACCGCCTCGTAGCGCGCGCCGTAGATCATCGGGCGCAGGTTGTCCGACATCCCGCCGTCCACGGCGACGTAGGTGCGGACGCCGGGGATCTCCTTCACCGTGCCGACCGAGTACAGGGTGACCCCGGCGTTCCCGACAAGCGATCGCCCCGGCTCGACGAGGACCCGCGGAACGGGGTCGAACAGGCGCTCGATGCCCCGCACCTTGACGTCCACGTAGTCCTCGATCGAGGGCGGCTCGTCCTCGCTCACGTACGCGATCCCGAGCCCGCCGCCGACGTTGAGAAGCTCGATCCCGAAATCCGCGAGCTCGGCGAGCGCCTCGATCGTGTGCAGGTACGGCTCGAGCTCGAAGATCTGCGATCCGATGTGCGCGTGCAGCCCGACGAGCCGCAGGTGCTCGCTGCCCCGGACCTCCTCGATCGCTCGGCGCGCGAGCCCGTCCTCGAGCCCGAACCCGAACTTGGAGTCGATCTGCCCGGTCTGGACGTAGCCGTGGGTGGATGGCTCGACCCCCGGGGTGACCCTGATCAGCACGTCCTGGGGCCGGTCCAGGAGCGCGTCGGCGCGCCGGATCTCGTCGAACGAGTCGAGGATCAGGTGCCCGATCCCGGCCTCGAACGCCTCGCGCAGCTCGTGCTCGGACTTGTTGTTGCCGTGGAGGTGGATCCGGGCCGGATCGAACCCTCCGCGCAGGGCGAGGCTCAGCTCACCGCCGGAGGCGACGTCGACGGACAGTCCCTCGTCGGCGAGCACCCGATACACGGCCGTGATCGGCGCCGCCTTGCTCGCGTACAGGACCTCGAACCGCTCGGTCCGCGAGCGAAAGGCGTCGAGGTAGGCGCGCGCGCGGGAACGGATGTCGTCCTCGGCATAGACGTAGGCGGGGGTGCCGAACTCGGCCGCGAGCTCGACGACGTCGCAGCCGCCGACCTCGAGATGGCCGCGCTCGTTCACCCGGCTGCCCAGCGGGTACACGGGCGAGCCCTCGATCGGGTCGCGGCGCGGCGCGGCGGCGACTCCGCTCGTCGGGTGTTCGCTCCGCGCCGTCATGGTCACGGCATTGTGACGACCCGCTACGGTCGCGCCTGCATGAGGCTTCCCTCGCCCACGACCGCGACTCGCACGGGGGTGCACGAGGGGCGCGCCTACGAGCTCTGGCTTCCCGAGGGGGCGGGACCGTGGCCGGCGGTGGTGATCCTCCACGGCGCCGGGTCGCGGAAGGAGAACCACGCCGACTTCGCCCGCGCCGCTACCGGGTTCGGGTGGGCGGCGCTGAGCTTCGACCAGCGCGGGCACGGTGAGTCGAGGGACGAGATGTCCCCCGCCGCGCTCGGCGACGTGACCCGGATGGCGCGGCTGGTGGCGGAGACCGACGGAGTCGATCCCCGCCGCGTGTGCGTCCGCGGGTCGAGCATGGGCGGGTTCATGGCGATCCACGCCGCGGCGGTCTCGGACGCGATCGCGGGGGCGGTCGCGATCTGCCCCGCCGCGGAGGAGGACCTGCTGCGGGGGCTGCGGCGGGGGGAGCTGGACATGCGCGCCGACGCCCCGGCGCTCGAGGCGTGGCTAGGGGAGCACGAGATCGCGGAGGCAGTCGAGCTGATCGGCCCCAAGCCGCTGCTCCTGATCCACGCCCGCGGCGACGATCAGATCCCCTACGCGCAATCCGAGGCCCTGTTCAGGCGCGCGGTCGAGCCGCGCAAGCTGATCGTGCTCCCCGGCGGCCACCATCGCTCCGCCCAGCACGACCCCGAGATCCACGGAATCGCCCTCCGCTGGATGGAGCGGACGCTGGGCTAGCGGTTTCCGTTTGGGCCGAGGCCGTCGAGGGTCTGGTCGAGGGTCTGGTCGAGGGTCTGGTCGAGCTGGTCGGTGAGCGGGCCCGTCGTCTCGTCGAGCGGAAGGTCGAGGCCGGTCGTGCCCTCGGCGGTGTTGTCGATCCCGCCCACGGTGTTCGAGAGCGGCCCGCTGGTGGGCGTGGCGCCGGGAGGCGTCGTCCCGGGCGCCGGGGCCACCGGCGCGCCGGGTGCGCCGGGCGTCCCGGGCGCGACCTGGACGGGTGCCGTG
>JBOGZL010000069.1:0-18845 GCA_050697195.1 Solirubrobacterales bacterium
AGGTCGACCTCGCGCTCGCCGACATGGATCTTCGTCGTCCCGTGGGCCTCCTTCGCGGCCTCGGAGCACAGCGACTCGACCAGGTCCATCATGTCGTGGTAGTCCGCGAACGCCTGGTAGGCCTCCAGGAGCGTGAACTCGGGGTTGTGCCGAGTATCGAGGCCTTCGTTTCGGAACACGCGCCCGATCTCGAACACCCGCCCCATCCCGCCGACGATCAGCCGCTTCAGCGGCAGCTCGAGCGCGATCCGCAGGTACATGTCGATGTCGAGAGCGTTGTGGTGGGTTATGAAGGGACGCGCTGCGGCGCCGCCGGCGTGGGCGTCGAGCATCTGGGTCTCGACCTCGCGGAAGCCGCGCTCGAGCAGCTCGCGGCGGATCGCCGCGATCGTCGCGGTCCGGACCTCGAAGATCCGGCGCGTGTCCTCGTTGACGGTCAGGTCGAGGTAGCGCTCGCGGTAGCGCGTGTCGACGTCGGTGAGCGTGCGCGGCACGGCGCGCAGCGCCGGCGACAGGAGCTCGAACTTCCGCACCCGGACCGAGAGCTCACCGCTCTCCGTCGTCATCACCGTCCCCTCCGCGCCGATCCAGTCGCCGAGGTCGAGGTGCTCGAAGTCCCGCTCGCGCTCGTCGCCGACATCCTCGCGCGAGACCAGGAGCTGGACCTGCCCGGTCTCGTCGCGCAGGTCGGCGAAGATCAGCCCGCCGTGGCGGCGGATCCGCATCGTGCGCCCCGCGACCCGCACGGTCTCATCCGTCTCATCGCCCGCGCCGAGACCCGCGTGCTTGTTCCGGATCTCAGCCGCGGTGTGGTCGCGGTCGTAGCGCGGCGGATAGGGATCGATCCCGCGCTCGCGCAGGGCATCGAGCTTCGCGAGCCGCTGCGCGCGCTGTCTGGCGACGAACCCCTCGTGCTCGGGATGCTCGGGGTGCTCCTCCGGCGCCGGCGACTCCTCCCCGTTCACGGCGAGCATCCTTTCATCTGCCGTGGCCTCTGAGAAGATCACACGCCGTGGCCGAACGGGGAAAGGGGCGCTCCGCCGCGTTCGACGCGATCGTCACCCAGTCGAAGACGGATCGCAAGCGGCTCGACTCCGCCGCGCTCGGCGTCTTCAGCCTCACAGCGCTCGGGATCGCGAGCGTCGTCGGGGCGGGGATCTTCGCGACCACGGGGACCGCCGCGGCGGAGTTCGCGGGCCCCTCGGTGGTGATCTCCTTCGTGCTAGCGGGGATCGCCGCGGCGGCGATGGCCGTCTCCTACGCGGAGCTCGCCTCGATGATCCCCGCGGCCGGGAGCACATATTCGTACGCGTACGCGATCTTCGGCGTGTTCCCGGCCTGGTTCATCGGCTGGGACCTGCTGCTCGAGTACCTGTTCGCGGCGTCCACGGTCGCCGTGAGCTGGTCCGGCTACGCGGTCAGCTTCCTCGACCACGTCGGGATCCACGTCCCCGACTCGCTCGCCGCGCCGCCGTTCGGCTCCGACTCGGGCGTGGTCAACCTCCCCGCGGTCGTGATCGTCGGGCTCACCAGCGCGCTGCTGGCGGTCGGGATGCGCCAGTCGGCGCGCGCCAACAACTCGATGGTGGTCCTGAAGATGTTCGTGCTCGTGCTGTTCGTGATCGTCGGCGCGACTGCGATCACAGCCTCGAACTGGGACCCGTTCGTCCCACCTGCGGGGGACAGCTTCGGCGACTACGGGATCGGCGGCATCCTCCGCGGCGCCGGCCTCGTGTTCTTCGCCTACGTCGGATTCGACGCCGTCTCCACGGCCGCCGCGGAGAGCCGCAACCCGCAGCGGACCGTGCCGATCGGGCTCCTGCTCACGGTCCTGATCTCGACCCTGCTGTACGTCGCGATCGGGCTCGTGATGACCGGGATGACCTCGTACACGAACCTCAACGTCGCCGACCCGCTCGCGAAGGCGATCGAGTCGGTCGGCGGCCTGGGATGGCTGCGGACGATCGTCGGCGTCGGCGCGGTGGTCGGGCTCGCGTCGACGGTGATGGTCACGTTCTACGGCCAGACACGGATCTTCATGCGGATGTCCTCGGACGGGATGCTGCCGCCCGCGTTCGGGAGGGTCAGCTCGAGCAGGCGGACGCCGGTGTTCTCGACCGTGCTCTGCGGTGTCGTCGGCGGCGCGGTCGCCGGGCTCGTCCCGATCGACACGCTCGCCGAGCTCGTCTCGATCGGGACCCTGCTCGCGTTCGTGATCGTGTGCGCGGGCGTGCTCTACCTGCGCCGCACGCACCCCGAGGTCGAGCGTCCGTTCAAGGTTCCCCATGTTCACTGGGTCGCCGGGATCGGGATCCTGTCCGCGATCGCGCTCATGGTCAGTCTCCCCGCCGACACCTGGATCCGGCTCGCGGCGTGGCTCGTGATCGGGCTGGCGATCTTCTTCGCCTACGCGCGTCCCCACACCCTCGCGCGGATGGCCGAGGTCAGGGCGGGCGAGGCGGCGGCGCCCGACGGGTAGTGCTCCGCCGTCACGGTGGACCAACGGCGACACGTAGGGAGGGCGCCCGCCGCGGCGCCGCCAACACGTCAATCGACGTCCTCGGCCAACCGATTGACGAGTTAACCGTCCATACGACGGTCAACGCGTCACGCGCGAGCCTCCGGGCATCGAATGACGTGTTGGCGCCGCCCTGCGGCGTGGCCCCTACTTGCCCGCCGTTGCCTCTGGTCCCGAAGCGCTCGGCTTCGATCTGGCCCCCTCGGCGCCGGCCAGGACTACGAGCCCGGCGAACATCACCGCGAGGGCCACGACGTCGATCGTGATTCCCAGCGCGTCGTCGCGCAGGCTCTCGTGGAGCAGGGTGACGCCGAGGACGACGCTCGTGACGGCGTCGAGGATGCTGAAGGTGGCCATCGCGGGGGCGAGGACGCCGGTCTGGAGCGCGATCTCGCTCAGCGTCATTCCCAGGTAGCCGATCGCGATCAGCGCGTAGAGGTGCCAGTCGATGAAGACGTGGAATACGCCCTCGTCGAGCTGGTCCACGGTCGCCTTCGTGAGCGCCGCGCAGAGCCCGAAGAGCAGTCCCGCCGCGGTCCCCAGCAGCGCAGCCTTGACCCCGGCGGACGCCCGCCACCCCGCACCGACCGCCACCGCACTCAGCGCGGCCAGGGGAATCGCGGCGACCAGCCACTCGCCGAACGGGGCGTCGTCGCGGCCCCCGGTCGGATCCCCGACGACCAGGAACACGGCAAGCCCCGCGGTGACGGCGATCGCCGCGGCGACGTCGCGGCGGCTGATCCGCTGGTTGGTCATCCGCGCCCCGAGCGGGAGCGAGAACACGACGCTCGTCGCGAGGATCGGCTGGACGACGACGAGCTTTCCGATCCCCAGCGCGATCGCCTGGCACGCGAACCCGAGCGCGTCGGCGACGATCCCGCCGATCCACACTGGGCGGCGTGCGAGCCGGAGCAGGAGCTTCGCGGCGCCCGTCGCCGAGGTCCCCGGAGCTTCGGCGACCGCGCCCTTCTGCTGGAGGACCGTCCCGAGCGCGAAAAAGAAAGCCGCTGCGGCGGCGAGCGCGATCTCCATCAGCTTTCGCCCACCAGTGCCGGGAGGGTCGAATCGAGCGCGGCGATCAGGCGCTCGCGGTTCCCCGCCGCCCCGGCCGCGATCTCGTCGGCGCTCAGCGGGCGCTCGCCGATCCCGTTCGCGAGGTTGTCCACGACGCAGATCGCGGCGTACGGAAGGCCGAGCTCAGCGGCGATCACGCACTCGGCCGCGAGCGTCATCCCGACGACGTGGGCGTGCGCGGCGATCACCCGGATCTCGGCCCCTGTCTCGAGCCGCGGCCCGATCGTCTGCCAGTAGACGCCCCCGTCGCGCATCGGCACGTCGGTGGCGTCCGACCACGCGTCGATCACCCGCGCGCGCCACCCGGGGTCGAATCCCGGGACGCGGTGACCCCGCTCGTCGTCGAAAAGCGACACGCCGAGGTGGAGCGCGATGAAGTCGTCGGGGGACAGGAAGGTGCCGACGCCGAGCTCGGTCCGCAGCCCGCCGACCGAGCCGATCGCGAGCACCCGATCGCAGCCGAGCTCGCGCAGGGCGCGCAGGTTCGCCGCGTAGTCGATCTCGTGAGGCTGCGTGTAGCGGTCGAGACCGTGTCGCTGGAGGACGAGGTGGGAGCCGACCTCGGCGATCGTCACCGCCCCTTCCGGCGCCTCGACCTCCCGAAGCTCGGCGCCGGGCGGATATCCGGTCCCCAGGATGCTGTTGCCGCCGACGACCGCGAGCCTCCCCATCGGGAGGATCCTATTCGGGGCGCTCAAGCAGCCGCCGGAACGACCCCACCGAGACCACCTCGCTCCCGCGGTCGCGCACCCGCTCCGCGAGCCCCCTGTCGGAGGTGACGACGCCGAGCGCCCCCGGGTCGGCCGCGCGCTCGACCCGGTCGGCGATCGCGTCGTCGGCGGCGTCGCGCCCGCCGGGTGCGAACGCAACCCACAGCCGCCCCTCGACCGAGCCGCCCGGGTCCGGGCGCTCATCCGACGAGCGCCCATCGAAGACGACCGTCACCTCATCCCCGGTCCCGGCGACGAAGCGCTCGAGCTCGGCGACGAGCTCGCGCATCGCGCGGGGGCGATCCCGCCACCACCCGTCGGGCCGCGACCCGATCACGTTCATGCCGTCGACGATCCAGCGCTTCGCCACCGACCGAAAGTATTGGATCAGGGATTCATCTAGGGTCGCCCGGATGACCAGCCCCGTCGTCGCCGCCGCGATCGAGCACTGGGACCGGCTTCTCGCCGAGGACGAGTCGCTCGAGGACAGGGTCCCCGCGCTTCGCGAGTGGATGCTGGAGCGAGGGCTTCGGATCGACGACCGCCCGCTCTGCACCGTGCTTCGCCCCCACCTCGTCGCCGAGGACGACCTCGCGCACGAGACGCATGCGGCCGAGCGCGTGATGTCCGCGATCTACAAGGTTCACGACGCGCTGCTGGAGAACCGCGAGCTCCAGCTGCGCCACCTCGACAAGTTCCACGACTGGATCGGGGACCTGCTCCATCTCGAAAAGCGACCGGTCGTCGACGGGGCGGTTATGCGGCTCGACTCCTCGCTCGCGCGATCCCGCCACCACTTCATCGAGCTCAACGCCGACATGCCCCAGGGGATGGGGCACAACGACCGCGTGGTGGACTTCTTCCAGCGCCTCGACCCGTACGAGCGGTTCGCGGAGCGCTACCGGGTCCGACCGCTCCGGCTCGAGGAGACGTTGCTGGAGACCCTGCTCGCGATCTGGTCCGAATGGGGAGGCCGCGGCAAGCCGACGATCGGGATCGTCACCCGGACGGACGACCCGGTGCGGGTCTCCAGCCTCGAGATCGACCGGGAGTACTGCGCCGAGCGTGGGATCCACGCCGTGATCGTCAAGCCGGGCGAGCTGAGCTTCGAAGCCGGGCGGCTGCGCCACGAGGACGTCGAGATCGACGTCGTGCACCGTGTGATCGGCACCGCGGAGTGCCTGGCGGCGCGGGACGAGGTCGCGCCGCTACTCGACGCGGTAGGTGAGGGTGCCGTGTGCATGGTGAACTCGTTTCGGAGCGAGCTCCTCGGGCACAAGGCGATCTTCGCCCTCCTCACCGACCCCGGCTACGACTTCGGGTTCAACGGCGCGGAGCGCACCGCGATCCGCGAGCACGTCCCCTGGACCCGCCAGGTCTTCGACGGCAAGACGACCGACGCGCACGGCAACGAGGTCGACCTCGTCGAGCACGTCGCCGAGAACCGCGAGCGGCTCGTGCTCAAGCCCACCCACGACTTCGGCGGCCACGGCATGCGGCTCGGGTGGGACGAGAGCGAGGAGAGCTGGCGCGACGCGATCGCCAACGCGCTCGACACCGACTACATCGCCCAGCACCGCGTCGAGCTGCGCCGCGAGGAGTACCCGACGATGGACGCTCCCGGCGCGCACACCCTCTATTGCGAGGACACGGACCCGTTCCTCTTTCGCGGCCGGCTCGGCGGGCTGCTCACCCGGCTCAGCCCCGGCGAGCTGACGAACGTCCACGCTGAGGGCAGCGTCGTGGCGTCGTTCGCGATCGAGCCGCGCGACTGAGCGGTCAGCCGAGCGGGGTCCCGGGCAGCGACGAGCGCAGCTCCGCCACCGACTCGAAGACGGCGGCCACACCGGCCTCGCGGAGCTCCCCCTCGGAGAACCCACCGGTGAGGACCGCGATCGTCTCGATCCCGGCCCGCGCGGCGGCCTTCGCGTCCCACGTCGTGTCCCCGACCATCACCGCCTCGCCGGTTCCCGCCAACTCAAGCGCCGCTCGGACAAGGTCGGGCTCGGGCTTCGTCGCATCGACGTCGGCCGAGGTGGTCCACCCGTCGGCGAGCTCGCGGGCGTCGAGCAGGTCGAGGTAGTGGCCGACCTCGTCCTCCTTCGCCGAGCTCGCCAGCACGACGACGCGGCCGCGGTCCTTGAGGTCGGCGAGCAGCTCCCGAGCGCCCTGGAACGGCTCGACCTCGTCGATCAGCTCCATGTAGATCCGGCTCTCGGCCTCGCGGATCGCGTCCCCCTTTTCCCGCTCCACGCCCTGCCCGGCGACCGCGTCGACGAGCTGTTCGCCGCCCATCCCTATGTGACGGTGGATGCGCCAGATCGGCGGCACCACGTCATGTCGCAGAAAGGCCCGGTACCACGCGATCGCGTGGTGATAGTTGGTGTCGACGAGCGTCCCGTCGACGTCGAGGATCGCCGCGTGAGCCGCTACTCGTTGCTCTCGCTGTCGTCGGCGCTCTCGTCCTCGCCGGCCTCGTCGCCCTCGGCGGCCGGCTCCTCCGCCGCGGCTTCGGCGGCCGGCTCCTCCGGAGCGGCTTCGGCGGCGGGCTCCTTCGGAGCGGCTTCGGCGGCCGGCTCCTCCGACGCGCTATCGGCGCCCGCGGGCTTCACGTCCACGGCCCGGGGACCCTTCTCGCCGTCCTCCGAGGAGAACGATACCCGCTCCCCCTCGTCGAGCGAGCGGTGGCCCTCGCCGACGATGCCGCTGAAGTGAACGAACACATCCCGGCTGCCGTCCTCGGGGGTGATGAAGCCGTACCCCTTCTCGGCGCTGAACCACTTCACTGTTCCAATCGGCATCTCCTGTCCTCCTGTTCCGATGCTGCGCGGGTCGGTGCCCGGCGGGTACGGCCGCGAACCTACCACCTACGAAGCCCCCGCGTCCTCGGGACGGGGCAGGTCGCCGGCTCCGGCGGCATCGAGCCGGAGGACGACGCCGCGCTCATAGATCTCATCGACCTTGGCAGCCTCCACGAATCGGCGGTCTCCCCCCAGGGCTCCCGCTGCGATCACGAGCCCGTCGAACACGTCGGTGCCGGTGTCCGCGCGGATCTCCTCGACCCGCCCGACCGCCTCGCCGTCGCTGGAGAGCACCGGCGTGCCCTCCTCGAGGGTGAGATAGGAACCGGGGGTACCGAGCTCGTCGCGAAAGGCCGTCACTGCGAGCGAGCCTATCTCGGCAGCAGCCGCGAGGTCACGCCCGCCTCCATGCCGCGCCCCTCCGCCACCCGCTGTAGGACAAGCGCCGTGTCGGCGATAGCAACCCCGGTGACGTGGCGATCTCGTGCCTCGAAGTCCCGGACGATCGCCGCCAGCGCGGCGGCGTAGCGGTCGCGGTCCGCCGCGGCGAGTGCGTCGATCGCCTCCGCGGTGCGCTCGAACGCCTCCCCGCCCTCGCGCATCGCGGCGGCGCCCCGGCGCGCGGCGTCGTCGTCCCCGGCGACCAGCGCCGCGAGCGCGAGCGTGTACCACCCGGTCGGAGAGTCGGCCGCGTCGCCCAGCTCGTGCATCACGTAGGTCGCCTGCGCCGCCCCGTCGCCCGCCAGCACCGCGCACTTCACCATCCCGATCAGGCGCCCGAAGCTGCGCGGGCCGGCGGCCTCCCACGAGCGCCGGTAGAGCTTCGACGCCTCGCGCAGCGGCTTCGCGGCGCTCGCCGCGTCTCCATCCAGCAGCAGCCGGTGCCCCTCTCCCTCGCGCGCGAGCGCGTCGGAAAGCAAGCGCTGCTTCGGGGACGGGTCGCTCAGGCCGGCTTTCCCACGAGGGGCCGGTCCGCCTCGAGCATCCGGCCGAACTCCGGAGCGGTAACGGGCCGGCTGTAGTAGAAGCCCTGCACGTGGTGGCAGCCCAGCGACCTCACGATCGCGAGCTGCTCCTCGGTCTCGATCCCCTCCGCGATCACGTTCAGCTCCAGGGTCTGGGCAAGGGTCACCACCGCGCTGAGGATCGCGTTGTCCACCCGCTCGGCCCCGAGCCGCTCCACGAACGTGCGATCCAGCTTGATCGCGTCGAACGGCAGCCTCCGCAGGGAGGCGAGCGAGGAGAAGCCGGTGCCGAAGTCGTCGAGCACGAGCCGGACGCCGAGCTCGCGCAGATCGCATAGCGCCCCGATCATGACCTCGGTCTCCTCTATCAGCACGCCCTCGGTGAGCTCGAGGCTGAGGCACATCGGGTCGAGCCCGGTCGCATCGAGCACCCGTTCGACGACCGGGGTCAGCTCCCGGTCGCCGAGCTGTCGCGCCGACATGTTCACCGAGATCTCGACCGGACCCCGATCGGGGTTCGCGCGGTGCCAGGAGACGGTCTGCCGGCACGCCTCCTCGAGCACCCAGCGTCCGACCCGGGTGATCAGGCCGGACTCCTCGGCGATCGGGACGAACTCCATCGGCGCGAGCAGGCCGTGTTGAGGATGCTCCCAGCGAACCAATGCCTCCGCGCCGGCGATCCTCCCGCTCGCGAGCGAGACGACCGGCTGGTAGTGAACCCGCAGCTCCTCTCTGTCGATCGCCGAGCGCAGCTCGTTCTCGATCCGCAGCCGCTTCGCGACCCGGAGCCGCATCACCTCGTCGAAGATCTCGTAGCGCGCCCTGCCCCGCTCCTTGGCGCGGTACATGGCGGCGTCAGCGTCCCGGATCAGCGCCTCGGGACGCTGTCCCGCGCCGCCGATCGCGATCCCCGCGCTCGCCGTGACGAAGTGCTCGCGCTCCTGAACCACGAACGGAGGCGACAGCGCGATCGCGATCCGCTCCGCGACCCGGGTTGCGTCGCGCTCGTTCGAGATGTCCTCGAGCAGGACCCCGAACTCGTCGCCGCCGAATCGGGCGACGGTATCCCCCGGGCGCAGCGCCTGCTTGAGCCGCGGGGCGACGGCCCTGAGCAGCTCGTCTCCGGCTGGGTGGCCGAGGCTGTCGTTGACGAGCTTGAAGTAGTCGATGTCGAGGAAGATCACCGCGACAGACGAGCCGCGGCGCTCCTGCTCCGCCAGCGCGCGGCCGAGGCGATCCTCGAACAGGGTCCGGTTCGGAAGCCCGGTGAGATGGTCGTGCAACGCCCGGTGGTGAGCCTCCTCCTCCTCGTTGCGGCGCTCGATCGCGCTCGCGAGCGCGTTCGCGATCGACTGGAGGAAGTTCACCTCGTCGCGGCCGAACCGGCGGGAGCTCAAGCTCTGGACCCCGAGGATCCCGAACGGCGCGCCCCCGACATTGATCGGGACGGTCACCCCGCTTACGACGCCGGTCGTCCTCGCGAGCTCCGAGGCATCGAAGCGGGTCTCGGAGAGATGGTCCTCGACGACCACCGGCCCGTCCGTAGCGAGGGTGCATCCGGACTGGGACCTGTGCCCCGCCGGAAGGGTCGCCTTCCCGACCACGCCGTCGCGGAACCCGACCCCGGCCTTGATCAGCAGCGAGCTGCCGCCCTCCTGGAGCTCCGCGATTCCGGCGATGTCGACCTCGAGCACGCGTTGCAGCGTCGTCGCGGCATCGTGCATCAACCTGTTCACCGGCGTGCCGACCAGCGCCCGCTGACCGAACTCCGCGACCTCGCGCTGCTGGAGCGCCCGGGCGCGGCTGGTCGACTCGCTTTCCTCGAGCGCACCGGTGATCGCACCGAGGTGCTCCGCCTGGATCTGGCGGTCGCGCGCCTCCCACCAGCACATCAGCGTCGCGCCCAAGAGGATGAACCCGACGAACACGCTTTCCTCGGTCCGCCCCGGCTCCACCATCACGACGAAGCCGTAGGCGAGGATGTCGACGAGCCCGACGACCAGGACGCTGGACGGGGGATAGGAGAGCGCAGCGAATATCAGGGGAAGGACGAAGACGAGCCGGACCGGGCTGTCCGCCCCGCCGTCGGCCGCCGTGACGACCGCGATGAGCGCGATCAGCACGCTGCTCCACGCGATGAAGAACGGCTCGCGCCAACGGCTCGCGACGACCCGCTCGATCGGAAGCAGCTCGGTCGCGAGCACCAGCGCGACCCCGACGCCGGATGCGGCCATCATCACCGCCCGGTGCGGCTGCTCCCAGGTCGAGAGCATGTAGGCCACGGTGCCGAGCGCGACGATGACGCCAAGCACCGCCGCGACCCGAACGCTCGCCATCCGAAATCGAACGACCTGATCGTCGATGTTGCCTGGTGCCGGCAGTCCGTCCACGCGACCTCTCCTCGCCCGTATTACCTATCGGGCCGAGGCGGCAGGACTTGAGCTGGAATCCCCGGGTACGGACGATGACACGCGCTGCCGAGGTGAGCTCATGCTGGTAGGGTCACCGCATAGCCGGCTCTTCGGGGCCCCTAACTGCCACCGGACATAGAACCGAACACGCCGTGGGGGGTGCAATCGTTCGGGGACAAGGAGAGACTCAAATGGAAGCTGCTTCGCATCGTGCCGCAGGGGGCGAGCGGGATAAGGACTCGGTGGTCGACGCGGTGCAGCCGGTCGCGCACGAGACGCGCGACAGGATCATCACCGGCCTGGTGACGATCGTTCCCTTTGTCCTCCTCGGTCTCGCCGCCTGGCAGGTCTGGAACGAGGCCCTCAACTGGCACGACCTGACGGTGTTCGTGATCGTCTACGCGGTCACCGGGTTTGGGATCACAGTCGGGTTCCACCGCCTGTTCACGCATCGAAGCTTCAAGACCAGCGCTCCGATGCGCGCGATCCTCGGGGTGCTCGGCTCCGCGGCGATCGAGGGCCCGGTCATCTCCTGGGTCGCCGACCACCGCAAGCATCACGCGTGCTCGGACGACGAGGGCGACCCGCACAGCCCCCACGTCGGGCACGGCAGCGGGTGGCGCGGGACGCTTCGCGGCCTCCTCCACGCGCATCTCGGATGGCTCTTCATCCACACCCAGCGCGGCTCGAAGTCGCGCTTTGCCCCCGACCTGCTGAAGGATCCCGTGATCAAGTTCATCGACGCTACGTTCATCCTCTGGGTGGTCGTCGGGCTCGCGATCCCGTTCGGGCTCGGGTACGCACTGGGAGGCACGCTGGTCGCCGGGCTCACCGGGCTGCTGTGGGGAGGCGCGGTGCGGATGTTCGTCGTCCACCACGTCACCTACAGCATCAACTCGCTCTGCCACATGTTCGGCCGCCAGCCCTTCGAAACCAAGGACGAGTCGCGCAACCTCGCCTGGCTTGCTCCGTTCACGTTCGGCGAGGCGTGGCACAACAACCACCACGCGTTCCCGACCTCGGCCGTGCACGGGCTACGGCGCTTCCAGTTCGATCCCTCCGCGATCGTGATCTGGACGCTGGAGAAGCTCGGGCTCGTGTGGGACGTCGTGCGGATCAGCCCCGACCGCCAGGCGGCGAAGCTCGCGGACCGGCCGGCGACCTCCGGCTAAGAGGCGGCCGGGGGGCGCGACAGGGGTCCGCGCTCGATGTTTCGAGTCCGTACGATCGGGAACCCGGACGGAACCCGATCGGAAGGAGCAGCGATGCTGGCGCTCACCCCCACCGCGGCCGAGGTCGTGGACACGATCGTCTCCCAGGAGGAGCTTCCCGAAACCGCGGGCCTCCGGATCACCAGCGAGGAAGCGCAGGCGGCCGAGAACAGCGACGGGTCGCAGCGCGACCTGCGCCTCGCGGTCGTCGAGGAACCCCAGTCCGGCGACGAGTTGGTCGACGGCACGCAGGTCTACCTCGAGCCGGGACCGACCGCCGAGCTCCTCGAGGACAAGGTCCTCGACGCCAAGGTGGACGGAAGCGAGGTTCGGTTCACGCTCCTCGAGCAGGCGGCGCCCGACCCCGACTGATCGAAGTGCGTAGTCCCTTCGTCCGCGACCCTTGACTGGTCGCCGGCGAAGGTACAGTCGCATGCGGTACATGGGGTCGTATGGATGCCGACTCGGACTTCTCGCCATCGTGGCATCCTCTTTTCGCGCGGCAGGGACAGCCGTTCGAGGCGATCGTGAGCACGGAGGCGTTCGCCACCTGCCCGTAATCCTGCGGTAACCAGGCCTCTCGCTACGCTAGCCAGCCGTGGGGGTCCCCTCAGCCGCACCCGCCGAGATCGGCGCCGCGCTCGACGCGAAGCGCTGCGCGCCCGAGGCCGTCCTCGACCAGGTCGAGCCCGGCGCCGACCTGATCGTCGGGCTCGCCAACGGCGAGCCGATGACGGTCCTCGACGCGCTCGAGGCGGGCGCGTCGGAGCTGGACGCCGTCAAGGTGCATCAGATGTTCCCGCTTCGCGAGCGGTCCTACATGCACGGCGAGCACGAGGGCCTCCACCACGTCTCCTGGTTCCTCTCCCCCGTCCTGCGCGACCCGTTCCACAAGGGCACCTGCTCGCTGGTCCCCAACCACTTCAGCGAGGTGCCGCACCTGATGCGCGCCTCGACGAAGCGCTCGCTCGTGCTCGCCACGGCCGCGCCTCCCGACCGCCACGGCTACTTCTCGCTCGGCACGCACGCCGAGTACGTCGCGGCGCTGATCGGCGAGGCGCCCTTCTTTGTGGAGGCGAACGCGCAGATGCCGCGCACGTTCGGCGAGAACCAGGTCCACGTGAGCGAGGTGGCCGGGTGGTGCGAGGCCGACTACCCGCTGGTCGAGCTGCCGGACCACCCGGTGGACGACCGCGACCGCCGGATCGCCGAGCTCGTCGCGGAGCGGATCCCCGACGGCGCCACGCTCCAGGCCGGGATCGGCTCGATCCCGAACGAGGTCCTGGGGCTGCTCCGCGACCACAAGGAGCTCGGCGTCCACACCGAGCTGTTCGCGGACGGCTTCGTCGACCTCGTCGAGGCCGGTGCCCTGACCGGCACCCGGAAGAACACGCACCGCAACAAGATCGTCACGACCTCGGCGCTCGGCAAGGCGCGCCTGTTCGACTTCGTCGCCGACAACCCCGGGGTCGAGTTCTGGCCGGTCAGCTACACGAACGACCCCCGGAACATCGGGCGCGAGGACAACATGCGCGCGATCAACGCGTCGCTCGAGGTCGACTTCCTCGGCCAGTGCGCATCGGAGTCGCTGGGCAGCGAGTACTGGTCCTCGTCAGGCGGCCAGCCGGACTTCGCGCGCGGGGTGCTGTTCGCCGAGCGCGGCGCCTCGTTCATCGTCCTCCACTCGACGACGAGCGACGAGTCGATCTCGCGGATCGTCTCCCAGCTCCATCCCGGCGCCGCGGTCACCTCGCACAAGAACGTCGTCGACCACGTCGTGACCGAGCACGGCGTCGCCGAGCTTCGGGGCCGCCCGATCGGAGAGCGCGCCCGGAAGCTGATCGAGATCGCGCACCCGAAGTTCCGCGACGAGCTCGCGCGCGCGGGGCGCGAGCTCGGCTACCTGTAGAGCGGCCGGCGGTGCGCTGGGTGATCGTCACCGCGGTGGCCGTGTGCGTGGTCGGCGCCGCGGTCGCGGCGGCGCTGGTCCTCCGCTCGCGCAGCGAGGGGCAGGGACTGGTCCCCGATCGGATTCAGCGGGCGGCACCCGACCCCCGCCCAGCGCCGGCCCCCGATCGCCCTCCCGCCCGCTGTCCCGCCGGGAGTCCGGCGTGCCGCACCGTGTCGGGTCAGATCCTGTACGTCGAGGAGGTGGACCCCGACGGCGACGGTGACGCCCACTTCGTGCTCGCCGACACAGCGAGCGTCACCGGACCCGGAATCACGGTCGTCGACGTGCGCCCGGATCTGCGGCCGAACCCGCTGCCCGGGGCGGGCGACCACCTCAGCGCCGCCGGGCCCGTCGCCACGGGCTCGTTCGGCCAGGCGCAGGTAGAGGCGGTCGCGGTCGGCGGATAGTCGTCCACCACGGCATGATTCGCGATGTCATGGAGATACCACGCAGCGTCGAGCGGCGGATGTGGCCGTTCGTCAACCAGGCGTTCAAGGGGCACACGCTCGTCTATCGCCTGAGCGGCGGCCGGATCGGCCACACCTTCCCCGGGCTGCCGACGATGCTGCTGCTCGACCACGTCGGTGCGAAAAGCGGCGAAAGGCGCACCTCGCCGCTGCTCTACATCGAGGACGGCGAGGATCTCGTGCTCGTCGCCTCGAAGGGCGGATACCCCCGCCACCCGGCCTGGTTCCACAACCTGCGCGCGCATCCCGACACGAGTGTCCAGGTGGGCACGGAGCGACGCGACGTTCACGCCCGGGTCGCCACGCCCGAGGAGCACGCGCGGCTGTGGCCCCGGGCGGTCGAGTCCTACGGGCCCTATCGCGACTACCAGAGGCGCACCGAGCGCGAGATCCCGCTCGTCATCCTGGAGCCGCGGCGCGACGGCCGGCCGGCCTCCGGCTAGCGCAGCCGCCCCAGGCCCGGGACGAACCGCCCCACGCGGCCCGCGTAGCTCGCGTACGCGTCGCCGTGGGCCCTCAGCAGGTGGGGCTCCTCGACCACGCGCACCTGGATCTCGAGCGCTATCACCAGGAGCGCGAACCCGGCCAGCGCGACGACGCTCGGCACCAGCAGCGTGAGCCCCGCGACCGTCGGGAGCATCGCCGAGTAGATCGGATTGCGAACGACCGTGAACGGGCCGCCGGTGACGAGGTCCGTCCGCTCTTCCTCGTCGACCCCGATCCGCCACGAGCGTCCCATCGCGAGCTGTGCGGCGAGCGTCCCGATGAGACCGAGCGCGAACAGCACGATCCCGGCGACGTGGAAGCCGGCCGTGTCGAGCGAGCCGATCGCATCGACGACGTCGTTGAGATCGAGGATCGGGGCTGCGACCGCGAGCACCAGCGCGCCGAGGAAGAGCGCCCCCGCGGTCCACTCGATCGACCCCGGCGACCCGCTCAGGCCGGCGACGCCGGTCGACCCGGTGCGGATCAGCTGCAGCAGCACTCGGCCCGCGAACGCAAGCGCCCCGTAGACGGCCCACAGCGCGAGCGCGAGACCTGGCATCGGCTCCCCGGAGGCTAGTAGCCGTCCGGGTGGCGGGCGACGAACCCGGCCGAGGAGCGCATCTCGGTGCTCCACGCGGGGCCGCTGCCGCCGACCGTCCCGCTCGTGTCGAGCCGGAGGCCGGCGATCACGACGTACGCGTGGCCCGAGCTCCCGTACACGGTCACCCAGCTTCCGGCCCCCGGAGAGCCCCACGTCGTCAGGCCGGTCGAGTCGAGCGGCGTGGAGAGCCACCCGCCGCCGTGAAGCGCGTAGCTGACCGTGCCGGAGCAGTCGTACCCCGAGGACTCGAACGAGCCGTGCCCGCCTCCCCACACGTAGGGGCGCCCGACGATCCGGTTCCCGGCTTCGATCGCCGACTTGACCGCCAGCGGGGCGTTGGCGGGTGGGACGGCCCGCCCGTCGACCAGGGTGGCGGTCGCACCGCCCGGGGGCGCCGCGCTCGGTTCAATCTCTTTCTGGAGCTCGCGCTCGCGGCTCTGGAGCTCTCCCAGGGAGTCCCGCCGCGCGGCGCGGGCGGCGACCAGCTCGGCGTGCTGGCCCTCGAGCGCGCCGCGTGCGCTCGCCAGCTCGTCACGCTGCTCGGCGATCACGTCGCGGTCGGCCTCGATCTCCTCCCGCGTCGCCTCCAGCCGGGCGACGGTCGCCGCGATCTCCTCCGCCAGGCCGTCGACCCTCGCGATCACCCTGGCGTCGTAGCTCTGCACCCGGTCGAGATACTCGGCCTGGGCGAGGACGTCCGCCCAGCTCGCCGACTCGAGGATGATGCTCAGGGTGTCGGGGCTGCCGGTCTTGTAGATGCGCACGAGCGTCTCGCGCAGCAGCTCCTTGGCCCGCCGCAGCCGCACGCGCATCGCGGCGAGGTCGTCGCGCTCGCGCTCCACCGCGGCGGCCGCCTCGGCGAGCCGCGCCTGCGCGGCGCTCAGCTCGTCGGCGACCGCGGTCTCGCGTTCGCGCACCTCGGCCTCGCGGGCGATCAGCGCGTCGATCTCGGCGTTCTGGCGCTCGATCTCCGCCTCGATCCCGCCCTGCTGCGACTGGACGTTCTCGAGCTCGTCGGCCTTGCGCTGGAGCTCGGTCGGGTCCTGGGCGGGGGCCGTCCCGCTGAGCAGGGTCAGCACGCAGATCGCGGCGAGCAGCGCCGCGGCACGGATCACGGCCATCGCTTTCAAGCTAGCCCCCCGCCTCGGCGCACGCCGGCCCTGAGAGCCGCGTTGCAGCTAGTCTTGCGCCATGACCAGAAAAGCCGACTTCAACGCAGAGGAGTGGTCGCTGGTGCTCGAGGCGCCGCCGGTCGCCGGGATGGTCGTGATGACGTCGCACCGCGGCGGCACGATCCGCGAGGCCGTCTCGATGGGCAAGGCGTACACCGAGGCGCAGAAGGAGCAGAGCGCTGAGCTGGTGGAGGAGATCGTCTCCGCGCGTCCCGACTTCGACCGCGACCGCTACAAGACGCCCGAGGAGCTTCGCGAGCGCGGCCTCACGCGGATCCGCGAGGCCGTCAACCTGCTCGAGCGCAAGGCAACGCCCGAGGAGGTGGACGAGTTCAAGCGCTTCATCCTCGATGTCGCGAACACCGTCGCGAACGCGAAGAAGGAGGGCGGCGTGCTGGGAATCGGCGGCAAGCCGGTTTCAGAAGAGGAAAAGCGGGCGATTGACGAGATCGCCCAGACGCTCGACACCGAGCCGCCCGCTAGCCTGTAGCCGCGAGCGGCTTGTCGTAGGCGGTGTAGAGGACCCGGCCGCGGCCGCCGAACGACTCCGCGAAGCGGCGGGAGGCGAGGTTGTGGTCGTTCACCGGGTAGTAGAAGGCGCCCGGCAGCCCGAGTTCCTCGTAGCGGCCGTACAGCGTCGCGGCGAGCGTGTGCCCGATGTGCTTTCCGCGCTCGGAGTCGAGCACGCCGATCGAGATCAGCCCCGCGCGGTCGTAGCGCCTCGCCCGCAGCATCATGCGCAGGATCTGGAGCGGCCCCATCCTGCCCTTGAAGGAGCGAAAGAGCGGCGTCCAGTCCGGGAGCCCGAAGCAGAACCCGACCGGCTCGCCGTCGAGCTCGGCGAACAGGAACTGGCGCCGATCGAGGACGGGCTTGATCTGGTCGAGGAACTCGTGGAACTCCTCGCTGGTCATCGCGTGGAACTCCCACTCCTCGCGGAAGGTCACGTTGAAGAGCGTGCGCATCGTCTCGACCTCTGCGTTCCATCGCTTCTTGTCGAGCGGGCGGACCGCGCAGCGGGCGTCCTCGAGCGCGCGGCGCGCGGTCGTCCGGTAGCGCTCGGCTGAGAACTCGATCCAGAACAGCCAGAACGGATAGGTGGGGCGGTAGCCGGCGACCTCGAGCAGCTGCGGGTAGTGGGGCGGCTGCCACGGGAACGGGAACATCGGCTCCTCGTCGAAAGCGGCGGTCCGGGTGCTCGTCCCGTGGAAGGTGGCGCCGTTGAAGGGGGCGATCACCCGGTCCGCCCCCCGCGCCGCGAGCCAGCGCTCGGCCGCCTCGAGCATCTCGCCCACCGCGGCGTCGGCGCCCGGAGCGGCGGCGAGGTAGCCGATGAAGCCGGCGTCCTCGCCCATGTCGCGCTGCCAGCGGCGGTTGACGAACGCGGCGCAGCGCGCCACGTCGCGCCCGTCGGAGGCGACGAACAGGGTGTGGTCGATCTCCTCGTAGAACGGCGAGCGCCCGCGCAGCCGCTTGTCCACCTCGGCCTCGATCTCGGGCACGAACAGCGGCTCCGCGCCGACCAGCTCGCGCTCAAGCGCCACGAATCGCTTTCGCTCGCGCTTGTCCTGGGGGTCGATCTCCCTGACCGGCATGGGCGGCGATGCTATTCGGGGCTCGCACTCAGAGCGACTTCGGGTTCGCAAACCTGCCCGGTGTGCTCGCAGATGATCTCCAGGTCCCTGTCGAAGCACCGACCGCGGAGCAGGTCGAGGCCCTGATCGCCAAGGGCGTCCTCGGGCCAGGCGTGATGCGGGCCGACGACTGCCGCGCCACGTACGCCGAGCTCAGCGAGCGCGGGGTCAACTTCCTCTCCGAGCCGGAGGAGCGCTTCTACGGGATCGAGGCGACGATGCGCGACAACTCGGGCAACTGGTTCAGCACGACGCAGCCGAGCGAGGGGTACGCAGCTCCCCAGGAGAAGTAGCGCGGCGCTGTCGATCTGCTGCGCTCCCGTTCGTCGTCACAATGAACGCGGCGAATCGCGCCGCGCACGACGACAGGAGGTTCACCGATGAAGTACTTGCTCACGCTGTGGGGCGATGAGTCCCGGTTCGCGGACCAGACGCCGGAGCAGATGCAGGAGGGCATGAAGCGGTGGGACGCCTACACCCGCGCCGCGGAGGACGCGGGCGTGCACCTCGGCGGTGAGGGCCTCCAGCCCACCGCCACCGCGACCACCGTGGAGATCGCCCAGAGCGGCGATCCGATCGTCAGCGACGGTCCCTTCGCCGAGACCAAGGAGCAGCTCGGCGGCTTCTACCTGCTCGAGTGCGACGACCTCGACGCGGCGCTCGAGTGGGCGAAGAGAGTCCCGCTCGAGCCGGGCGGCTCGGTCGAGGTGCGGCCGGTGATGGACTACGCCCAGTACGGCTTCGAGGAGCCCGAGGCGAGGGTGGAGGGGTCCTCGTAGGAATCGACTCGGCGATAGCCGTTCTGACAGCGGATGTCGACCGCCTGTTCCGGCGCGAGTCGGGA
>JBOGZL010000070.1:0-2176 GCA_050697195.1 Solirubrobacterales bacterium
CACCGCGACCGTCAAGCAGGCGACCCCGCGGAGCGCGCCGCCGGGAAGCGCAAGGTCCGGCTCGGGACCGTGGTGTCGAGCCGCGCCGCGAAGACGATCACGGTCCGGATCGAGCGCGCGCGCCGCGACCCGACGTACGAGAAGGTGGTGCGGCGGTCGAACACCGTGCACGCCCACGACGAGCGCGACGAGGCGAACGAGGGCGACGTCGTCAGGGTCGTCGAGACCCGCCCGCTGTCGCGGACGAAGCGCTGGCGCCTGCTCGAGATCGTGGAGCGCGCCCGATGATCCAGCAGGAGACCAGGCTCAGGGTCGCCGACAACTCCGGCGCGAGGGAGATCCTCTGCATCCGGGTGAAGGGCGGACATCACCGCCGCTACGCCGGCGTGGGCGACGTGATCACCGCGACCGTCAAGCAGGCGACCCCGCGGAGCGCGGTCCGCAAGGGGGAGGTCGTGCAGGCGGTCGTCGTGCGCACCCGCAAGCAGCTCGGTCGCTCCGACGGGACCTACATCTCCTTCGACGAGAACGCCGCGGTGCTGATCGACGCGACCAACAACCCGCGCGGGACCCGGATCTTCGGCCCCGTCGCGCGCGAGCTGCGCGAGCACAACTTCATGAAGATCGTCTCGCTGGCGCCGGAGGTGCTGTGATGAAGCGGATGAGGATCAGAAAGGACGATCAGGTCGTCGTCACCGGCGGCAAGGACCGCGGCAAGTCGGGGCGGGTGCTGCGGACCGACCCGAGGCGGCGCCGCGTGTACGTCGAGGGCCTCAACATCGTCAAGCGCCACCAGCGTCCGCGCTCGCTCAAGGACACCCAGCGCGGGGCCGAGGCGGGCGGGATCATCGAGAAGGAGGGCCCGATCGACATCTCCAACGTGATGCTCCTCGACCCCGGCGACAACAAGCCCACCCGGGTGGGGATCGTCCGCGACGGCGGCCGGCGCAAGCGGATCGCGAAGCGAACCGGAACCGAGCTGGAGACGTGATGGAGGCTGCGACCGCACAGGCGCAGGCAGCCCCGCCGCCGCGACTTCGCGAGCGCTACCGGGAGGAGGTCCTCCCGGAGCTGATGGAGCGGTTCGGCTACTCGAGCGTGATGGAGGCGCCGCGGGTGGAGAAGATCACCCTGAACATGGGGATCGGCGAGGCGACGCGCTCGAGCGACCCGATGGACGCCGCCGCGGAGCAGCTCGCGACGATCAGCGGCCAGCGCCCGAGCGTGCGGCGCGCGCGCAAGTCGATCGCCTCGTTCAAGATCCGCGCCGGGATGCCGGTCGGCGTCGCCGTGACGCTGCGGCGCGCCCGGATGTGGGAGTTCCTCGATCGGCTGATCTCGGTCGCGATCCCCCGGATCCGCGACTTCCGCGGGCTCAACCCGCGCTCCTTCGATCGCCGCGGGAACTACTCGCTCGGGATCCGCGAGCAGCTGATCTTCCCCGAGATCGACTACGACTCGATCGACGAGGTTCGCGGCCTCGACGTCACGATCACGACCACCGCGAGGACCGACGAGGAGGCGTTCGAGCTCCTCCGCGGGCTGGGACTCCCGTTCTCGGCCGAGGGCCGGCCCGGCGAGGAGGACGTCGCCGCGGCCGAGGAGGAGGAGCGGCGCAAGGAGGAGGCGCGCCAGCGCGCCGAGGCCGAGCAGGCGGCGCTCGAGCAGCTCAAGGAGGAGAACCCCGAGGCCTACGAGCGCAAGACGCGCGAGGAGGACGAGGAGGAGGGCGCCGAGGGTGCCGAGGCACCGGAGGGCGAGGACGTCAAGGCGGAGCAAAGAGACGAGTCAAAGGAATCCGAGTAGATGGCGAAGACCTCACAGGTCGTCAGGCAGAAGCGCAAGCCCAAGTACAAGTCGCGCGGCTACAACCGCTGCAAGCGCTGCGGGCGCTCGCGCGCGTACTACCGCAAGTTCGGGCTCTGCCGGCTGTGCCTGCGCGACGCTGCCCACAAGGGCTATGTCCCCGGAATGACCAAGTCGAGCTGGTAGGGCGGTGCGCAGATGACTCTCTCCGACCCTGTGTCCGACTACCTGACGAGGATCCGTAACGGGCTCACCTCCGAGCACCACGAGGTCGAGGTGCCCGCGTCGCGGCTGAAGAAGGAGATGACCCGGATCCTCAAGGAGCAGGGATACATCACCGACTTCGCCGTCGAGCCCAACCCCGTCGGCG
>JBOGZL010000071.1:0-11301 GCA_050697195.1 Solirubrobacterales bacterium
CGGAGCATCCGACCCGTAAGCGTTCAGCCCCCTACCGCCCACCTCGACCTGAGTCAGACCAGCGAGGGTGCGGGGCTTGCCCGAGAGGTGGCGGTGATCGCCTCGACCAGGAAGCCGAAGCGCGAACGGCCTTGCAGCCGGCAGGTCTGGGAGACGGAGAGCATCCGCTCCGCGAAGCGCTCCCCCGGTTCGGACTGGCTGCCGAGGGAGACCTTGCGATGGATAACCGCCCCTCGCAGCCTGCGCTCGGCGCGGTTGTTGGTCGGCTCGACCGCGTCGATCTCGGTGAAGGCCCAAAGCGCCGGCCAGGGCTTCAGCAGGTTGCGGGCGAAGGTGCGGAAGTGGCGATTGCGAGCGCTCTTCTTGCGGTGGGGCTCGAGCAACGCTCGCAGGCGGCGCTTGGTGGGAGCGATCTCGCGGGTAAGGCGGTCGCGGTCCCCGTGAGAGGCGAAGGCCTCCCAAGCGGCGAACGGCTCGCGGCAGATCTCAAGCCCCGCCTCCCCGAAGCGCTGCTGGTCGGCCAGGCCCTCGGAGTGGTGGCGGAAGTCGCGCAAGAGGTGCGCCCGGCAGACCTGGCGCCGCGCTGGGTCGAGCGAGTCATAGGCCCACCAGCGATCCGAGGAGACGATGCCCGCGAAGCTCTCGCCGATCAGCTCGGGAAGCTCGCGCTCGTGGCGGTCGGCGGCGATGTGGAAGGCGGCGAAGCTGTCGGTGAGGGCGCCCCAGAGGGTGCGGCGCTGCCCGGCGCACCTCCATCCGGTCTCATCGACGCAGACCACGGGAGCATCCTTGACCGCCTCGCGCAACTCCGCGTAGGGCTCGGTCAGGGCGCCGGAAGTCCGCTGGCAGATCGCGTCCACCGAGCCGACCGAGACATCGCAGCCAAACAACTCCCCGCAGAGCTCCGAGGCGTCGCGGCGGGAAACCCTGTTTCTGACCGACAGCAGGGCGATCGCCGCCCGCAGGCGAGGGCCGAAGGCGCTTCGCCCGCTCTCCGAGGGCAGCTGCGCCCCGGTGCGGCGCCCGCAGCCCCGGCAGTGCAACGCGTGGGCGCGGTGCTCGGTGACCGTGACCGCGATCGGCGGCAGCTCCGCGACCTGGTGGCGGTGGGGCTCGCCGGCGGGCCTCCGCTCGCCCCGGCCGAAGTCCCTCCCGCAGCCCGAGCAGCGCTCGGGCCAGTGATCGACGATCCCGTCCAGCTCCGCCTCGGCCACGAGCCCTCTGGTCTTGCCCTCGTGGCCGGGCTGCCCGCCTTTCCTGCGCCTGCTTGGGCGCTTGGGTTGAGGGCGCTTGCCCGGCGGGTCGCTTGAGGGCGGACGCGAGGAGTTGCGGGAGTTCTCGCGCAGCTTTTCCTCGAGGCGTTCGATCCGCGCCTCCAGGCGGGCGATCTGGCGCTCGTGGCGCGCCGTCAGCTCGACCAGGAACTCGACGCAAGCCTCCCGGCCGGCGTCGTAGACCGCTTCGGCCTCGGCGCGCTCCACGCCTCGGAGTTCGACGCGATCGAGGTGAGCCCTTTGGTTATGTCAACCGTCTGCCGCCTCCCGGCCCAGGCGTGGAGGCGTTGGGGGCTGAACGCTTACTCCGACCCGACGATTTGCAGGGGTTTTACGCCCAACACGCTGGTCTACGAAACCAGAGGTCACAGGTTCGAATCCTGTCGGGCGCGCTTCGATCTTCTGGCCCTGCACCGGCGGATGCCGCATGGCAAGCGGGATCGCCGCGCGTTCACAAGCCGTGGGCATCGGCCCCGACCCGGGTCAGCGCGGGCCAGCGCAGGGCGTGGTTTACCCCTCACGTTCCCTCGACGTTCCCTCGACAGTCCCTCCCGAAGCGCGGGAGGTGATCACCGCAGCCGCGAAAGAACTCGTGACCCGTGGAGATGATGCAGCCCCGGGGCGCGCAGTCGTCGAGCACCTCGGGCGCGCGTAGCGGTCGGGCTCGCTGATCTGCACCCAGTTGAGGTTGCTGCGGTAGCCGACCTCGGGCAGGTGGTTGCCGCCACTGGCGGTGATGCGGACCGCAACGTAGCCGAAGTAACCCTGAGGCGCGGCGAAAAGGCATCACAGCCGAGGTACTCGCTGCGCCCGGCGAGCGGCCGCGGCTTGGGCCGCCGCCAACGCGAGCTCGAACTCGCGGACGGCTTCACGGGCTCGACGGATCCGACCGGGTGTCGTCGCGTGCCCGTAGATCGGCTGCGGCTCGAGCGTGTACATGTCGTCCCCGATCCGCAGGTACAGCCCGGTGCCAAAGGACCAGCGTGGCTTCGCCACCACGCTCACACCCTCGATCGGCTCCGAGACGACGAGACGCGGCGGCGCCGCCGCGTCTTCGGGCGGCAGGACGAGCCACAGATGGCGGTCGCCGATCAGCACCGTCCCGGCCATCGTCCAGTAGCGCCGGCCCGGCCCGAAGGCGGCCACCGCCTCGAACTCAGGCTCGGTCGCCAAGCCTTGGAAAGGCGTTCCGCGCGGGCTCTCGGCAAGTCTCATCCGGTTCGTCTCCTATTGCGAGAGCTGCTGGCGCTGGCGCCGTCGCCGCAGGACCCCTCGAAGACGTAGTCGTCCAGGACGACGCCGCCGGCCGGTAACTCGTGCCTCGCGGCCGCGACGGCTTCCGTCGCGCGGCGCAGCCCGGTCTCCCGCTCGAGCAGCCGGTCGCGCGCCGCCCGGTACTCGGCCGACTCCCCTGGAAATGTGAGGCTCACCGTGTCGTCCCTTCCTCGATCGCGAAGGTGTTGCCGTCGGGATCCGTGAACCAAGCGACCCTGCCGTCGCCGAGTTCATGGATTCCCTTCTCGTCGGCTGCCAAAGCGGGATCGTCAAGCGCTCGAACGTGACCCCGTTGGCGGCGAGCTCGTCGACCAGGTCCTCGAGGTCGGCCACGTACCAGGTGGCCAGCGTCGCGGTCGCCTTGCCCGCGTGAGACGGGGACTCAAAGACGTGCAGCCGAGTAGCGCGAGTGCAAGCCAGCGCCTGGGGTTTGGCGACGAGCTCATCGGTCAACCATCGCCAGCGAGGTCCTCGGCGATGGTGATCGTATTCCCGTCAGGATCGCTGATGAGCGTGGTTCGCACGATTCCTGGCGCGGTGCTGATTGGGCCTGGGGTGATGTGCCGTTCCGCCAGCACCGCGAGCTGCCGCTCGAGATCGTTGACCGCGAGCGTGAGTAGCGCAGTTCCGGCGCGGTCGGGATCCCCGATGAGCTGGATCCAGCGTGTCGGCGCGAGCCGCCATTCGGCCACCGGCTCGTTTTCCATCGGGATGGCGTCGGCGGGGCGACCAAGCTGGCGCTCGCACCAGTCAAGCGCCGAGTCGAAGTCCCGGACCGCAACCCCCGCTAGGACGTTGGTGACTTCCATGGACAGACCTCCTGCTAGTAGGTGTGCGCTGAGTCGGCCTTGCCCTCATTCATCGAGATCGCCCGTCACCTCTTGTGCCGAAAGCGGTAAAGCGCGGCGAGCGGGCCAAACAGCACGCCCTGTAGCGCGGGTGGCGGCGACGTGAGCACCACCGTGTCGCGATAGCGGAGCGAGAAATCCGCCGCCTGCAGCAGCGCCGGCAGGGTCTTGGGCCTGCCGCCGGCGGTGAAGCGCCCGCCGGCGGTCATCCGAGCGCCCTTCTCGATCGACTCCCGCAGGCGCATCGGCGGTCGCGCCTCCACGAGCAGCCGGCTGGGGCCGGGCCCGGTGTTCTCAAAGCGGTGCCGCGCGCCCGGCTCCACCACCAGCTCGTCGCCCGGACCGGCCGGGCGCTTCTCGCCGTCGAGCTCGAAGGTGAGCTGGCCTTCCAGGATCCGGTAGCGCTCCTGCAGGCCGGGATGGATGTGCTCGGAGAGCACGCCTCCGCCGGGCTGCGTCTCGATCTCGATCTTCAGATGGTCACCCTCGTGCTCGAAGCGGTAGCGCTGGCGAAACAGAGGGTCTTCGACCCACTCCGCGTTCCCAATCTTCCCTTCCGCGTTCATCTCGGATTCGCTCACGGCTGGTCCTCCTCTGTCCGCATCGATGGGACACGTCTCATTGGCCCGGTCGCACGACTGGCTGATCTCATCCCGCCCCCGTTAGGGCCTTGCGCTGACTCGGCATCCGGCCACGTTTGCTCCCGCGCGCGCCCCCCGGCTTGAAAACCGCGAGGACGGTGGCCGTGGCCAGTGCGGCGAGATCCCAGCCTCCTCCGACCAGGATCCGCCCCTCCGTCCCGCCGCTCCCATCGCGCATCTGCTCGACCGAGGGGCCGAGGACGAAGGCGCCCATCAGGATCACTGTCACCAGGAGAACCAGCTTCGCGGTGGTCCACGGATAGCGGAGGACCCCCCACTTCGTCCCCAGCCCGAGCCCTATGCCCGTCAGCAGTGCCGCAAAGCTGAGCGGGATGCCGAAGAAGGTGCTGAACATCGCCAGGATGTCGTACGAAGCCCGTGCCACCTCGGGGTCCTCGGTGCCGGCGGCGCGGATCGCGACCGCCAGGAATCCGGCGACGTCGCCGAACAGGCCGACCGAGACGAGGATGTGCGCGGTCAGCAGCGTTCGCCGGGCTCGCGGGGAGAGCCGGCGTCTCGGCCGTCGTTCTGCCCCTTCGTCGCTCATGTCCCACCCTTCTCGCTGCGGACCGCCGGCGCCAGGGCCGAGGGGTCGACTCGGAGCACCCGCGACGGCGTCGATGTGAGGACAACGGTTCTCTTGTGGGCGAGCACCCAGCGGGTCAGCGCAGACACGTCAGCTCCAGTCGGTCGTTCGGATCAGTGACCGAGGTTTTAAGGGCGAAGCCGCCGCAGCACAATCCCAGGATCCTGGGGAATTAGGGCGCCGTCCCGCTGGAGTACACAACCTCGTCCCGGTGACGTCGTAGGGAACGTTGACGGTCTCGTCTGCGCCGGGGTTTGGGCCGCCAGCCACCGGAGATGCTGTTGCCGTCCTCGCTGAGCTAACCCCTGAAGGTCGTGTCCAGCGGCCCGTGTGACACGGAGATAGTCATCAAGCCATCCTGCACGTCCCATTCGTATGGCAACGGCTCGGGCGACATGTGCGAGTAGACGTGCGAGCTGAAGGCGTTTCCATTCGCCAACCAGAAAGTCCAGTCGCTTCAGGGCGGGATCCGGTGGCGACTGGGGTTGTGGTGTCGGATCGTCGGTCACAGCGCTCTCCGTTACGTGTGCTCGTCACGGGGTCATCGGGTTGTCGAGGACGATCCGCCAGCTGCCGTTCGGCTGGCGTCGCGAGACCATCGTGGCGCGGCCCGACATCTCGACCGGCGAACCGTCCTCGCCAGTGCCGGCGAGGCTCCACCTCGCATGGGTCAGCGCGATGCTGGCACCCTCGAGCTTCTCGACCACCTCGCTGCGGAAGTCAGGCTCGAGCGCGAAGGTCGCCTCGACCGAAGCCCGGATCGCTTCCTTGCCGCTCACCCGCTCTCCCTCCGGAGGGACGATCAAAGCCGCGTCCTCGTCGTAGAGGTCGATGTACGCGTCGAGATCCCTCGCCTTGAAAGCCGCCTCCAGCAACGCGTGGATCTCCTCGGGGGCGCGTGCGGTCATGCGTGACTCCTCTCGTCGGATGCTTGGTCGGAGAGGTTCTACGGGCGACGGCGACGGGGCACAATCCCAGGACCCTGGGGTATTCGGATGCCGGTCGCCGGGTGTCACAATCAGTCCATGCCGGCAGCGTCCCCTGAGCACCTGCGCGCAGACCTTGTCTCGCTCGCTCACCGCGACCATGACGTGCGCGGCTTCTCGCTCGGGGCCGCGCGGATACTGCGTCGCGCCGTGCCGTTCGACGGCGTCTGCGTGCTGACCCTGGACCCGGCCACGCTGCTGCCGACCGGCGAGGTCGTCGAGAACGGGCTCCCACCCGCGGCGACGGCGCGCATGGCCGAGATCGAGGTTGGGGAGGACGACTTCAACAAGTTCCCCGTGCTCGCGCGAGCGCAACGGCACGCGGCGGGCCTGAGCGAGTCGACGGGCGGCGATCTGGATCGCAGCCTGCGCCACCGCGAGCTCAGGCGGCCGAACGGGTTCGGCGACGAGCTTCGTGCAGCGCTCGTCAGCGACTCGGTGACCTGGGGCGGCATCACCCTCCTTCGCGAGACCGGCGGGGCCGACTTCACGCCCGCGGACGCGGGCGTCGTCGCGGCGCTGTCGCCTCAGATCGCCGAGGGGCTCCGCCGCGTGATCGTGCGCGGGGCGCTGTCGGCGGTGGAACCCGACCAGCCGGAGTCCGCCGGCGTCGTGGTGCTCGAGGGCGACAACTCGATCGTGCAGGTGAATCCGGCCGCCGAAGCGTGGCTGGCAGACCTGCTCGAGGACACGGTCCCGGGCCAGCGCGTCCCTGATGTCGTCACCGCGGTCGCCAGCCGTGCGCGCAGCGCTGCCACCGGGCGCGCCGCGACGGACGCACGTGCTCGGGTGCGGACGCCGTCGGGGCGCTGGCTGCTCGTCCACGGGTCGACGCTCGGCGAAGGCCCGGGTGCCCAGAGCGTCGTGATCCTCGAGCCCGCCCGCACACCCGAGCTTGCGCCGCTCGTCGCGGACGCCTACGGCCTCACCGAGCGCGAGCGCGTCGTCACTCAGCTCGTCGCGCAGGGCCTCGGGACGAGCGCGATCGCCGGACGGCTGCATCTATCGGGCTGGACGGTCCAGGACCACCTGAAAGCGATCTTCGAGAAGACCGGGACGGGGACGCGCGGCGAGCTCGTCGCGCGCCTTTTCTTCGAGCATTACGCGCCGCGGCTCACGGGCGCGTCGCCGCCAACCTGAACGGCGGATGAAGGCGGCGAGGCCCGTCGTCGATCCCAGCGCCCAGGCGACGTGAATCGCGGCACATCCGAGCGACCAGGCGATCGCCGCGAGCGCGATCGGGCGGATCCCCTGTCTAAGGATGGTCACCCACCACACGCTATGCGCACCAGGCACGGTGTCGATGTTCGGTGCTACCGGCCCGCGCGCCGCACGGGGTTGCGTACCTCGTGTGTGTCGAACACCAGCGTGCTGGTCTTGATCTTGCCGTCGCTGATGACGAGGTGCTCGGCGGCTCGCAGCGTGCCGAACGGGCCGGTGACCATGTCGTACATGATCAGGGCCTGCTCGTCGTCGCCGACCGCGGCGATGATCTTCAGCTCGGTGACCAGTTCGGAGAAGCCGCTCACCGCGTCCAGGTAGGCCTCGGCCCCGTTGGCCTGGGCCATCGGACCTTCGTAGGCGATGTCGTCGGCCACGTAGCCGGCGACCGTAGTCATGTCACTGCTTCCCCATGCCTTGATGAAGACGAGGGCGACATCGACGGGTGTGGGATGTGTGGTCATCTCGTCCTCCTGGTGGTGGGTGGCTGGCGGGTGGTCTCAGCTCGGCGGCGGGGCACCTGCTTCCAGCCGCTCAGTGGCCGAGCCACCGGAACGATCCGATCTCTTCGAGTTGGGTGACGACGGGTTCCTCGTCACAGCGCTCCCGAATGGTCGCTTGGAACCGCTGAAACGCGTGCAGTTGCGGCAACGGATTCTCGCCCTCCTCGGTGTCCACCCAGGCGAGATGGACGAAGGTGAGGCCGTCGTCGAGCTTGAAGGTCGCGTATCGGAGTCCGGCGGGCTGTGTCTCTTCCAGCTTGCGGTAGACGGCGCGGACTAGCGCCTCGTTGTGCTCCTCGTGACCGGGCTTGACCTTGTATCGGACCATCACCTTTCGCACCGCGGACATCGTCAGCTCCGGCCTTCTGAGGCGAGCGCCGGTGTCGTCGGCGCGGCCGTCGCGCTGGCGCGGGAGGGCAATGCTGCGCCCGCGAGTGCGCCGAGCAGCGACAGGGCGGCGGAGACGCCCATCGCGGCCGCGAAGCCATCGTCGAATGCCTGCGTCGAGGCGTAGCCGCCGGCGCCCGTGAAGACCGCGACGCTGAGCGCGATCCCGAGCACCCCGCCGAGCTCGCGCATCGTGGTGTTGGTGCCGCTGGCCTTTCCGACCGCCTCCGGGGGGACCGACCCGACGACCGAGTTCTGCCCGGCGGGGAACGACATCGAGACGCCGATCCCGGCGACGACCAGCGCCGGCACGAGCTCGAAGTAGTCCATCCCGGCGCCGGCCGTGAGCGCGATCCACCCCATCCCTGCGGCCTGCAGCAGCGGCCCGGCGACCATGAACGGCCGCTCGCCGTAGCGGTCGACGAGTGCTCCCGCGAGCGGCGCGACGAAGAACAGCGTCGCGGTCCACGGCAGCAGCCCGAGCCCTGCCTTGAGCGGCCCGTAGCCGAGCGAGGTCTGCAGGAACTGCGCGAGGAAGAAGACGCCGCAGAAGAGCGACGCGACGGCGAAGAAGCTCGCCGCGTTCCCCGCCGAGAATCCCCGCGAGCGGAAGAAGCGCATCGGCAGCATCGGCTCCGGCGCGCGCAGCTGCCAGGCCACGAACGCCGCCAGCAGCAGCACGCTCGCGGAGAGCGCCGCGACGACCTCGACGCTGCCCCAGCCGGCGATGTTCCCCCGCACGAGACCCCAGACCAGGGAGAGCACGCCGCCCGACACGAGGGCCAGCCCGCGCAGGTCGAGGGCGGAGTCGGGACCGAAGCTCTCCGGGACCCGGCGCAGGACGAGCGGCACGAGCACCAGCCCGAGCGGCACGTTGAGCCAGAAGATCCACTGCCAGGTCATCCCCTCGACGATCGCCCCACCCACGAGCGGGCCGCTCGCCACGGCGACGCCGGTCAGGGCGAAGAAGATGCCGAGCGCCTTTCCACGCTGCTCCGGTGCGAAGGCGGCGCTCACGAGCGCCAGCGCCAGCGTCATCACGAGCGCGGCCCCGATCCCCTGCACGGCGCGAGCGGCGATCAGCGTGCCGGCCGTCGGCGCCAGCGCGCAGGCTGCGGAGGCCGCGGCGAACAGCCCGAGGCCCGTCGCGAACATCCGCCGGCGCCCGAAGCGGTCGCCGAGCGCCGCCGCGGTCATCAGGAGGACCGCGAAGCTGAGGTTGTAGGCGTTGACGGTCCACTCGAGCTGCTCGATCGACGCACCCAGGTCCAGCCGGATGGTGGTGAGCGCGGTGGTCACGACGAGCGTGTCGAGCGCCGCCATGAACGACGCGGCCGCGGCCAGCGCGAGCACCCAGCCGCTCGTGCGGCTCGCCGCGGATCCTTGCGTGAGCATCAGCTTCTCCTGGTTCCGGTGTGCATGGGACTAGAGATCCGCGGGGCCGGCCGAATCCATCGGCCGCATGGCGCGACTAGGGTCGGAGCTCGTCTGGCAGGCCGAAGCGGGCGAACGCCGCCGGCGTCATGAACGAGGTGACGTCGGCGATCTGCGCGTCGGGGCGCAGCGTCAGCAGCATGAGCGCGTGCGCGGCGAACGGGCTGCCCGGCGCATCGGAGCCGTACACCGCGAACGCCAGCTGGGCGTTGGCGCGGACCGGGACGAGGCGCCAGCGCTCGGGGCCGGCGAGCGGCTGGGCCGCCAGGAATGCCCCCACGGCCGCGCGGCCCCGATACCAGCTCGGCCTCGGCGGCATCGCGAAGGTGGCGTCCTCGGCGAGCAGCGCGACGATCGCCGCGACGTCGCCCTCCTCCCACGCCCGCACGTAGCGCTGGACGAGATCACGGAGTCGCTGATCGCCGATCGAGCGCAACGTCGCCTGCTGGCTGCGCTCGGGCAGCCGCTCCTCGACCGCCGCGTGGGCGCGCTGCAACGCGCTGTATACCGAGGCGGGCGTCGCGTCGAGCGTCGCGGCGATCTCGCTCGGGGCGAACCCGAGCACGTCGCGCATGAGCAGCACGGCACGCTGGCGCTCCGGCAGGTGCTGGAGCGCCGCGATGAACGCGAGCTCGACGCTCTCGCGCTGCTCGTAGCGGGCCTCGGGCGTCGGCTGCTCGTCCGCGATCGCCTCGTCGGCGTAGGGATCGATCCACACCGACTCGACCAGCGGACGCCCAGGCGCGTCGTGCGGGTCGCCGGGCGGGCCGTAGTCGACGGGCAGCACCCGCTTCGGACGCCGCTCGATCATCCTCAGGCAGACGTTCGTGGCGATCCGATACAGCCACGACCGGACCGAGCTGCGGCCCTCGAAGGCCGGCAGCGCGCGCCACGCCCGCAACAGCATCTCCTGCAGCGCGTCCTCGGCATCGGCCGACGAGCCCAGCATCCGGTAGCAGTGGGCCTGCAGGCCGGCGCGATACGGCTCGATCACGCGCTCGAAGGCGCCCTCGTCGAGCCGGCGAGCGGCCTCGAGGTCCGCCGCGCGAGGTTCGGTTGCACCAGGAGGAGTCACGGGCGTTCGAACCAAAGACCCGCCGCGACCCGCGAATCAATCGGTCGAGCGATGGATTCGCACCTCTGCACGGATCTGCAGCTCCGAGGACCCGTGATCCCTCCCTCCCCGAGCCCAGTCGTCCATCTCGAGCTGCACACCGGCAACCTCGCCCGGGCGTGCGCGTTCTATGAGCGCCAGTGCGGCTGGCGAGTCGAGCGGGTCGAGAGTGAAGCCGGCAGATACCAGGCGCTCGAGTGGGAGGGCGGGCTGGGCGGCGGTGTCGTCGAGTGCGCGACCGGGCGGGCGCTGTGGCTGCCATACGTGCAGGTCTCCTGCATCGACGAGGCGACCGAGAGCGCACACCGGCAAGGGGCGACCGTCCTGCTCGGCCCGCGCGAGGGCCCGGCCGGCTGGCGCAGCGTCGTCGCCGTTCCGGACGGGGCCGAGATCGCCTTCTGGCAACCCAAGCGGACGTGACGTGAGCGCCGAGCGGGGCTCCAGGAGGTAGGTCTCACGGGTCGACCAGGCCGTCGTCGACTCCTGTCACCCGAATCGCTGCGCTGGGCCAGCGCCCACTGCTCGAACCGGCGCGGCGGGTGGCCGGTGATCTGCTGCACGGTGTCCAGGACCGGCGAGTCGTCGAACTCGCCCTCGGAGTAGTGATCCTGGCGCAGGTCCTCGTGCTGCTCTTGTTGGCCTTCGCGCCGGTCGCGCTCTTCGTCGCCGTCTTCCCCGGGCGCGGGCACGACTTCCTTCGCGGCTGGCTGATGCGGCTCGCCGCCTTCCTGCTCCGCAAGGCGATCTACTCGCTGATCCTCGCCGTCCTGCTCGCCGTCGCCGCCGCGCTCCAGGCCGCCTCGGCGAACCTCGGCTGGCTGCTGTCCTTCGGGCTGCAGGCGCTCTTCTCCTGGGCCGTCTTCATCTACCGCGAGGAGCTCGCCGGCCAGCTCACCGCCGCCACCGCCGGCCCGGGGCCGACCGCCATTGCGCCGGCTCGCGCCTCGCCGGCCTCTACTACGCGCGCCAGCTCACGCGCGGGCCGGCGCGCGCGCTGCGCCGCGGCGCCAGCCGGTTGCGCGGTAACCGGGC
>JBOGZL010000072.1:0-9534 GCA_050697195.1 Solirubrobacterales bacterium
TCCCTTGTAGTTGCGCGGCAAGCCTAGTCCCGCGATCGGTCAGGATTCGCCTCCGTGCGGACGATCGTCGTATCCGACCTCCACCTCGGCGCCGGCTTCGACGGCGACCTCGTGCGGCGCCGCGACCTTCGCGAGATCCTCCTCCGGGAGGTCGAGGGCGCCGCCGAGGTCGTCCTCCTCGGCGACACGATCGAGCTTCGCGACCGCCCGCTCGCAGAGGCGCTGGAGATCGCGCGCCCGTTCCTCGAGGAGCTCGGCGAGGCGGTGGGCGACGGGCGGGTCGTGTTCGTCGCCGGGAACCACGATCACCAGGTGATCGCCCCGTGGCTCGAGCGCCGCCGGCTCGCCGGGGACGGCCCGCTCGGGCTCGAGCAGCTCGCGAACCCGGACCTCGGGATCGCGGCGCGAATCGCGGGCCCGCTGGGCGCCGCCGGGCTGACGCTCGCGTACCCGGGCGTGTGGGTGAGGCCCGGCGTGTACGCCACCCACGGCCACTACATGGACTGCCACGTGACCGTGCCGACGTTCGAGCGTCTCGGGGTCGCGGTCACCGAGCGGCTCGCGGGCGCGCTGCCCGAGGGCCTGCGCTCGACCGACGACTACGAGGCGGTCCTGGGGCCCCTGTACGCGCTGCTCTACGGCATCGCGCAGGGAAAGCACCGGCCGCGCCGGGCGCTGGGCGAGAACGCGTCGGCGCGGATCTGGGAGTCGGTGCACGGTCGCGCCGGGCGCGGACCCGGCATCCGCGGCCGGGTGCTCGGCTCAGTCGTGCTTCCGGCCGTCGTCGCGGTCGCGAACCGGCTCGGGCTCGGGCCGCTGCGGTGGGACATATCGTTGCCCGAGATCACCCAGGCGGGGCTCCGCGCGATGCGGGAGCTGGTCCCGCGACTCGCGATCGAGGCCGATCACGTGATCTTCGGCCACACCCACCGGCGCGGTCCGCTCGGCGGCGAGCCGGGGTGGGTGCTGCCGGGTGGAACCCGGTTGCTGAACACCGGGAGCTGGGTGTACGCCCCCGCCCTCGTCGGGCCCAGCTCGCGCGGCAGCCCCTTCTGGCCGGGGACGGTCGCCGTGATCGAGGACGGCCGCCCGCCCGAGCTTCGACACCTGCTCGACGACCTCGACCGCGCCGAGCTGCGCCGGCGACCGGCGGGCGGACGGCGGTAGCGCTACGGGGTCGCGACCGCGCCGACCGTGAGCCGGCCGCCGCTGCGGGTCACCGAGATCGCCTGGTCGGCCCCGTCGGAGTCATCGAGGCGGATCCCGAAGTGGTTCGGCGTCGAGTCCGTCAAAGTCGCCCGCTGGGTCGCGCCGTCGAGGGTGAACGTGGTGATGAAGTCGGCGTTCGCGGCCACCGTCGCGAACTCGACGCTCCACCGCGGGACCGCCCTGCGAAAGCCGGGGAACACGAACCCCTGGAGCGGTACCCGCCGCCCCCTGACCAGCGTCCGCCCGGCGTGGCCCTTCGATGCCGCGTCGTCGTACAGCGCGCCGTTGAAGCCCGGCGCGCTCAGCCCGAGCTCCGCCGGGCCGCGCCCCTGGATCTGGACCTTCGAGCCGAGCTGGAAGAAGCGGTGATAGGTGTGGCGCTGGGGCGCCCGCACCCGGTCGACGACGATCAGGGCGTGGCCGGGGCGGTACAGGAACAGGCGCGTGTGGCCCACACCCTGGTGGCTGAGGAGGGGGTTCGTGCCGTGGATCGCGAACCATCCCGCCCCCTGGCCGGTCGCCGCGATCCCGCTCCCGTAGGTGTTCTGGGGCTCGGTGGCGAAGCTCTGACCGTCGGCGATCAGGACGCTGTGCGAGGGGCTCGAGAGCTGGTAGTCGCGGTACGCCTCCTCGCGGTCATACCCGTAGTTCCCCGGGCCGTTGACGATCTGCAACCCGCGGTCGAAGAGCTCGAAGTCGAGCTCGTCGGCGTGCTTGTGGGTGAGGCTATGAAAGCTCGCGGTCGTCGCCAGGTACGACCCACCCTGGCGCGCGAACGCGAAGCCCGCCTCGCCGAACGCCTGGAGGCCGTTGTAGGCGCGGTCGCGGAAGTACCCCCACGGGGGGACCTTGCCGAGCTGGGTGTCGCCGAGCAGCGCGTAGGTCCCGTCGGGGGCGACGAACCAGCCCGCGCGATCCTTGAGCTGTGCCAACAGGGTCCTCAGGAACGCGTCGGACTTCTCGTCGGGCTTGAACTGGAGAAACTGGCGCAGCAGCCTGATCGCGAGGAAGTGGTACTGGGTGGAGTGCTCCATCCACACGGGCTCGGAGCTCAACCTCCCCCGCAGCGTCTCGGGGAAGCGCCGCATCGCGAGCGCGCGCCACCGCGGCGCCTCGGACTCGAACGCGACGTACTTGGAGAGCAGCAGCAGCCCGATGTCCTGGAACAGCCCGAAGTTGCTTTCCTCGTGCTGCTGGGTGTTCGCCAGGTAGCGCCCGTGAGCGTTGAGCGACCGCAGCAGGAGCCGGCCCTGCTTGCGGTTCAAGAGCCCCTTGCAGCCCGCGGTCCTGGTCACGTAGCCGAGGTAGCCTGCGCGATCCGCGGCGGCCTTCGGATGCCACGCAAACCCCTTCCGTCCGGGCTTGAACTGGCGCGGGTTCGACTTCACCCAGTCGAGGGCGATGTCGCGAGCCTGGCGGAGCAGGCCCTCGTCCCCGGTGCGCTTGTACGCGTCGATGAGCACGTCCATCCACAGGAACCCGTGGAGCATCTGGCGGAACGAGCGGCTGCCGTGCGGGTCCTTCTCCCAGTTGATCGGGGGGTTCAGCTTCGTGACGAAGTGGAAGACCTCGAACTTCCACCTCCTCGCGCGACGTCGCACCTTGGTCGAGTAGTTGCGCTCGTCGATCACCCGGTAGGCGGGGCACCCCGCCTGCTTCAGCTCGCCGGCCGCGCGCCGCTCGGCGCCGCGCTTTCCCCTGCCCTTCCCCTTCTTGCCCTTCCCCTTCGGCTTCGCGGCGTGGGCGCGCTCGCCGCCGTCCGACGCCGAGGCGGGGGTCGATGCGCCCCAGAGCGTGGTCGCGACGACGAGGCAGAGCAGCACCGCGGCGGCCATCGCCCGCCTCCCGCCCGCTGCTCTCCTCCCGCCATGCATCCCGAGCGGATTAGTGTAAGCGCCCCTGCCCCCGGAACTGTCTCTCAGCGATCGGACTCGTCCGTGGTGGACGTTGACCGGCGCATGCGCCGGGCTCTTCCTGCTGATGCTGGACTCGACCGTGGTCACCCTCGCGCTGCCCGCGATCGACCGCGACCTCGACGCCTCCTCGATCGACCTCCAATGGGTGATGAACGCCTACCTGCTCACGATCACCGTCCTCGTGGTGACGATGGGCCGGCTCGGCGACATGTTCGGCCGCCGGCGGCTGTTCGTGATCGGCCTCGGGGTGTTCGCCGCGGGCTCGGTCCTCTCCGCCGGATCGTGGAACGAGGACGCGTTGATCGCGGGGAGGGTGGTCCAGGGAGCCGGCGGGGCGGCCCTGCTCCCGCTGTCGATCGCCCTCGTCGCCGCCGCGTTCACGCGCACCGAGCAGCCGAAGGCGTACGGGATCTGGGCCGCGGTCTCCGCGATCGGGCTCGGGATCGGCCCGGTGGTCGGCGGGCTGCTGATCGACCTCACGTGGCGGCTGATCTTCTGGATCAACCTCCCGATCGCCGCCCTCGGCGTGGCGATCGTGCTGTGGGCGTCGCGCGAGTCGCGCGACACCGGCGCGTCGCGTCGCCTCGACGTCCCGGGGCTGATCGCGCTCACCGGCGGTCTCTTCGCTCTCGTCCTCGCGCTCGTCGAGGCGAACGACTGGGGCTGGGGGTCGGCGGCGACGATCGCGGTGTTCTGTGCCGGGGTCGCGCTGCTCGGCGCGTTCTGGCTAGTCGAGCACCGCGTGCCCCAGCCGATCGTGGAGTTCTCGCTGTTTCGCAACGGGCCCTACCTCGGCGCCACCGCGGCGGCGTTCGCGATCGTGTTCGCCTACTGGACGGTGATGTTCTTCCAGCCCCAGTACCTCCAGAACGAGCTCGGCTACTCGGCCACCGCCGCCGGGCTGCTGATCCTCCCGATCACCACGCCGATGATCCTCGTCTCCCCGTTCTCGGGAGCGCTGATCGCCAGGTTCGGCGCCCGCGCCCTGATGACGGTCGCAATGCTGCTCTGCGTCGGTGGCCTCTTCTTCTTGACCCGGATCGGCGAGGGAAGCGGCTACGGCAGCCTGCTGCCCGGCTACCTGCTGTTCGGGATCTCGCTCGGGCTCGTCTACGCGCCGATGTCGGCCGCCGCGATGGCAGCGATGCCGGGCGAGAAGGCCGGGATCGCATCGGGCGTGCTGGCGATGAACAGGATTCTCGCCGGCGCGATCGGCCTCGCGGTGACGAGCGCGGTCTTCCGCACCCTGAGCGAGGACCACTCGTTCGCGTACTCGGTTGCGAAGTCGTCGTGGACGCTCGTCGGCGTCGCCGCGGCGGGTGTCGTGCTCACGTGGGCGTTCGTGCGCTCGGCGCCCGCGCCGGTACCGGCGCTCGAGCAGGCCACGCACGCTCACCACCGACGCTTTCATCTCTGAGCTTGAACGCCGGCGTCAGACCGGGCGCTCGGCCGGCGGCGACGGCGCGCGCAGATGAGCCGGGTCGGAAAGCCTCGGAAGGTCCTCGCCGGACAGGTTCGCGGCCGTGCGCACCAGCGCGAGGTGGGTGAACGCCTGGGGAAAGTTGCCCACGAGGCGCTCGTCCTTTGGGTCGTACTCCTCCGAGAGCAGGCCGAGGTCGTTCGCGGTCGCGAGCAGGCGCTCGAACAGCGCTTCGGCCTCCTCGGTCCGCCCCAGCATCGCGAGGTTGTTGACGAGCCAGAACGAGCACGGCAGGAAGGCGCCCTCGCCGCCCTTCAGCCCGTCGACCGAGCCGCGCGCGTCAGCCGAGTACCGGTACACGAGCCCCCCGTGGACGAGCTCGCGCTGGACGGCGTCCACGGTGCTCGCCACCCGCTCGTCCGATGGCGCGAGGAATCCGACCATCGGAATCTGGAGCACCGCGGCGTCGAGCTCCTTCGAGCCGTAGTACTGGGTGAACGTCGCGCGCTTGGGGTCGTACGCCTTGTCGCAGACCTCGGCGTGGATCCCGGCGCGGATCCTTCGCCACCGATCGACGGGGCCCTCGGCCCCGAACCGCTCGACGGCCTGCACCGCGCGGTCGAACGCCACCCATGCCATCACCTTCGAGTGGGTGAAGTGGCGGCGCGGCCCGCGCACCTCCCAGATTCCGTCGTCGGGCTCTCGCCACGCGGACTCGAGGAAGTCGAGCGTGGTTCGCTCGCGCTCCCAGCGGCCGCCGTGGAGCCTCCCGGTTATCTCCCGCCCGATGTGCCCGGCGTCCATCAGCTCGCCGTAGATGTCGAGCTGGAACTGCTCCGAGGCCGCGTTTCCGACCCGGACCGGGCTCGATTGCTCGTAGCCGGGCAGCCACGGCAGCTCCTGCTCGGGGAGCATCCGCTCGCCGGCTATCCCGTACATGATGTTCGCCTGCGACGGGTGCCCCGCCGTGGCGCGCAGCAGCCAGCCGCCGAACGACCTCGCCTCGTCGGCGTACCCGCCGAGCATCAGCGCCTCGAGCGTGAGCGAGGCGTCGCGAAGCCAGCAGTAGCGGTAGTCCCAGTTGCGCTCCCCGCCGATGTCCTCGGGGAGCGACGTCGTGGGGGCGGCCACGATTGCGCCGGTCGGGTGGTAGGTGAGCGCCTTGAGCACGATCAGCGACCGCATCACCTCGTCGCGCCACCGCCCCGCGTAGCGGGAGCGCGCGGTCCAATCGCGCCACCATTCGTCCGTGGCGGCAAGTGCCCACAGCGGGTCGATCGCGAGCGGGCCGCGGTCGTGCGACGAGTGCCAGGCGAGCGTGAACGGGACCCGCTCGCCCTCGCGGACGGGGAACTCCGCGACGGTCGTGTAGTCCTCGCCCCTCGTCTCCACCGGGGTGCGCAGGTAGAGCGCGTTGGGGCCCGCCATCACCGTCAGCCCCTCAACCGCCTGCTCGACCCACGGCATCGTCGCCCCGTAATCGAACCGGACCACGAGCTGGGTTTGCATCTTCACCGTCCCGCGCAGCCCCTCGACCACCCTGACCACGACCGGGGTGGTGGTCCGAACCAGCATGCAGTCGATCACGCGGACGGCCCCCTCGTCGGTCTCGAAGTCGGTCTCCAGGACGAGCGTCCCGTCGCGGTAGCGCCGCTCGGTCTTCGTCACCTCGCCCGCCGGGGCGAGCCGCCAGCGGCCGTGGCTCTCGTCGCCGAGCAGGGCGCTGAAGCAGGCCGGCGAGTCGAACCGCGGAAGACAGAGCCAGTCGATCGACCCCTCCCGGCTCACCAGCGCCGCGGTGTGGAGGTCGCCGATCAGCGCGTAGTCCTCGATCTTCATTAATTCCGCTCGCGTGACTTGAGGAAGTCCTCGCCCTCGATCCCGATCCGCGGGAGGACCCGGTCGAGCCACCCGGGCAGCCACCAGTTGGTGTCACCCAACCGCACCATCACCGCCGGGACCAGGACGCAGCGCACGATCGACGCGTCGAGCGCGATCGCCACCGCGAGCCCGACCCCGAACTGCTTCACGATCACGTCGGCGTCGAGGATGAAGCTTCCGAACACGCACACCATGATCAGCGCCGCGGAGGTGATCACCCGGGCGCTCACCGCGAGCCCGTCGACGACCGCCTCGAAGTTGTCGTTGCTGCGGTCGTAGTGCTCGTGCACGCGCGTGACCAGGAACACCTGGTAGTCCATCGAGAGGCCGAACAGGATCGCGAACATGATCAGCGGCACGTAGCTCGCGATCGGGACTGGGCCCTCGAGCCCGATCAGCTCGGCGCCCCATCCCTTCTGGAAGACCGCGGTCAACACCCCGTAGGACGCGGCGACCGAGATCAGGTTCATCAACGCCGAGGTGAGCGGGACGAGGATCGAACGGAAGGCGATCAGCAGCAGCACGAACGCGAGCCCGACGACGATCGCGATCACCGACACGAGCTTGTCGGAGATCTTCGTCGCGAGGTCGATGTAGCCGGCGGTCTCGCCGTCGACGTACGCGGTCAGGCTCGTGCCCTCGACGGCGTCGGGGATCACCGGCGAGCGCAGCTCGCGGACGAGGTCCTCGGTCGGGTGGGCGGCCGGCGCCGTGTTCGCGGTCGCGGTGAACACCGCGGCGCTCCCAGACTTGTTGACCTTCGCCGTCGAGACGAGCTCCACGTCCTTGGTCTTCGAGACCTTGTTCTCGAGCTTGACCAGCCGCGGGTCCGACGCCTTCGACTTGTAGAACGCCTCCTCCTGTGAGAGCTGGCGCTGCTGGGACTGGCTCACCGGCTCGCCGAGCGCAGCGGCCTGCTCAGCCTGCTGCTGCTGGGATTTGACCTGGTTCAGCTTCCTTCGGTCCGGGTGGGCGGGGTCGTCGCCGAAGTCCACCGCGATCAGGAGCGGCCCGGTGTAGCCGGGCCCGAATCCCTCGCTCAGCAGATCGTAGGCCTGGCGCGCCTCGGTCGACTTCGGGAGCTCGCCGTCGTCCTGCGCCCCGAGCTCGAGGTCGAGCGCGGGGAGCGCGAGCACGACCAGCACCGCGACCGCGGCGATCATCGCGAGCCACGAGTGGCGCCCCACCCCCTGCGCCCATCGCGCCCACCCGTGGGGGCGGTGGTCGTGCGCCGGGGTGCTCAGGAACGGGATCTTCCACGACTCGATCCGGGACCCGATCAGGCCGAGGATCGCCGGGAGCAGGGTGAGTGCCGCGGCGATCGCCACGACCACGACGACGGCGGCCGCGAAGCCCATCGTGCTGACGAGGGGGATGTTCGCGAGGGCGAGCGAGCACAGCGCGATCACGACGGTTCCGCCGGCGAACAGCACCGCGCTTCCCGAGGTCGCCACCGCCAGTCCCGCGGATTCCTCCACCGACGATCCCTGGGCGAGGAACCCGCGGTGCCGGGTGACGATGAAGAGCGAGTAGTCGATCCCGACGCCGAGCCCGATCATGATCCCCAGCGTCGGGCCCACGTCTGGGACGTCCATGACGTGACCCATCAGGCCGATCACGCTCAATCCGGTGACCACCGCCAGCAGCGCGGTGACGATCGGCAGCGGCATCGCGGCCACGGTCCCGAACGTGACAAGCAGGATCACTATCGCGGCCACGATCCCGACCACCTCGCTCGTCCCTGTGTCGGGCTTCGACACCTCCTCCCCGAGGTACCCGCCGACCGCCACCGTGAGCCCGGCGGCGCGAGCCGGGTCCGCCGCGTCGATGATCTCGTTCGCCTGGTCGACGTCGATGTCGGCGGGACCGATCGTCAGCAGGACGGAGATGTAGCCGATCCGCTCGTCCTTGCTGAGCGCGTCCTTTCCCTCGCGCGAGAGCGGGCTCGTCGCGCTTCGCACGTAGCGGTTGCGCTCGAGCGAGTTCACCGTCTGGTTCACCGCCTTGCGGTTGGACCCGCTCGTGAGCCTCCCCTCCCCCGTCTTCAGCACGACGGGGTTGGTCCCGTTCGCCTGCTTCGGCAGCTTCGCGTCCAGGAGGTCGGTGGCGGCGGTCGAGTTCGTGCCCGGCAGGGAGAGGTTGTTGCTGGTCTGCCTGCCGACCTGATTGGCGACGATCACGCTCGCGACCGCGAGCACAAGCCACGCCGCGATCACCACCCGGTTATGTCGCGCGCATGCCGTCCCGAGCCGATCGAGGACGCCTGCCATCGGTCGGGCACCCTACATCCGCGCGCGGCGGCCACCGCCGAGCGGCAACCGGATTAGCTCGGCGCGCAACGGGTATCCGCCTGCGTGCGGATGGCCAGGCCGCGAACCACCGAGACCCGGGGCGACGAGCCGCTCGCCGGCCGCTACCGGCTGCTGAGTCGACTCGGGGCCGGGGGAATGGCGGTTGTGTTCCTCGCCGAGGACACCGTGCTCGACCGCCGGGTCGCCGTCAAGCGGCTGCACTCGGACGCCACCGAGGACGGCGTCAAGCGCTTTCACCGCGAGGCGAGGCTGGGCGCGTCGCTCAACCACCCCAACCTGGTGATGGTCCTCGACACGTTCTCGGCGGCCGACGACATCGTGATCGTGATGGAGTACGTTCGCGGCACGTCGCTGGCGGACGAGATCGCGGAGCGTCCGCTCGAGGTCGAGCGGGTGGTTTCGGTGCTGCGTGGGATCGCCGCGGGGCTCGACCACGCGCACGCGCACGGCGTCGTTCACCGCGACGTCAAGCCGTCGAACGTGCTGATCCGGCACGACGGTGCCGTCAAGCTCGCCGACCTCGGTGTCGCCACCGCCGCGCACGTGAGCCAGATCACGACCGCGAACGACATCGTCGGGACGCTCGCCTACATCGCCCCCGAGCGCCTCGACGGCGACGAGATCGGCGGCCCGGCGGCGGACGTGTACGCGCTCGCGGCGGTCGCGTTCGAGGCGCTGAGCGGGCAGCCGGCGCAACGGGGCGGAACCCCGGCGGAGGTCCTTCGCGACGCGACCGGAGGTCCGCCGCCGGACCTCCGCACGGCGTGGCCCGACGCTCCGCCGCGCGCCGCGGAGG
>JBOGZL010000073.1:0-4433 GCA_050697195.1 Solirubrobacterales bacterium
CGAACGGCATCGTGCTCGATCGCCTCACAGAGACCCAGCGGCGCATCATCGAGCTGCTCGAGGTCGATCTTCCCTGGCCGGAGCAGGGACAGCTGGCGGCATGAAGTGCGGAAGATGGAGCTAGCGGGAGCTCAGAACCGTGCCCGTGCTGCCGAAGCCGAGCCGGCTCTTCGTCGCGCCCGTGAGGTCGAACTCGCGGCCGGCGGCGAACGGCCCACGATCGATTACCCGCACGTTCACCGAGCGGCCCCGGTAGCGCAGCGTGAGCTTCGTCCCGCACGGCATCGTCTTGTGGGCGACGCCCAGCGTCGATCCCGACAGGGTCTGGCCGCACGCCGTGCGGTTCCCGTACAGCCCCGGGCCGTACCAGGACGCGCTCGCCGGCCGGTAGACGATCACACGCCGGGCGCCGGAGTGGCTGCCCGCTGCGACAGCGTCGCCGCCGGCGACGGCGCGGACCTTTGTTCGCCCGGTGCTGCGCGGGCGCCACGTCTCCTTGAAGCGTCCGCCGGGGCGCGTCCTCGTGTGCTCGTCCCCGCCGGGGAGCTTGATCCTCACCGAACGCCCGGCACCGGCCGGGCGCACGCGGCCCTTGATCCCCACCTTGTCGCCGACCACGACGTGCCGCTTGACCCGCAGCTTCGTGACCGAGTGCACCCGCACCGGGACCGGCTGGGACGGTGGCCCACCGGCCGCCTGGGCCCGGTAGGAGCCGCTCGCCCGCGGCTCGAGCTTCGCCTTGTACGACCCCGCCGGGTCGGTGCTGGTCTGGTGCACGGACCGCCACTCGGTGTCGCCGTCGCGCTGGAACGCGATCTCAACCGGAGCGCCGGACGTCCCGGGCACGATGCCCGAAAGCCGCACCTTGTCGCCGTATCGGACCGTTCCGTCGCTTGCCGCCATCTGCGCCGTGGGCGCGGTTGCGGTCGCGGCAAATGCGATGCTGGTTGTTGCCGCTGTGAGCGTGAGCGGCAGCAGCACTGCCGCCGCCAGCCGCCGCCTGCGGCGTCGGAAACGTCGCAACTTGGGTTGCCCCTTTCGTTTTCTCGTTCCCGCCTACGGGGTTAGCTGACGGGCTCGCGTGCGCGGCACGAACACCCATCTGGTGCTCACGCCTCGCCCGCTACAGGCGGATCACCGCCCGATTCGCCCCCGCCGCGACTTCTGAACCGAAGCGCGGCCACCGGCAAGTTCGCTCGCGAACTTGCCGAATGATCTTGGGTCCCCCGCCCGCCCCGTTCGATCCCGGGGCGGCTCGGCGAGCTATTGAAGCGCAGCAGCGTAGGAGCGCTCGTGCGGAGTGTGTGTGAGTCCGGTCACAGTCTTTGCGGGTCTGCAAACATTCGCCCGTGAGCGCGAGGCTCTACCAAGGTGGGGGCGGGCGGGGAATTTGATGCAGGGCCGAGCGCGAAAATAGGTGACGATGGGCGATCGCCTCTCCGGACTCGACGCCTCCTTCCTCCACCTCGAGCGTGGCGGCGCCCACATGCACGTCGCCTCGACTTCGATCTTCGAGGGCCCGACCCCCGAGTACGACGAGTTTCGCGACCACATCGCCTCCCGCCTTCACCTCGTCCCCCGCTTTCGCCAGAAGCTCCGCTTCATCCCCTTCGGACTCAGCCGCCCGGTGTGGGAGGACGACCCTCACCTCAACCTCGAGTACCACGTGCGCCAGACCGCCCTCCCCGAGCCCGGCAGCGAGGAGCAGCTCCGGATCCTCGCCGCGCGGGTCTTCTCCCAGGCGCTCGATCGCTCCAAGCCGCTGTGGGAGCTGTGGCTCGTGGACGGGCTCGAGGACGACCGCTTCGCCGTCGTCGGGAAGAGCCATCACGCGCTGGTGGACGGCGTGTCCGGGGTTGACATAACCGCCGTGCTCTACGACACCGAGCAGGAGCCCGCCGCCCCGCCGGCACCGCCGAGCGCGTGGCTGCCGAGGCCCGAGCCCACCACAGCCGAGGTCGTCGCCGAGGCCGTGCTGGACCGGCTCACGAACCCGCGCGAGATCGCGTCCGGGGTGACCGGGGTCCTGCGCGCGCCACGTGAGATCGCGGGAAGGATCCAGGAGGGCGTATCCGCGATCGGCGAGTTCGCCGGCTCGGGACTCGGAGCTCCCCCCTCCCCCTTCAACGTGGAGATCGGCGGGCACCGGCGGTTCGCGTGGGTGCGGGGGGACCTGTCCCAGCTCAAGGCGATCAAGAACCGACTCGGGGGGACGGTGAACGACGTCGTGCTCGCGACGGTCGCCGGGGCCCTGGGCCGCTACCTGCGCGGCCGGGGGCATTCGACCTCCGACCTGGAGCTTCGGGCGATGGTGCCGATCAGCGTCCGCGCCGCCGACGAGCACGGGGCGCTCGGCAACAAGGTGTCGGCGATGATGGCGCCGCTGCCGGTCGGGGTCGAGGACCCGGCCGCCCGGCTGCGGATGCTCACCGAGACGATGGGCGACCTGAAGTCCTCCCGCCAGGCGGTCGGGGCGACTCTCCTCACCGAGCTGACCGGGTTCGCGCCCCCGACGATCGCGTCTCAGGCGGCGCGCCTGCAGCCCCGGCAGCGATTCTTCAACCTCGTCGTCACGAACGTTCCCGGGCCCCAGTTCCCCCTCTACGTCCTCGGCCGCGAGCTCCAGGTCACATTCCCGATGGTTCCGCTCGCCAAGCGCCAGGCGGTGTGCGTGGGGATCATGAGCTACAACGGGGAGATCAACTTCGGGCTGATCGGCGACTTCGACGCGATTCCCGATCTCGACTCGCTCGCCGACGACCTTCGGGCCTCGCTCACCGAGCTCGCCGCGGTCGCCGAGGCCTCGCCCGCGCCAGCGGACGAGGCGGCCGGCACCCCCGCCGGGAACGGCGCCGGCACCCCGACCCAGGGCTAGCCGGGCGACGCCCCGCGCGCGTTTGTCCCTCCGGACAACGGAGCCCGGCGAATCCTGTACGTGGGGCCAATGCGGCGCGGCCCAGACGCTCCCAGAATTGGCGTGGTACCGCAGTCGGCCCACGCGATCGAAAGGAACGAGCGCCCGACATGGATCTCCTCCCGATTGACGTCCTCGCGCTGATCAACGGCGAGGAGCTGAAGGAGTTCACGAAGCCCCGCCTCAACGACCTCAGCGCCCGCATCGACACGCTGTGGGTGTACATGGCGGGCGTCCTGGTGATGCTGATGCAGGCCGGGTTCCTGCTGCTCGAGGTCGGCTTCTCGCGGATGAAGAACGCGGGAACCGTGGCGGCGAAGGTGATCGCCAACCTCTCGATCGCCGCGATCGTGTACTGGGCGGTCGGGTTCGCGCTCGCCTTCGGCGGCAACAACGGGGAGACGGGTTGGTTCGCGGGTGACGCCGGGTTCTTCCTTCAGTTCCCGAGCGAGATCGACCTCCCGGCGCTCTCGTTCTCGGACGCCACGGTTGGCTCGAAGTTCTTCTTCCAGTTCGCGTTCGCGGCGGTCTCGCTGGCGATCGTGTGGGGGACGACGCTCGAGCGGATCAAGTTCGGCGCCTATCTGATCTACGCGGTGATCTTCGCGGGGCTCATCTACCCGCTCGCGAGCCACTGGATCTTCGGCGGCGGCTGGCTGCAGGCCAGCTTCGGGATGCAGGACTTCGCCGGCTCGACCGTCATCCACATGGTCGGGGCGACCGGCGCGTTGGCCGCGCTGCTCCTGCTCGGCGCGCGCCAGGGCAAGTACGAGGCGAACGGGCGGCCGAACGTGATCCCGGGGCACTCGATGCCGCTCGTCGGGCTCGGCGTCGTGATCCTATGGTTCGGGTGGTTCGGGTTCAACCCGGGTTCGACCCTGAGCACGCTCGACGGGCGCTTCGCCGAGGTCGCGATCGTCACCTGGCTCGGCGGCGCCGCGGGGGTGCTGGGCGCGATGGCGACGATCTGGGTCCTGACCCGCAGCTTCGACATCGGGATGACGCTGAACGGGGCGATCGCGGGCCTGGTGGCGATCACCGCGCCGTCCGGCTACGTCGAGTTCTGGTTCGCGCCCGTGATCGGAGTGATCGCGGGGGTGATCGTCGTCTTCGGCGTGATCACGATCGACAAGTACCTCGACGACCCGGTCGGCGCGCTCTCGGCGCACGGGCTCGCGGGGATCTGGGGGACCCTGTCGTGCGGGCTGTTCACCGCTCCCCGGCTCGCCGAGTACAACGCGATCGGCCAGGGCGGCCTTGTGTACGGAGACGGCTTCGAGCAGCTCGGCGTTCAGGCGCTCGGGGTCGCGGCGGCGTTCGCGAGCGTGTTCGCGATCAGCTTCGCGATCTTCTTCGCGATCAAGGCCGTGTACGGGCTGCGGGTGAAGCCAGAGGAGGAGCGCTACGGCCTCGACATCGTCGAGCACGGGATGTGGGGATACCCGGAGCAGTTCATGCCGGTGCCGGGCTACGAGTACCACCAGCCGGCCCCGCCGGCGGGCCGCCCCGCCCCGCGCCC
>JBOGZL010000074.1:0-13185 GCA_050697195.1 Solirubrobacterales bacterium
CCCCAACCCACCCCGCTCCAGCGCGAGTTCGGCCTCTAGCCCGCGATGGGCATGCTGCGACGAAATACTGGACGAGATATGCCCAGGGTCGGCTAGCCCACCCGCTCGCGCTCGCCCTGCTTCGCGCGGATGTCGGCGAGCTGCTCGTCGACCCAGTCGCCGGGGTCGCGGGCGTCCACGATCTCGCGCAGCCTCCGTGCGCGGAGCTCGCGTTCCTCGCCCGCCATCGTCAGCGCGCGGTGGATGGTGTCGGCCTGCTCCTGGATGTCGAAGGGGTTGACCGTGAGCGCGCAGTCGCCCAGCTCCTCGTGGGCGCCGGTGTTCTCGGACAGCATCAGGACGCCGTTTCGGGTGTTGACCGCCGGCGCCTCCTTCGCGACCAGGTTCATGCCGTCGAACAGCGCGTTGACGATCAGCAGGTCGCAGTGCTTGTACCGCGCGACCGCCTCCTCGAAGTTGTCGTAGATCCGGAGGTCGATCGGCATCCAGTCGGTCGTCCCGTGGCGGTGGTTGACGACCGCGACCAGCGCCTCGATCCGCTCCAGGTACTCGACGTACTGGGGAACGTCCTGGCGCGACGGCTGGAGGTGGGCGACGAAGGTGACGCGCTCGCGGAACTCCGGATGCTGGTCGAGGAACGCGTCGAAGGCCGCGAACCCGCGGAGCACGTTCTTCGACAGGTCGGCGCGATCGACGCGCAGGATGAGGGAGTCGCGCCGTCGCGCCAGCACCTCCTGCTCGTACTCGGCCACCGCCTCCGAGGCCGCCGCCTCGCGGAGCCGGTTCGCGTCTATCGCGACCGGGTACGCGCGCACCCACGTCTCGCGGCCCTCGTGCAGGACGGCTCCGCGCGCGTAGTCGATCTCCAGCTCGAGCAGCTCGCGGCAGCAGGCGAGGAAGTTGCGCGCGTACGCGTGGGTGTGGAACCCGATGATGTCGTTTGCGAGCAGCCCGCGGAAGATCTCCTCCCGTATCCCGCCGGGAAGCACCCGCCAGCTGTCGGGCTGGGACCACGGGATGTGGACGAAGTGGTGGAGGAAGGCGTCCGGCCGCGCGGCGCGGATCAGCCCGGGGCACGTGTAGAGGTGGTAGTCGTGGAGCATCACGAGCGGCGACGCGTCGCCCTCGATCTGGCGCAGGACCGCCCTCGCGATGTCCTCGTTCACCACCCGGTATCCGAGCTCCCATGCCTCGGTCTCCTCGCGCCGGATGTCGGGAGCGTTGGAGAGGTCCCACAGGTAGTGCTGGATGAACCACAGGATCGGGTTCGCGATCACGTTGTAGAAGCGGTCGTACGCGGTCGGGTCGCTCTCCACCAGCAGGACCTCGTAGTTCACCCCGCCGAGCGTGACCTCGACCGGGCCGCCCGCCTCCGCGCCCACCGCGACGTCCTCTTCGGTGATCGTCGAGGCGATCCACAGCGCGCGACGGTGGGAGACGAGGTCGGTGATCGCGCTCACCAGGCCGCCGCCCCCGCGGCTCACGACCCGGTTTCCCTCGGCGTCGCGCTCGAACTGGGCGGGGCCGCGATTGGAGACGATCACCAGCCGCCCGTTCTCGGGCGTCATCACGCCTCCTCGACCGCACCGGCCGGCGGCACCGGCTCGACCGCCTCCTCCCCGCCGAGGATCCGGAGCCAGTCGCGCAGCAGCCGCGGGGTGAGGAAGTTCGCCCGCACGCGCTCCTTGCCCGCCCGGCCGAGCCGCTTCGCCAGCTCCGGGTCGGAGAGCAGCTCGATGCACCGCCGCGCCGCCTCCTCCGGGGAGGAGACGAGGAATCCGCCCTCGCCGTCGGCGATCTGGAGCGGGATCCCCCCGACACGGCTGGCCACCGCCGGACGCCCCTTCCACAGCGCCTCGGTGACTGTGAGCCCGAACCCCTCGCGAATCGACTTCTGGATCACGACGTCGGATTGGGACTGGAACGCGTTCACCTCGATCGCACCGACGTTGTTGAGGTTGTTGAGGATCTTGATGTCCGGGTCGCCGTCCGCGTAGCGGTAGGTCTGATGGAAGAACTCCCATCCCTCGGGGTCGTCCGTGGCCATCGAGCCGACCAGCGCGAGCTGCGCCTCGGGCACCTCCTTGGTGAGGACGCGGTAGGCGTCGATCACGCCGATCGGGTCCTTCCAGGGATCGAACCGGGAAACCTGGCACACCAGCGGCCGGTCGGGATCGATCCCGAATTGCTCGCACACGAACGCGGCGTCCTCCGGGGAGAGCGCCATGTTCTTGGGCGAGAGCGGATCGATCGCGGGCGGCACGATCCGCACCCCGCCGTCGAGGCCCGCCGGAACGTACTCCCGCAGGTGCCACACGCTGGCGTCGTACTCCTCGATCAGCGGAAGGACGCGCGCAACCGTCTCGAGGTTGGGCTTCGAGAGATCGATGTGGCAGCGCCAGATCCACCGGCCGGCCCGATCGGAGGCGTTGCGCCGCAGCCCGAGCGGCTGGGGGTCGTGGATCACGACCACGTCCCAATCGCCCTCCAGGCCGCGCGCGTTCATCGTGTTGTAGGCGTGAAAGACCTCCCACTGCTGCTCGGTGAGGGTGTTCTCGTCGCCCTGGAGCGAGTTGTGCAGCAGCTTGGTGACGTTGAAGAAGTCCTCGCGCCCGAGGATCACGTTCCAGTGCGCATCGAGGCCCGCGTCCCGCATCAGGGGCACCAGCGTGTAGAGGATCTCCGACACCCCGCCCCCGAACGCGGTCGCGCTCACGTGCAGGATCCGCAGCCCCTGCAGGGGCTCGGCGAGCTCGCGGATCTGCTCGACTAGCCCTCGCCCGACGAGGTGCGTGTAGTCGGCGAGGGAGCGCTGGCCAAGGCCTACTTCCTGAAGCACGGCGTCAGGCTATCTGCTGCGACTTCGGGCGCCCACTACAGGCCGCGGGCGAGCCGCTCCACGCCCGCGTCGATCGCCGCGCAGATCTCGCGGTGCAGCTCGCGGTTGGCGGCGACCACGCACGAGATCTGGAACTCCGCGCTCGAGCCGAGCAGGCGGCGCCCGGCGAGCGGCTCTCCGTACGCGTCGGTGACCACCGCGCCCGCCTCGGTGAGGCACAGCGCCGCGGCGGCGAGGTCGTAGGGCGAGTTGTTCAGGATCGCCCCTCCCCCCACGCGCTCGAACTCCTCCCGCATTCCCGCCACGTCTGCCACCAGTCGCGGCCCCGGCTCCACGTACGCGTCGAGCTGGCCGGTCGCGACCCGGGTCATGTCGTAGGTGGCCGAGCCGAGATCGAACGTCGCCCCACCGACCGACGACGCGTCGATCAGGTCGCCGAGCACCTCCGCCATCGCCCGAGCCGGCCGGCCACGAAGGCCGTAGCTCCAGAACATCCGGCCGACATCTCGGTTTCCCGACAGGGCGGGCAGCGGCTCGACGCCGCCTCCCCGCTCGGCGCTGTACAGCGTTCCCGTCTTGATCTCGGCGATGCAGCCCACCTCCACGTCGCCCATCCGCGGCTCGGGGTCAAGCGGCGCGAGCGCGACCGACACGCACGCGGACTCCAGTCCCGCCATCGCCGGCCGCGTCCCGTCGATCGGGTCGACGATCAGCACCCAGCGGGCATCGCCGTCGGGGGTCACCAGCCCGCGATCCTCCGAGTAGAACGCGACATCCGGCGCTCGCTCGGCGAGGAAGCGCTCCATGAAGGTCTCGGCGCGCTCGTCGATCTCGAACGTGACGTCTCCCCCGGCCGACCCCTCCTGCGCCCCCCGCACGTGCCCGCGGCCCTCGTGGCGGCCGAGCAGCGGCCGCACCTCGTCGCGAAGCGCGAGCGCGAGCTCGCGGGCCACCCCAGCGAGGGAAATTCGCTCGTTCACCTAGCCCTGGGGGGCCTGTTCCGGGCGCTCGCCGAGCTCGACCTCGAGCTCGTCCGTCTCGCCGTCGCGCAGGACCTCGATCACGACCGTGTCACCCGGCCCGTGCTCGGCGACGGCCTCCGCGAGGTCGCTCTCGCGCACCACCTCTTGGCCGTCGACCGCGACGATCACGTCGCCGCCCGCCGTCACCGGCTGGCCCTGGAAGCGGAGCTCCTCGTCGCCGGCCTCGATCCCGGCCTCGTCGGCGGGTCCGTCGGGAACGACCTCGGCGACCAGCGCCCCGGTCGGGGTATCGACGTCGAGCCGCTCAGCGAGCTGCGGGTAGAGCGCCTGCGTGGTGACGCCGAGGAACGCGTACTGGGCCTCGCCGTCGTCGCGAATCTCGTCGAGCGACCGGCTCACGGCGTCGACCGGGACGGCGAAGCCGACCCCCTCGTCCGCGCCGGAGGCCGTCCTGATCTGCTGGTTGATCCCGAGCACCCGCCCCTCGGCGTCGAGCAGCGGACCGCCCGAGTTGCCGGGGTTGATCGAGGCGTCGGTCTGGACCGCCCCGTCGATCGTGAAGTCGGTGAGCGACTCGATCGAGCGGTCGGTCGCCGAGATCACCCCGACGGACAGCGACTGCTCCTGCCCGAACGGGCTCCCGATCGCCGCGACCGGCTGGCCGACCTCGATCTCGTCGCTCGATCCGAGCTCCACCGGGACGAGGCCGAGCCCCTCCGGGTCGATCTTCAGCAGCGCGACGTCCGCGAACGGATCGAAGCCGACGACGTCGGCCGCGACCCGGTTGCGGTCGGCGAGCTCGACGTAGACCTCTCGCGCCTCGTTGATGTCCTCTCCCGCGCTCGCCTCGGCGTCCGTGACGACGTGGGCGTTGGTGACGATCTCTCCGCTGTCGTCCACGACGAACCCGGATCCCTGGCCGGCGCCCCCGCCGCCTCCGAGAATGCCCTCGCCGCCTCCGTCGAACACCGACAGCACCGTCACGACGCCGGGCGCTGCCCTGTCGTACACCGCCTGCGGATTGAAGGCGCCGTTCGACGCCTCGACGATCACCCGCTCGCGGCCGCCCTCCTTGCCCACCGTGGTGGTGACGGCGGACTCGCCGTCGTCGCCGCAACCGACCGCGACGACGAGGGCCGCGGCGATCGCCATCGCCGCCGGCAGTCTCGGCACGCGGCTCACGCCCGCGCGGCCGGAGCCGTGGTCGCGGCGGGCAACTCGAGCCTGAACTCGGTGCGGCCGCGCCCCGACGAGACGCGCAGGCTTCCGCTCATCCGGACCGCGAGCTCGCGAGCGATCGCGAGGCCGAGCCCCGAGCCGCTCACCGAGTCGCCGGTGTAGAAGCGGTCGAAGACGCGCGCGAGCGAGCGGCGGTCGATCCCCGGGCCCGTGTCGGTGACCACGAGCCCGGCGGTCCCGTCCCCGCGCGCCGTCGTAACCGAGATCCTTGTTCGGGGCGGCGTATGGGTCAAAGCGTTGTCAAGCAGGATACGGAGGATCTGTTCGACTCGATCGGGGTCTGCGAGCGCGAGCGCCCCACCGTCGGCGTCGACCGTACTCACCTCGAGCTCGGAGCCGCGATGATCGGCGGCGGGGCCGAACTCCGCCGCGATCGCGTCGGCGAGGCGCGCGAGGTCGATCCGCTCGGCTCGCAGCGCGAGCGCGTCGGCGTCGAGCTTCGAGAGGTCGAGTAGGTCCCCGGTGAGCTTCGTCAGGCGGTCGATCTGCTCCCGCATCTCGCGCACGAACTCCTCCCGCGAGGCGGGGTCCGGTTCCTCGTGCTCGAGCAGCTCCACGAAGCCGCCGAGGGAGAAGATCGGGGTTCGGAGCTCGTGCGACGCATTGGCTATGAACTCCTTTCGCGCCTCGTCGAGCCTCGCGAGGCGCTCCTGCATCTCGTTGAAGGTCATCGCGAGCTGGCCGACCTCGTCGGAGGAGTCGACGGGGATCGGGACCTCGAAGTCGCCCTCGGCGACCTTCTCCGCGGCCTCCTCGAGCCTCGAGAGGCGGCGCGAGTGCGCGCGAGCCGCGAAGTACCCCGCCAGCAGGGCGGCCGTGAGCGCGATCGCGCCCGCGATCAGGATCTGGCGCTGGATCAGCGCCACGTTGTCGTCGACGTCCTCGAGCGAGGTGGAGAACACCGCCGCCCACCGAGGCCTGCCGCCGGTCCCGACCGCGATCGCGGTCTCCCCGATCCGCTGTCCCTCCACCCGCTCGACCGCCGAGCTCACGTTGCCGGTGGCGGCGGCGTTGGCGGCGGCGACGTAGGTCGGCTCCACCGCGGTCCGCTCCAGCTCGGAGTCGCTGATCACGAACTCGGGGGCGAACCCCATTGGGCCCTCGTCGAGGCCGAGGAGCGTGACCCGGGCGTCGCTCTCCTGCGCGAGGTCGCGCGCGAGCCGCCGCAGCCGCGTCTGGGAGGCGCCGCGCTCGATCGCGGACGCCAGGCGCTCGCTCGAGTCCGCCGCCGCGGACTCCAGCCGGGTGAGCTTCTCGGCGGTGAGGCTGGAGCGGAGCTGGGGAACGACGTACAGGTAGACGAATCCGACCGCCGCGGTGGTGATCGCGAAGAAGAGCAGCACCAGCCTGTTGCGGACGCTGTTCAAAGGCATCAATTCCGCTCGAATCCTCTGTCAGTCATCCGACCCGCGGAAGCGATATCCCACCCCGCGGACCGTGAACAGGTACTCGGGGTGCTTGGCGTCCGGCTCGAGCTTCTCGCGCAGGTGGCGAATGTGCACGTCTATGGTGCGCGGATCGCGATAGCCGGAGTCTCCCCAGATCCGCTCCAGGAGCATCTCGCGCGTGTGAACGCGGCCGGGGGTCGTCGCGAGCGCGGCGAGGACCTCGAACTCGACGTAGGTGAGCCGAACCGCTCGATCGCCGACCGTCACCTGGCGGCGCTCGAAGTCGATCCGCAGCTCGCCTGCCACGATCGGCTCTCCGCCCGACGGGCGGGTCCTCAGCATCTCGGTGCGGCGCAGCGCAGCCTTGACCCGGCTTCGGAACTCCCGGACCGAGAACGGCTTGGTGATGTAGTCGTCCGCGCCCATCTCGAGCCCGACCACCTTGTCGATCTCGTCGTCCTTCGCGGTCAGCATGATGATCGGCACCTGGCTTCGGCTTCGCAGACGCCGGCAGACCTCGATCCCGTCCAGCTTCGGCAACATGATGTCGAGGACCACGAGGTCGAAGCGCTGCTCGGCGAACCGATCGAGCGCCTCGCGGCCGTCGTGCGCGGCGACCACGTCGTAGCCCTCTTTGCGGAGCGGATAGGAGAGCAACTTCTGGACCGCCTGCTCGTCATCCACCAGGAGGATTCGCGCCGATCCCTCGGCCATGAACCAAGGGTAGTCGCCGGTGGTTGACCAACGCCTCTATCGCGGCGCGTTCGCGCCCGCGCTCGTCGCCGTGATCGTGCTGCTGTTCTCGCTCCAGCCCGTTCCCGAGCCGCTTGAGGCCCCAGTCTCGCTCGGGAGCTTCGACGGCGACGGGGCGGCGGCGTCCGCGCGCGACATCGCAGGGACCGCCCCGGAGCGAACCCCCGGCAGCCCCGGAGACGCCGAGACTGCGGACCTCGTCACGGAGGGGTTCACCGAGATCGAGGGCGCCGAGGTATCCGAGCAGAGCTTCTCCTCGCGCTTCGACGGCGAGGATGTGGAGCTGCGCAACGTGATCGCCACCCTGCCGGGCGAGTCCGAGCGGCGCCTGGTCGTGCTCGCCTCGCGCGATTCGGCCGTCGGAGTCGGGGCGGCGACGAGCGCTGCCGCGACCGCGGCGCTGGTCGAGCTCGCGCAGACCTTCGGGGTCGCCTCGCACCGCAAGACGCTGGTCTTCGTCTCCACCGCCGCCGGGAGCGACGGCGCCGCCGGGGTGCGAGAGTTCGCCGGCAGCTACCCGGAGCGGGACCTGATCGACGCGGCGCTGGTGGTCTCCCAGCCCGGTGCCGCAAGCCCGGAGCCGCCGTTCGTGATCCCGTGGTCGACGGGACCGCAGAGCACCGCGATCGAGCTCACCCGGACGGCTGCCGCGACGGTTTCGGCGGAGCTCGGGGAGCCCGCCCGGCTGGAGGGAACCTTCGGACAGCTGCTTCGGCTCGCGCTGCCGATCGGACTTGGAGAGCAGGGGCCCCTGATCGAGGACGGAATCGACGCGGTTGCGATCAGCTCCGCGGGCGAGCGCCAGCTTGCCCCCGAGGACGACAGCCTCGTGTCGCTCTCCGAGACGACGCTCGGCGAGTTGGGTCAGGCGGCGCAGACGACGATCCTCGCGCTCGACGCGCTCCCGGGCCGACCCGAGCACGGGCCCGGGGCCTACATAGCCCTCGGGGACAACCTGATCCCCGGCTGGACGATCGCGATGCTCTCCTTCGTGCTGCTGCTGCCCGGGGTCGTGGCGGCGATCGACGGCTTCGCCCGCGCGCGGCGCCGCGGGCTCGTTCGACCGCTCGACCTCGGGTGGGTTGTCGGCCGCTCGCTGCCGTTCGTCGGCGCGCTGTTGCTCGCCTACCTGCTCGCGCTCGTCGGCCTGCTTCCGTCACCCCGCTTCCCGTTCGACCCGGGCCGCTTCGGGATCGACTGGCGCGCCGTACTGGTGAGCGTTCTGCTGATCGCGGGCCTCGCGGGCGCGTGGGCCGCGGTGCGGCCGTTCGCGGTACCGAGACGCGGTGATCCGCAGGGCCTGATCGCGGCGACCGGGGTCGTGGTGTGCGCGGGGGCGCTCGTGACGTGGCTTCTCAACCCCTATCTCGCCCTGTTCGCAGTGCCCGTGGCACACATCTGGATCGCCGCGACGGTGAGCGATCCGCGTCGTCGTCTCGGGCTCTCGGTCGCCGCCGTCTGCGTCTCGCTGATCCCGGGCATCGTCGCGCTGATATGGCTGGGCGATCGGCTGGAGGTGGGTGTCGCGGCCCCTTGGCAGGCGCTCCTGATGGTCGCCGACGGACAGATCGGCCTCGGCACGGCGCTGATCGGCTGCCTGTTTGCCGGCTGCCTGGTCGCGCTGCTCGCCGCCGCCCTGACGCCGGCGCGGACCGATCACGAGCCGCGAATCGTCGTCCGTGGCCCCGACCGGCCGGCCGAGGATCAGGGGGGCGCGCGGGGTAGCGGCGCGGGTGGTTTCGATTCGGGCGTCGCGGGGGTAGAAGGGGTGGACGATAGACGGATCTACGAGGGACGATCGCTAACGATTCGAGGGTCGCGAGCCGATTAGAGGTGTGAGGCAGAACCGTGTCTCGCCTCGTCAGAACACCTACGACGCTCGGCAGCTCCAAATGTCGCGATTCACACTGACAACGGACCAGGATGTGGCCAGGCTGCGGCGCCGGATCGCCGCCGGCAAGTACGCGGTCAACGCGGGCAACGTCGCGGACTCGATCGTGCGAAAGCTGAGGGAGGTCAACCGCGCCCGTCGGATGCTCATCGACGATCGCGAAGATGATCGAACCCGTGCGGCCGGCGCAGAGCCCCCTCCGGATCCCGCAGCTCCACCCCCTGCCCGGCGGCAGTCCGACCGATAGCGGTCAGCCGCCCGCCCACCGCGGAGACGGCTGACTGCGCGTCGGCGAGTCGGTCCGCCGGGATCGCGGCAAGCAGCTCGTAGTCCTCTCCGCCCGCGGCGGTCAGCTCCACGACGTCGAGCTCCGCCGCCGCCGCCACGTCGGCCACCCCCGGCTCCACCGGGAGCCGGTCGAGCTCGATCGAGACGCGAACGCCGCTCGCCGCTGCGATTTGCCCGGCATCGGCGCCGATCCCGTCGCTCAAGTCGATCATCGCGCTCGCCCCCGCCGCGGCGAGCGCCGCGCCGGCTTCGAGCCGAGGCACGGGTTCGAGCTGTCGCCGCCGAAGCGCCGCGGCGATATCGGGGACCACCGAGGACTCGAGCTCCGGCCGCTCGAGCAGGAGGAGGCCCGCCGCCGCCCCTCCCAGCTCGCCGGTGACGGCGAGCACATGGTCCGGTGCCGCACCGGCGCGGGTCACCGGGTCCGAGCCGCCGGGCGCGTGGCCGACCACGGTGACCGCGAGGAGGAGCACCGGCGAGCGGCTGACGTCACCTCCGAGCACCGCGGTGCCCGAGTCGGAGGCGAGGCCGGCGACGCCGTCATACAGCGCGACGCAATCGTCCTCCGAGAGCTCGTCCGGGATCCCCACCGCGACGTAGGCCTCGCCCGCGGCCGCCCCCATCGCGGCGAGGTCGGACAGCGCCGCCGCGAGCGCCTTGCGACCGATCGCCGCCGGCGGCGCCGTCTCGCGCCGGAAGTGGACGCCCTCGATGAGGAGGTCCGTCGAGGTGACGGTCGCGCCGCGGGGAACCGTCACTGCCGCGTCGTCGCCGATCCCCACCCGCACCTCCGCGCCCGCCGCCGCGGACGCCCGCCGCAGTCGCTCGGCGAGCCGCGCGATCAGCGAGAACTCGCCGTCGCCGCGCATCCTTGGCTCGGAGGGCATGGGGGTGATTCTGGCGCGATGGGGTAACGCCGGCGCAACAACGGCGGCAAGTAGAGGATCCGGCAGCGGCTCAGAGCACTCCGCCACCGTCGATAACCGCACAATCGATGCTCGCTCGGCCACGCGTGCGGAGTTAGCCTCGTATAGCGGGGTCAACTGCACACGCGCACCTGGTGAGGGCGCGACTGTGCGGTTATCGACACCCCACCTCCTACCCAGCCATTCAACATCCCGGCGTTCCCCGCCAGCGTTCTGCGCGCGAACCCGGGCTCCGCGCATCCGCGAAACCCTCGGAGCGCTACGGGATCGCGACCGGGAGCTGGAGCGCGGAGACGGCGAGGACCACGGCTACGACCCCGCGGTCGCGCGCCACCGCCGCGAGCGGCAGCGCCCAGATCACATACCAGGGAACGAGCCACGCCGTCGCCACGAGCAGCCCGGCGCCGGCCCACGCGGCGGCGCGCAGCCAATCGCCTCCGCCCCAGGTCCAGCGGACGAGCCACGCCACCAGCACGGCGTACGCGCCCAGGAACGCATAGCGCACCGCCTCGGGGTCCGCCCCGGCGATCCGGGCGACGGTGCTGGGGACGCTGTAGTGGCTCGACTCGCTCTGGTTGCCGCCGATCACCCCGAGGGCGTTCGTGGCCTCGAGCCCGAACGCGGCCAGGCTCGCCACCGTCACAGCCGCGGCGACGAGCGCCGCGCCGGCGAGCAGCCGGCCGGGTCGCGGCGAGCCCAGGAGAGCGAACGGGGCGGCGAACGCCCCGGCGACCTTCACCGCCGCCCCGAGCACGAGCGAGGCGCCGGCGGTCGCGTCGAGCCCGGCGACGACGGCGGTCGCAGCCGCCATCAGCCCGCACGCCATCAGGGCGTCATTGTGGGCGCCGCCGACCACGTGGACGAGCACGAGCGGGTTCAGGGCCACGAGTGACGCCGCTCCGTACGGGTCCACTCCGCGGACGAGCGCGAGTCGGGCGGTCAGCCACGTCACGCCCAGCACCGAGGCGCCGGCCGCCGCCTTCACCCCCCACATCGCCACCGGGACCCCGACGAGGCCGAGGGGATAGCTGAGGAGGGTGAACAGCGGCCCGTACACGCTGACGGCGAAACGAAAGTCCTCGACCCGCGATGCCGCCGGATCGCCGGGGAGGTCCGCGGGGACTGCGTCGTAGGGGTTGAGCCCGTGCTCGGCGCCCAGCCGCGCGTAGGAGATGTAGCTGAACACGTCGAGCGACAGCAGCGGGGGCGCGAGCGTGAAGGCGGCGACCCCGACGAGGATCGACCCCCACACCACCCGCCGGCCGAGCGCCGCCGCGGCACCGGTCGCGCCGAGGTAGGCGGCGAACGCGACCACAAGCGCCGCGAGGTAGTCGCCGCCGTCGAGCCCGAGCCCGTCCCCGTAGGGGCCGAGCAGCCACCCCGGCGCCCCCTCGGCGGCACCCGGGACCAGCGCCTCACCCGGCGCCGCGAGCGGCACCGCTGCTGCCGCCAGGGCAGCGAGGGAGAGACCGGCCAGGAGCCTCCGAGTCATCTCAAACCGCGCGATTTGCTCGCGAATCGCGCGCGTCTTCTAGTGCCCGTCCTGCCGCGGACCGCACGATGTGCTTGCACATCGGGCGGGTTTCTATTCGACGGGGTCCGCCCCCGGTTGGATCCCCGGAGCATAGGCGCCGCCGCCGGTACCTGTGTCGGGGGTCGCGGGGGTGGTCGAGCCGCTGTCGTAGGTGCCGCCATCGGTGCTGCCCGAGTCGTAGGAGTAGTCGCTCCCGCTGCCGTTGTTCGCATACGTCCCGTAGAACGGCTGATACTCGACCGGGTCCTCGGCAGCGGGGAAGTCGCCGCAGAAGTCGCCCTTCGCGGTCAGCATGTAGTCGTGCCAGATCGGCGCCGCGAGCGTCCCGCCGAACGCGCTTGACCCCAGCGTGGAGCGTGCGTTCGGATGCCCGACCCACACAGAGGTCGAGAGCCTAGGCGTGTAGCCGACGAACCACGCGTCCGTGTAGTCGTCGGTCGTGCCCGTCTTGCCGGCCTGGGGACAGCCGATGTTGGCGGCGGTCCCGGTTCCTCCGCTGACCACGCCCTTGAGGATGTCGGTCACCTCGTACGCGACCCCGTCCGAGAACACCCGGGTGCGGTCGCCCTCCTCGGGCTCGTCGACGTCCCCGTTCGGGAACTCGACCTTGGTGATCGCGGTCGGCGTGTTGCGGATCCCGCCGCTCGCCAGGGTCGCGTAGCCGTTCGCCATCTCCAGCGGCGTGACGCCGATCCGCAGACCGCCGATCCCCTCCGCCGGGACGGCGTCGAGCTTCGTCTCGATCCCCATGTCGTACGCCGTGTCGCGCACGTTCTCGGGCCCGAGGTCGAGGTCCATCTGCGCGAACACCGTGTTGTCGGATGCCTGGGTGGCCTCCCGGATCGACATCGCGCAGCCGCACGCGCTCCCCTCGGCGGTGGTCACCTCCCAATGGCCGAACTCGGGCAGGTTGAGGTTGAGAACCTTCGACTGATAGGTGGTCGCATCCGGGTCCACACCCTGGCGGATCGCCGTCGTGAGCACGTAGGCCTTCATCGCCGATCCCGGCTGGCGATGGCCCTGGGCGGCGAGGTTGAAGTTGCTCTGGTCGTAGGTCCCCGATGACGCCATCGCGACGATGTTCCCGTTCGCGGGATCGACAGACACCACGGCCGCCGCAGGATCCGACGTGTAGCCGTGGCCGATGATCGCCTCCCGGGCGGCGTCCTGGAGCTCGGGCTGGATCGTCGTGAAGACGTTGAGCCCGCCCTGCCGCACCGTGGCGACCCCGTAGCGGCTGATCAGCTCCTGCTGCACGTAGTCGAAGAAGTAGGGCTCGCGGATCGTCTCGTAGCGGTAGCCGCGCTCGAGCCCGAGGCCGGCCTGCGAGGCCCGGTCCGCAAC
>JBOGZL010000075.1:0-4284 GCA_050697195.1 Solirubrobacterales bacterium
ACCCATCCTCGAGCACTTCGCGTGTCTCCCTGACAGAGAACACAAGTGCCCGATTTGCAGGACTTTTAGAGCCGACGTTCGGACTCGAACCGAGGACCCCTTCATTACGAGTTATGGGCCGCTGTCACCGCCAGTCACCTGGAGTCACCTCAGGTCACGTGCAGCGCCGACTCCACCGGGCTGGAGGTGACTCACGGTGACTCGAGATGACAAGCGCGTAGACCCCTGGTGAACCTCGCTGTCGTTGACCGATCAGCGAACGGCCCAGTGCATCACCATGGCCGAGGATCGGCTCGTGCAGTAGTTCGGCCACGACCTGCTCGTTCTGGTGCGCCTCCGCGGTCGGTTGGAGCGGCGCAGCAGTGGCGGCCTCGCGAACTCCACTCGTCGTCCTCAGCGGGCCGCGCGCCGTCGGTCAATCCCGCCGAGCGACGCGGAGGGTGTCGAGGATCTCGAGGGCTTCGTCCAGCGTTGCAGGCTTGGCTTCGTTGCCGGCTGCGACATACGCATAGAACGGTCGAGCTCCGTCTGCAAAGGGGATGAGGCGATCGACGAAGCCGGGTGGCTCATCGAGGCAATCAGCGGCTTCGCTCGGCAGGCCGTCGTCGAGTCGGAAAGGCCCGAGGCGAGCCCGAAAGCCGACCGGCTCACCGGAGCGCTCCTGGAGGGAGACGACAGCATCGTGGGAGCCCAGCTTCTCGAGGGCGCCGGTTGGAAACTGGGCGCAGCCGGTTGCCGGCGCCCCAGGTGGAAACGTCGCGAGCGTGACGAGCTCGACGGGATCGGCTAGCCGAGGGTTGAGCGACTGCCGCGCCCGAAACCATGTAGGCGCGTGGCTCAAGGTGAGGCCGTATGCGGGATCGTAATGCACGATCCAGGCGCTCCGGCGCGGGGAATCGGCTTCTGTTGTTACACGGAAGCTGTGCGCGCTCGCGATCTCATAGGCCGAGTCAGGGTCGTAGCTTCGGATGACGATCCGGTAGCGCCCTGGCTCGACCTGAGGGACGGTGAACTCGAGCGAGAAGTAGCAGCCGGCCGCAACCTCTGCAATTGGGGGCTGTCTGCTCGTACCGGTCGAGTCCTCCCAAAGCAGCTCAGCGCGCTGGGCGGGTGCGTACAGTCCGGCGGCGAGGATCTGGAAGCGCTCGCCAGGGGCTCCGCTTGGCTGGTCGTCCTCACCGAACTGAGGGAAGAAGGGGACGCCTTCGTTCAGCACCTGACAGCCCGCGGTCGACTCTTCCTCCTCGTCGATGGACAGAGTCGCGAGCACCCGGTTTGCCTCGTCGAACATGGCGTCACTGGGATCGGAGGTGCCGAAGCCGACGAACACCGTCACGGCTCGGACATCGATAACGAGCCAGCGTGCAGCGACAGCCGGCACCGGCATTCCCTCGAAAGGACCGCCCAGGTCGGAGCGGCCGATCGAGATCGGTAGCTCCGCTGCCTTCCACCTCGCGTGGCCGGCTAGGTCATCCGAGTGCGGGTCGAAGCCCACAAGCTCGATGTGGATGCTGCTCTCGTCCATCGCGTCGGCCGTCTTCGGGCCAAGGTAGGACTCATGCGGCCGTTCGAAGTTCGAGGCGCTGACGACGATCGAGTCTCTCGCACTCGGCTTGACGACCCGCCCGTACCAGCCCGGTGGAAGCTCGAGTCCGATGCCGAAGCCGCTGATCGGCCGCCAGTTCTCAGAATCCGACCGGACGACGCTCTGAGTGGAATCCGACGCGCAACCTTGCCCTGTCGCGAGGGCAAGGATGCAGAGCAGGCTGATGAGGGTTCTCGTCGACGTCGGCTCCACCCTGTCATGTACGCGCGTGGGTGCCGCTGGAGTCCGTACCTCAGGTCGCGAAACAGTCGAAGACGGCCTCGGTGCACAGACCGCTGGGGAAGCTTCGCGGCCACGCGGCCCGCCGGGGCGTGCAGGCCGTAGACCTCTCGTTAACCCAACCCAAGCCATCGCCGCGGGACCAACCTTGGACCGTTCGGCCCTAAGCCCCCAGCTCCCGTGAGACTCGCGTCCGGAACCAGCCAGGCGTCACCTCGGCGGCTGCGCTAGAATCTGCTCATTCCCCCAGCCGCCTCGGCGGCTGGGTGCGAGGCCCGCTTCGGCGGGTCTCTGCGTTTCGGCGAGGACTACCACGAGTGGGGCTTGCTGATCGTTCCCTGCGCGTCGTGCAGAACTGGGGGGAACTGGCACTGCGGCAGGACGGATGTCCGCAGCTGCTTGAAGAAGTCCGCCCGAAGCGCCCGGCTTCGCCGAGCCGGCGGGTGCGGGTTGACGATTCCGACCTTGACGCCGAGCTCGCTCCGCGCGATGGCGATCGGCTCCTTGAGGTCGGAGTCGTTCGAGATGACGACCGCGGTCGCGCAGTCCCCTCGGAAGGCGTCGAGTAGTAAATATGTGGCGAGGTTGACGTCCGAGCCCTTCTCCTCGGTCTTCAGCACCTCCACAGTCCCGCGGCCGGACGCTCGCGGCATGCGGACCCGATGCGTCAGGTAGTGGCCGAGGTGGATCGAGAGCCCCGGGATCGTAGAAAGGGCGCGAAGATACACCTGCTGCCGTTGCGGCTCCTGCGGGTCATCGGGGCGAGCGCTCACGAGCGCCGTGAAGTACCGGATGCGGTGGATGCGATCGCGCGGCAGCAGGCGCCGGCAGAGGGCATCGAGATCGAGCCAGCGGTACGGAGTTCCCCGCAAGCAGCCGTAGTAGAGGTTGAAGGCGTCGACGTAGACGTTCGTGAGCGACCTAGTCACCGACATGATCATGCACCGCACGCAGGTCGAGCCCCGAGTCCCGCCTGGCGCCATCGGCCACAGCCGTCGGAATCGGACCCCTTCATACGGCACTGAAGTGCTCCAGATCGCCCGGCGGCACGGAGGCGCGGCAACGTGTGCACAGTGAGGCGACTAGAAATGACTGGAGGTGACTCCTGGTGACAGAGGGTGACAGGCACGCGGACGTGCAGAGCGCCGCAAGAGGCGACGGGCCGGCTCAACCGACTCGCCGTAGACGCCTGGTGAACCTCGGGCCGTTCGCCAGGACCGGGCACTTCACTAAAGAAATCCCTGCAAATCCTAAGAAGCCGACGAGTAGCGTCCCCGTTCGTGGTGTACGAGTGCTCCGACCGCCGGCGGGGCCCGCAGGGCCCGTGATAGCTGACCACCGCGTCATCCTCGCGACGTCCATCCAAGACGAGCGAGGAGGAGCACGGTGGTCGAGACCACGATGGACCTTGAGAGTTGGTTGCGCAAGCAGCTGGAAGAGGCGAGCCCCGATCTCTTGCGGGCGATGGTGCAGGACTTCGCCGAGGCGTTGATGGGCGCGGAGGCTGACGCCCTCTGCGGCGCTCCCTACGGGGAGCGCTCGTCAGAGCGGGTCAACCGGCGCAACGGCTACCGCGAGCGCGACTGGGACACGCGCGTCGGCTCGATCGAGCTCGGCGTACCCAAGCTGCGCGAGGGAAGCTACTTCCCCGACTGGCTCCTGCAGCCGCGCCGGCGGGCCGAGCAGGCCTTCGTCTCGGTGATCGCCGATGCCTACCTAGCCGGCGTCTCCACGCGGCGGGTGGAGAAGCTCGTCCAGCAGCTCGGCGTCGAGCGGATGAGCAAGAGCCAGGTCTCGCGGCTGGCCAAGAGCCTGGACGTGATCGTCGAGGACTTCCGCACCCGCCCGCTCGAGGGGGCGCCGTACCCGTACCTGGTCTTGGACGCGCTCGAGGTCAAGTGTCGCGAGGGCGGTCGCACGGTCAACGCCTGCGTCGTGCACGCCGTGGCCGTCAACCGCGATGGTTTCCGCGAGTCGCTCGGCCTCGACGTCGTCACCTCGGAGGACGGCGCCGCCTGGCTGGCGTTCCTGCGCAGTCTGGTCGCACGCGGCCTTGCCGGCGTCAAGCTCGTCACCTCGGACGCGCATCCAGGCCTCGTCGACGCGATCGCCGCCACCCTGCCCGGGGCGAGCTGGCAACGCTGCCGGACGCACTTCATGCGCAACCTGCTCACCCGCGTCCCCAAAAGCGCTCAGTCCTTCGTCGCGACGATGGTTCGCTCGATCTTCGCCCAGCCCGACGCTGAGTCGGTGCAGGAGCAGCAGGCCCGGATCGTCGTCCAGCTCGAGGGCCGCTTCCCAGAGGCGGCAGCGCTCCTGGACGAAGCCGGCGCCGAGATCCTCGCCTTCACTGGCTTCCCCAAGGAGCACTGGCGCCAGCTCTGGAGCAACAACTCGCTCGAGCGGCTCAACAAGGAGATCCGCCGCCGCACCGACGTCGTCGGCATCTTCCCGAACCG
>JBOGZL010000076.1:0-20283 GCA_050697195.1 Solirubrobacterales bacterium
TCGGCGCCCTCCTCGCCGAACAGCATGACGAGTGGGCCGTCGCTCGCCGCTACATGAGCACCGAGTCGATCGCCAAGACGCTTGCGCCCCCCGAGCAACAGCCCGAGGAGGTGATCGCGATCGAGACAGCCGCGTAGAGCCCAGGCGAGGATGGCGCACCCGGCCTCATACACCACCTTGACGGACGTGACCGCGGGTTCTTCGCCCACCTGAGCCGGCGTTCGGCCCTGCGCTTCCAGAGATCCCGCAGGGCGGCCAGTCGTTCCGGGTCGCTGATACGGACCAAGGACACGGACGGGAGGCGCTTGTTGCCCTTGATCCGCTGCCAGTGCCAGGTGACCGCACGGTGCTTGCGGATCGACTCGACGAGGCGCTCGACCTCGGCCGCCGAGCCGGACGGCTGAGCAGCAGCGGCGCCTGCCCCGGCGAGAGCGAGCGCGAGCGAGCTTACGAGCGCGAGCAAAAACCCGCGCATGCGGTGTCGTTTCACGTTCATCCCCCTTTCTGGGCCCTCGTTCCCGGCCCGCCGCTGGACGCTGGACGGGCTCCGGGTGGGCGCCTCCGTGTTGCCGCAGGGAGGCGCCGGCCCAGGGGTCGGTTTTTCTGAAGCCGGCTAGGTTACACTCAACGGCAGATGCTCTGGCTCACCATCTGGTTCACGGTGATCCTGAAGATCCCGGCGATCTACCTGGCCTACGTCATTTGGTGGTCGGTGAAGGACCCGCCGGCCGCTGCCGCCGGGAACGCCGGCGAAGGGCTCGGCGGAGGCGGGATCGAGCCGCCGCGACGCCGCGGCCCGCATGGCCCGATCGCCGGCCGTCGCCTCGGCCCGCACGGGATGCCTGACCGCGGTCGCCGGCGCGAGCCCGTCCTCGTCGCGAGCACCCGGAGAGCACGGTGAGCTCGTACGACCCGGACCTGTCGCAGCGGGCCACGACGACCCAGCTGGTCGCAGACTTCCTCGCGACCTTCGCGCTCTTCGCCGGGCTGGTCGGGATTGTCTACTCGCCGGGTCGGCTCGCCACGGCCGCCGTCTTCATTGCGCTCCTCGCTGCCGCTTTGGGCGGGAGGGACCGCTACCTCGTTCCGGTCACCGTGGCCGTTACGGCGGCCTGCTGGTTCCTCGGCATGCTGCTCGCGATCGTGCTCGACCGCCCGATCTTCTAGAGACGCTCCCGTCGGTCCCGTCCGCGCGCACGTTTAGGTTCTCACCTGGCGTCGAGTCCGTCTACAATCCCCCGCTTGCCCATGTCCCCGAGCTGGAGGTGTTAGTGAGCGAACAGAGAGACACAGCCTTCGCCCGCGTCATCGAGGAGCACCTCGAGCTGAAGCGGCGGAACTCACAACTCGACGGAAACATGCCGATCGACCGGTACCACGTCGAGGATCCTTTCGAGAATCACCCACTGTTCAAGACCGAGGAGCAAGCCCGCCTCGAAGACACGCTGAGCGGCCAAGAGCCCGAGCTCGAGCCGAGCAAGGTGCTCGCGTGGCCCGGCGAGGACACAGACCCGCCAGTCGACCCGGAGGACACGCTCTGGGGACGCTCCCGCGACTTCGACTGGGGCGACTAGCTCTTTCGCACTCCGCTGCGGTTCGCCCTGCCCTTCCGGGCAGAGAGCGCGTGGTCCGCGCCGAGTACACTCAGTCCGGACGGGGCGTTAGCTCAGCTGGGAGAGCGCCGGCTTTGCAAGCCGGAGGTCACCGGTTCGATCCCGGTACGCTCCATCGGAAAGTCGCTGGAAATGGCCCTGATTAGTTGACTGTCAGGGCGACGCGGCTAACGCGCAGCTAACGTCCTGCTAAGGAAAGAGCCCGAAGACGGCTGTTACGGGCGCCACTTCGCTCCTCCGCACGTGAGCTTGCGGAACCGAGACCAGCGCGCGAGTGTAATGAGTGAAATGGCACGTTACGCCGTATTGGCTGCTCTGCTCGGGCTCGTCGGGCTCGCGGGATGTGGCGGGTCGTCCCCGCAGGGGTCCGGTGACGAGCCGGTACAGGAGGTCGCCGGGGTGACGACGCAACCCAGCACGGGTTCCACGCGGACCACCGTGTACTTTCTCACCGAACGAGGCGTTGCTCCGGTTGGCGCCCGGCGGACGATTCAGACGAAGTCACCCTACGCGCGCGAGGCGCTCGAAGCACTACTGCGAGGTCCTTCCGACGAGGAGCGAGGTCAAGGGGTCACGACGGCGATTCCGACCGACACCGACGTACTGTCATTGACTATTCAAGCTCCCCGGCCTCGCGGCGGAAGTGAAGCAGTGGTTGACCTCTCCGGGCTTACGACCGTGACGGATCCGATCGATAAGGCCCGAGTCATTACTCAGGTCGCCAGAACGCTGATCGGAATGTCCGACATCGACCGTGTGACGCTTCGCTCCGACGGCGGCCCATGGGGACTTGTCGGGATGACAGGTGACGTAATCGACGGTCCCTTCGACTACGGCACACTCGCGGGCTGGCATCTCGGCTCGTCATGCCCGGGGACTGAGACTGTCGAATGCGACCGCTTCGACGCACTGCCGTAGACGGGTACGGACCGACGTTCATCCGCCTCGGATCGGCCGCGCCGCTGGGTCGAAACGGTCAGCCGCCTCCGTGACGCGAGAGTCGAGCAGATGCGAGTAGCGCTTCAGAGTGATGAGCGGGTTGGCGTGTCCCGCGACGGCTTGGACGAGCTTAACGTCCGCGCCGGCGGCGACAAGGCGCGAGACGCACGTGTGGCGGAGGTCGTGGAAGCGGTAGCCCTCGCCGTCGAGGCCCGCAAGCCGAAGCGCGGGTTCCCAGACACGCTGGCGGAGGTTCGACGGCTGGAGCGGCGTTCCCCGCATCGAGGCGAACACGAGCTCCTCGGGTGCGTAGCGCTCGCGCTCGACCGCTCGGGCGGCCAGCTCTCGGAACGCCGCGTCGACCGACAGGAAGAGCGGAACCGACCGAACGCCGGACTCGGTTTTCGGTCGCCGTAGCTCCTGGCGCGAGTAAGCGCGCTCGACGCGGATAAGCCGGCGCTCGCGGTCGACGTCTCGCCAGCGGAGGGCGCGGAGCTCGCCGAGACGGAGGCCGGTGCCGAGGGCGACGTCGAAGAGGCAGACGAAGAACAGATCGGGCTCGTGGCGGAGAGGATCGACCGGCGCCAGCTCGACGAGCGCCTGGCGCATTGCCTCCGTGTGCTCCGCCGGGATCTCCATGCCGGCGAAGTCCTGCGCGGGTGGCAGGTCGGCTCGTGCCGCCGGGTTGGCCAGGAGCAGGCCCTGGCGAACCGCATCGCCCAGGAGCTTGCGGAGCGGGACGATCACGTTGCGGACGGTGCCGGCCGCCTTGCCGTCCGCCTCGAGCTCGGCAATGAGGCGGTCGACGTCCTCGGTGCGGAGGGACGAGAGCGTCCGGTCGCCCAGGCGCGGGAGCACGTGCCGCCGCAGGTTGAGCCGGTAGCCCTCGAACGTCGACGGCGAGAGTCGCGTCCGCCCGCCGCCACCGACGCGAGTCGGATCGCGGTGCGCGAGCCAGCGCTCGGCGTACGAGGCGAGCGTCTCGCTGCTCGGCTCGCGCCACGCTCCGGTGTCGACTTCGCGCTTCCTCGCCGTCAGCGCGCGTTCGGCCTCGCGACGGCTCGGGCCGATCGTCTCCCACTTCTGCTTGCCGCCGACGTAGTAGACGATCGCGTAGTTGTCGCTCGAGCGTTTGACGATCGATCCCCGGGCCATCGTGCTCCTCCTATCGGCTCGCGGTTGCGCCCGCCCGGAACCAGTTGAGGGTGGGCTCGCGCTCGAAAAAGAGCATGCCGCCGAGCTTGACGCAGCCTGGGACTTCGCCGCGGCGCGTGCGCTCGTAGAGCCAGCGCTTCCAGGTCTCCGGTCGCTTCGCGGGCGGCAGCTCGGCGACGAGCTGGTCGAGGGTCACGAGGCGGGCCGTCGACGACTCGGGCGCAGCCGTGGCGGGCGTCTGACCGGCGAGCTCAGCGGCGAGGCGGGGTACGAGCGCATCCACGAGGCGGCTCACATCGCCGGCGGCAGGCCCGTCCGGCGGCGGCGATCCCTCGACTCGCTTCCGACGATCCTCCTGTTGCTCTCGCTCCCAGTCGGCGAGCGTTAGCTGCCCGAGCATCTCTGATCTTCCGTGGACGCCCAAAGAAGTTGCGTAGCATATCAGCATCTTGCGGCTGGATCAACTCGCCCGGTCTAAACTTCCGCCGTGCGCAGCGCAGACCTGATCCGGGAGGCGCGTCTTCGCGCAGGCCTGACACAGTACGAGCTCGCCGAGCGCACGAACCGGGATCGCTCCGTGATCGCCCGCTGGGAACAGGGAGCCGTGGCGCCGAGCCTCGAAACCCTCCTCGAGCTCGTGCGCGCCTGCGGCTTCAACCTGCCGCTCGAGCTCGTCCCGTGGGACGACGCGAACCTCGAGCGTCTGCGCAAGAACGTCCTCCTCTCGCCCGAGCGGCGCGTGCAGCGGATCCTCCAGGTGCGGGCGAAGGACTGAGGATGCCCCAGCGTCCGCCGTTCGATCCCCACGCGATCCTCGCCGCGCTCGAACGCCGGCGGGTCGCGTACGTGGTCATCGGCTCCTTCGCCCGGGTGATCCGCGGGGCGGAGGAGCTGCCCGACGGCCTCGACATCTCTCCCTCGCTCCGCCCGCAGAATCTCGAGCGCCTCGAAGAAGCGCTGGCCGATCTGGACGCCGTGGGCGCCGGCGGCGCTCGGATCAGCGTCGACGACAATCCCGACGCCGTGATCCGCGCGGAAAGCCCGGCTGGCGAGGTCAAGATCGTGCGGGACCCGGAAGGAACCCGCGGCTACGACGACCTCCGCCGAGCCGCGACGCGCGAGCCTCTCGGGCGGGGCCTTCGCCCGTCGGTGGCCTCGACCGGCGACCTGGCTCGGATGCTCGCCGCGCTCGGGCACGAGAAGGACCGACCAAAGCTGCAGGCGCTCCGCCAGGTCGCCGAGCTCGAGCGCAGCCTCGGGCCCGAGCTTACGCTCTGATCCGCCATGGAGGACCGACTCCCGAGAGCCGATCAGGCAATCGTGCCCCGTGAGAAGCTCGAGCGCTACCTGCTGAATCCGGAGCACGAGGTCGGACGACACAAGGCTCGCGTCTTCGCGTCGGCTCTCGGGATCCGCCAACGCGACTGGGAGTACCTGCGTGGTCAGCTCGAGACCGAGGTCGTTGATGCGCCGGTCAGCAGCGTCCGCCAGACGCCGTGGGGAGGCCTGTACGAGCTCGTCCTCGCTGTCGACGGGCTCAATGGGCAGACGCACCGGGTCGTGACGGTCTGGCTCGTAACGGGCGAGGAGCCGCCTCGGCTCGTGACCGCCTACGTCGCCGACGAGCTGGCGGGCGCATAATGGGACAAGCGATGAAGGCCAAGCCCGATCTCCTCGACGTCGTGGAGCTGCGCGAGCCGCGCGGCGGTCAGCCCGCGGGCGCGACGGGCGCCGTCGTCGAGCTCTTGGAGACGGAGGCTCTCGTCGAGATCGTGGACGAGCACGGTCGAACGGTCGAACTGCTGACCGTCCCATACGAGGCACTCCGCATGAGAGAGTCAGAGCCCGCTCGTCGCCGAGCCGCCGGATAGCCGGTCCGCGAGGAGGAACTACCCAGCGGAATAGCCGGCAGGGCACATATGCATCCTCGATGCTGCTCCTCCTCAGCGAAGGTCTTGACGGGGGCGACTAAACGATCTCGGTAGCTCGTGAGTCTCTAGTTTCGGATGCATAGTTCGACGAACAGGCCTGTCTCGATCCGCGACCTCGAGCTCGTGTACCGGGAGCGCTACTCGCGCTTCCTTCGGGTGGCCGTGGCTGTGCTTGGCGACGTCGAGAGAGGCCGGGATGCAGTCCACGAGACCTTTGTGCGCTCCATCAGATCGCGAGTTGACTATCGCGGCGAGGGGAGCCTCGAAGCGTGGGTCTGGCGAACGCACGTGAACGTCTGTCTCACCGAGAAGCGTCATCGCGCTTTCTCCCTTGACTGCGTGCCCGAGGCGGCAATCGAAGACGAAATCGCCCACTGGCCGGAGGTCCGAGCGGCGATCGCAGCGCTTCCGGAGCGGCAACGGATGACTCTGTTCCTGCGCCACTACGCCGATCTCGACTACGAGGAGATCAGTTCAGTTCTCGGGGTTGCGCGCGGCACGGTCGCCGCAACGCTCCATGCCGCCCATTCCAAGCTCCGTGACGTTCTTGGGGAGGTGGCGAGATGACCGATTCCGTGGGTGTCGTGCTCGACGAGTTCGTACCAACGTTCGACCAGGAACGTGGCGACTGGGAACGTGTCCTCAAGGATGCGAGCGCCGCGGCAGGTTCGCGGGTGGCCGGGGCAGAGATCCCCATCCGTCGCGGGCACCGCCAACGCAGCCTGCGTCGGCTCGTGATCATCGCCGCGGTCGGCGCCGCTGCGATCTCGATCCCTTTCGTCGCGGTCGCCGCCTCTCAGAACTGGTGGTTCTTCCGATTCGGCGAGTCACCGACGCCCCTGACCGACGTCATGATCGTCAAGACCGGAACCTGGGACGGCATCGGCTGGCAGCTAATCGCGTATCGCAGTTCCACAGACGGCATCTGCTTCGGGTTGACACCCGAGTCGGCCGGGTCCGCGGGCGAAGGCGCCGGCCTGGCCTGCGACCAAATCGAAGGCGTGCCACGCACACCGCAGTCGAAGCCCGACGTCCCACACGGCATCTCGTACCTCAGTGGCTCCTCCGAAGGACTCCCTCGGTACATCGTGGGCCCGGTGCTCGACACGGCCGCCGAGGTCGCCATCCACCTCGACGACGGCGTGGTCCTGCGCACGCCGACGTTCGCAGCGCCCGACGAGCTCGGATCCGCAATCCGCTTCTACGCCACACAGCTGCCAAAGTCGTTTCGAGAGGTCGAGCCGCCCAGGTCGCCGATCGAGAAGCTCGTTGGACTCTCAGCCGACGGCAGGATCGTGGCCTGTCTCGTAGACCCCATGCCAGAGGAAGGTGTTCCTCTGTCGGCATGCCGCTAGGCTCCAGCGAATCACTTCGCGCCTGATCAGGCAACGCTCGCTGCTAACGTTCTGCTAAGGAAACGGTCGCAAACGCCCTTCGGCGCGTTTCGCACTTCGCCGCCGCCTCGAGTCCGCAAACCAGCATGGACACACCGTTTCGCGGAAGCGGACAGAACTAACCGGAAACGCTCCGAAGCCGCTGATTCAGCTTTGCAAGCCGGAGGTCACCGGTACGATCCCGGTACGCTCCATAGCCCATTTGCAGGTATTTTCTCATCGCAGGTCCCACGACTGCTGGGGTCCATCCCACATACATCCCACATCAGAATCCCGAGCGGCTCCGAAAACGTGCGATTCCAGCGCGATTGCCGCCTCGCGGCGGGCGCCCTTGTACAGGTGGCCGTAGCGGCTGAGGACGAGCGCGCCGCCGTCCGCGTGTCCCATCTGATCGGCGATGACCTTGACGTGGCAGCCGGCCGCGATCATGAGCGAGGCTCCCGTGTGGCGAAGGTCGTGGAAGGTCAGCTCCGGGATCGCGGCCGCCCGTGCCGCCGGTTTGAAGACGCGGTACATGAAGTTAAGGTCGTGCCGGTCCGGGTGGGGAAGACGAGGCCTTCGGCGTTCGGCGTCCGCACGAGCTGCTGCTCGCGTAGGAGCTTGAGGGCGGCGGGCCCAACGTCGACCGTCCGGCGGCCCGCCCGAGTTTTCGTCCTGGTGCGCCTTCCCTCCTGCGCCTGATCGAAGACCGAGATCGTGCCCTGCTCGAGGTCGACGTCGTGGTTCGCGCAGGCCGAGGATCTCGCCCCGCCGGAGCATCGTCAGGACGGCCACCGGGACGATCCGAGAGATGTACTCGGGTATCCAGGACTGGACCTCCTCCACCTCCTCCCATGTGAGGAAGCGAGGTTCGCGCTCCTCGGGCTTTGCGATCCGGACGTGGAAGACCGCCGGGTCGATCGTCTGGCCGCGCTCCTCGGCGCTCCGGAGGATGCGCTTGAGGAAGGTGAGCGCCATCTCGGCCCGCCGTGGAGTCTCCCCGGCGAGCGTGGCCATGAGGTCCTCGACGACCGGCCGGCGAATGCGCTCGAGCGAGTGGTCGTTCAGGGGCGCGAGCTTGGCGAGCACCTCCCGTGCCGTGACGACCGTGCTGGGCCGCGGCCGGACTCGGCCGGCGGCGCCGCGCTCGTAGCGCTCGAGCCACGCCTTGGCGTAGTTGCCGAAGCGCTCCGGCGGCGCGGCGTAGAGGACTCCCGCCTGGTGCTTGCGCTCGACGTCGAGCTTGAAAGCCTGGGCATCCTTGTGAACCGAGAACGAGCGCGAGCGCTGGCGGCCCTGAGGGCCTCGAAAGCGCACCTCGTAGCGACGGTCGCCTCCCTTGGTTCGATACCTGCGAATCGTGGCCATCCCTACCTCCCTCCGTTCCCGGGGAGCATAGGTCCTTGGCGGCAGGTGGAGAGGTAGGCGGTGATGTCGCGGGGGTCGAAGAGCCGTCGTCCCTCGACCTTGTAGGAGGGGAGGATGCCGCGGGCGGCGAGGCGGTAGACCTTCTCGGGCTGGCAGCGGAGGATGGCAGCAACCTCTTCGACCGTGAGCAGGGTGGGCAGCGACGCCAGCGTCTGTTCCTGTCGGGTTGCTGCTTCCGAGAGGCTGATCCAGGGAGTGTAGCATATAGGAGTCCTGCCCGTTGACGAGGTCGCGACCCATTAGACTCCCAGGCGGTGCGTGGAGGCGACCTGATCCGGGAGGCGAGGCTGCGGGCGGGACTGACGCAGTACGAGCTGGCGGAGCGAAGCGGGCGCGAGCGCTCCGTCATCGCCCGCTGGGAGCAGGGCGCCGTCTCTCCCAGCGTCGACAACCTGCTCGAGGTGATCGAAGCCTGCGGGTTCGAGCTTCCGCTCGAGCTCGTTCCCCGCGACGACACAGCGGTGGAGCGGCTGCGCAAGAACGTGCGTCTCTCTCCGGAGCGGCGCGTGCAGCGGATCATGCAGCTCCGGGGCAAACGAGCGGAGTAGCCGGTGGCCAAGGAAGCACCGTTCGATCCGTACCCCATCCTGTCCGCGCTCGAGCGCCGCCTGGTGAGCTACATCGTCATCGGCTCCTTCGCCCGCGTCGTCAGGGGCGCCGAGGAGATCCCCGACGGGCTCGACTTCGCCCCCTCAGACCGGGGTGGGAACCTCGGCCGCGTCCAGGAAGCGCTCGAAGACCTGGAAGCGGTGCGCACCGACGGGCCAACGCTCAACCTCGAGGAGGACTCGCCGCGGAAGGACGAGATCGTCGAACTAACCAGCCCGCACGGCGTGCTCAAGCTCGTGCTCGAGCCGGCCGGCACCCGCGGCTACGACGACCTCCGTCGCGCGGCCAGCCGAGAGTACCTCGGTCGCGGGCTTCGCCCTCGAATCGCCTCCGTCGGCGATCTTGCCCGCATGCTTGGTGCCCTCGGCCGCGAAGAGGACGTGCCCAAGCTGCATGCGCTCCGCCGCATCGGGGAGCTCGAACGCAGCCTCGGCCACGAGCTCGCGCTCTGACGGCGGCGAGTACCGGCCACCGTGGGCTGGTCGCGCCCACTTGGTCGACTGAGTGGCGGGACGGACATCGAGGATGACCTACGAGTCGGTCCTCGGGGTGACGAGCCTGATCCCTCGCGCAAGTGCGGCATCAACGGCAAGGGTCTGGCGGAGCCCGTGGACATTGTGAAATCCGACACCGTACGTGTGCTCGCCGACCGTCCAGATCAAGGCGACGTGGTCGGTGAAGGCGCTGCCTTCGTTCGTCGCGGACGGGACGTAGACCGCGCGCATCCGCCAGCCGTTGATCGTCAGCCACCGTAAGGGGCGAACGCGAGCGCCCGCATACCAGGCGGGCCCGTTGACGACCCTGGCATAGCTCCGAAGCGGTCGCGGCGAGCCGACGATGACAAGGTGCTGAGCGGCCGTGTCGCTCGAGCCCACGACCCAGCCCTTCCACGAGCGAGCACAACCATCGACGCCGCCCGGGCCGATGATGTCGAGTTCGCATCCTCCAGAACTCGGTGTCGCGGTCAGTCCAGCCAGCACTCGGGTCGGACACGGCACCGGGTACCCGACTTCGTTGGCCGTCGCCTGGCACTTCTCGAGAAGCTCCGCTGAAGCCGGCACGAGCCGAGACGGGCTTGCGGTTGGAGCACCTCCCGAACGGCAACCGACGGGAGGAAGTCTTCGGCGAGCCGAATAGGCGGGGCCGACGGTGACGAACGCGACGAACGGCCCGCGCTGCTTGCACGTCGGTAAGTACGTGATGCCGAGCAGGCGCACGAAGTCTGGTGAGAAGTCCCCCACGATCCCGGCGTCGGTGGACGCCAGCCGCACCCGCTTCCCCGACCCGTCCCAAACCGTCAGATCAACCGGCAAGCGACGGAGATGACAGGGCTTCCCCCAGGCATGCCTTAGCGCGATAAAGGGACTTCCGTCCAGCACGTCGATCGAAAGGGCGAGGTTCTGGACCTCGCAGGGAGGGAGCGGAGCATCCACTTGGCGCCCTTGAGTGCTGGTCACGCTTCGAGCTGCTGAGCGTTCTGAGGCTGCTGTTCCTCTTGGCTCTTGCGATCCCGAACGTGGTTTCTCGGAGGACAGGATCCCATCGACCGCTCCGGCGATCAGTAGCGCGACGAGCGCTCCGACGATTACCCACGCGAGCCGATTCCGCACCCTCTCGGAGAGTACGATGAACCTGGACTCGCAGGTTCACTGCGTCTGCGCCCGACCAGGACTCGCGCGGCCGACCCCTTCTACCTCGGAACAGCGCTTCAGCGGCTCGAGGTTCCGTTGATGCCGGCCCCGTAGACGCCGACGCCTGGTCCCTTCACCGTTTCACAGCCGCCCGTGCCGGACCTACGTGGACCTACCCCACCCTCTCCATCGAGGCCGCAAGTCGGAGCAGCACCTCTTCGTCGACGTTCGTGGAGCTGAGTTCGATCGCCGTCGCCTCGCGCTCGAAGATCACGGTGAGCGGGATGCCCTGGCGCTTGCGCTCGGGACGGTAGATCGTGAACGAGAGGTCTCCGCGCTCCACCTTCTCCACGCGGAGGTCCTCAGGTGCGTACGGCGCCCAGTCGGGCTCGTGCCTACCCGCAGGGCGCTGCGCAACCATCAAGTGATGGGTCGCATCGGCGCGATGGTAGGCGAGGTGGACGGACTCCCTGACCTGCGGCCGTTCGCTCGCCGGAACGTAGAGGACGTCGAGGTCCCACCGGCCCTCCGGAAGCTCGGGGATGTAGAACAGCGGGAAGGTGGCGCGGCGCGCGGCCTCCTCGATCGTCACCGGCTCGTGGAGGCCGACATCGGGCTCGCGGACCTCGACGCCGGGCGGCGGCTCGAAGGCGAAGGTCTCTCGCGGAAGCTTTTCGTCGAAGACAAGCTCCTCGAACGCGCTGATCCAGAACTCCTCGCCGTCGAGCAGCGCGGCGGCCCGGAGCACGACTCCGCGCTCACGGTCGACGTCCAGCCGGTATTCGTCTGCTCCGAGGGGGAGCTGCGTGCGAACGAAGGGGAGATCGTCGCTGCAGGACGCCCCCCGCCCGATCGCCTGCACGCGCACCGCCGAACGGCCCATCAGCTCGACCTCGCCCTCGACCTCGAAGTCGAACACCGGGATCCAGCCAGACGGGTCGAGAAGCGCAGGCCACAGCTCGCCGCCGCCGGCCGTCACTTCCTCGGCCTCCGCCCCCGCGGCGACGTTCGAGACCGCCCCCCAGTGAGGGGAGTAGGACCACCAGCGCCCGCCGTCGCGCACGAGCACGTGCTCGTGGTCTTGCGGGGCGACGCCCGTCGTCTCCTCGCGCATGCGCGCCGGCGGCTCGCTCCAGAACCGAACGACGAGCTCGTGGCGGCCTTCCGACCGCGAGGGAGTGCCGTCCTCGAACACCAACATCGCATACGAGGTGCCGACCGACTTGCCCGCCTCGTGCATTGCCTCCTCCCAGCGCTCGTGCGCCCGCTCCGAGTCGTGGAGGTTCGATCGTTGGCGAAGCACGCCCCGGACGGTGCGATAGCGGCCGCGAGCGCTGTGCAGCAACTCGAGCAGGTCACCGAGGTCGCTCATAGCTTCGAGGCGAGTCTATGCCGACAGGGATCACTCCCGTGGCCGGGCGGACCTGCGGGAGCCCGGTTCGCGTACTCGCCTAGGACAGACATGCGACGGCCCCTGGTCGGAATCCTCGTCCTTCTCCTGGCCGCGGCGGCCTCGGGCTGTGGTGGCGCGGAGAATCAAATGGATCGAGGCACTCTGGCGGCCGCCTCGCGGTCGGGGGACGTGCCGACCGGGTTCCTGTTCCTCCGGCACTTGCGAGAGCCAAAGATCACTCGCATCGACCTCACGAGCGGCGAGTCGACGACGGTCTCTCTTCCCGAGCTGGCCCCTGGGGATCCGCCGTTCCACCTCGTCGAGACCGGCGGGAGGCTCGTCTTCTATGGCCGCTCCCACACCTATGCGCTCGATCTCGAACTCAAGGGCCGGCCGCAGGATCTCGGCGAGTCCTGGTACTTCGTGCCCTCGGGGCGCGAGGGTCGTGTCTGGCTGACAGCGCTCGATCCGGAGAGCCCCGACACCATCCGTGACCTGAAGGCAGTCCACGAGGTGACGATCGCCGGCGAGGTGACTGTTTCTCAGACCAGTCGGCCGCCGAGCCGCGGTCCCAGCATCGTCGCCGCGGTCAAGGATGGCCTGCTCTTGCAGGAGGGCGAGGAGCTCAAGCTGTGGGATCCGCGCACGGGAAGGTGATGCGGAAGCTGCCCGGACCGTTCACCGCCGACACGCACGGGAACCTGGTCGCCTGGTGTGGGCAGGGCTGTCCGACGCTTCAACTCACGGACGTGGCGACCGGCAAGGACCTTGCCGTCTCGCCGGGCGGCTCCTTCCGATTCGAGGAGACGTATGACGGCGCCTTCTCGCCCGACGACGTGATGCTCGCAGTACCGGTCGTCACGAGCCCGGGCACGCATGTCGAGGGTCACAGCCACCAGGTCGGAATTGTTGACGCGAGAGCCGGCACCGCGCGCCTGGTCGAGGGCTCCGACCTTGCCGACGACTACCCTGCGATGGCTTGGTCGCCCTCTGGCGAATGGCTCTTCTTCAGCGCAGGCGCGGGCAGGATCATGGCCTACGGCCCGGGTGCGGAGACGGCGGTCGTCCTCCCGGTCCGAGCGCCCGCGAGCTTCATCGACATGGCTGCTGGCTGATGCTCCGCGGCTTCCTTCTGGCGCTCGTCGTTGCAATGACGGTCGCCGGCTGCGGTGCCGCTGAGCGCGAGGCTTCTACTTCGGGCGCGCCTGGAGAACGCGCCTGGCGATCCCTCTCTTCGGGCTGGACGAAGCTGTCGCCGCCGCCGCTCGTACGCGCGCGGGCCGTCTCAGTCTGGACAGGGAGCGAGCTCTTCTATTGGGGTGGTGACACAGCCTTCGGCGGTACCTCCTACGCGAATGGATCGGTCTATGACCCTGCAGCAGGTACCTGGCGGCCGCTGCCTCCGAGCCCGCTGAGCGCTCGATCCTCGGCGTGCGCGGTCTGGACCGGGACGGAGGTGCTGATCTGGGGCGGTGGCACCGCAACGGGGGGTGCGAAGAGCGACGGCGCGGCGTGGAACCCGGCGAAGGAGTCGTGGCGGATCCTGCCGGACTCGCCGTTGGGGCCGCGTGACCCGGTGGCCGCCGTTTGGACGGGCAAGGAGATGCTGATTTGGGGGAACGCCGCCCGGTTCGCCGACTGGGTCGACGGGGCCGCCTACGACCCGGCTACCGACCGCTGGCGCGAACTTCCGCCGGCGCCGCTTGCCCTCAACGACGCGACGGCGGTGTGGACGGGGGAGGAGCTGATCGTGTATGGCGCCCTCCTCGACGGCAACAACCGTTCGGAGGCGGCGCACGCCCAGGGCATCGCGTACAGGCCGGGGACGAACGAGTGGAGGGTGCTCCCGCCGTTTCCGCTCTCCCCGCAGGCCTCGACTTCCGTGTGGACGGGAGACAAGCTTATCGCTTGGGACTACGACCTCCGCGCCGGCGCCTACGACCCGGCGGCCGACCGCTGGAGGCGGCTGCCCGACCTGCCGCTTCGCTTCTCCGAGTGCTCGCCGCAGGGTGCGCAGGCGGGCAAGGGTCTCGTGCTCGCCTGGCACTGCGGCCAGGCGGCGCTCCTCCACCTCTCCACGGGTAGGTGGCACGGGCTTCCCGGAGCGCTTCCCGAGATCTTCGGCCGGCCGGTCTCGGCCGATGGCGTCGTCCTCTTCGCTGGCGCGGCGCACGAAGGCGTCGCGAACGCACTCTGGGCATACAAGCCGGACGAGCTGGGCGCGATCACGTTCGTGCCCCGAAGCGAGCTTCGACGAGGGCGCGTCCACTTGCCGGTCACGTTCCCGGAGGGCACGAGCGCCCTCCTTACCTACCCCTCCGAGCTCGACCTCGCGGGGATGGGCGTCCAGCCCGACGTCTCGTACCTGTACCTGGCCGACCGCCCGCCGCGGTTCCCGCTCGCCTTCTACCGTGGCGACCCGCCGGCTGGGGTCGTTGCGGGTGAGGCGCCGGTTGACCAGTTGGCCACGCGAGAGGGCGAGCGGGCCGAGCTCTGGGCGGCGCCTGCGGACAGTGACAGCGAGGAGACAGGTCGTGAGGTGATGCCGTACGGGCTCGTCTTCCGCTTCGGCTCGTGGACGGTCATCGCACCGGTCCGTGAGCCTGACGAAGCGACGGTTCTCGCCGGGAGCCTCGAGGGTCGCGAAACATCCGATGGCTTTGTTGCCCTGGAGGCGCTTCCGCCCATCGGGCTCTCCGACGAGTCCGGGGAAGGCAGGGGGCCGAGGCTGACGATCGGCGACACCGATCCTGACCCCGAGCGCTACCGCGTCGACGACCGCTTCCGCTCCATCGACCTATGGGTGGAACGGTGCAGCGATACGACCGACGAACTGAGCTCCGAGGAGCACACCTCTCCATCCGGGTGGTACGCCCATCTCTGCCTCGGCGGCGCCCTTACCGCACAGATCAACGGGGACCGCGAGTTCGTCAAGGCGGTCTTCAACGGCCTCGCGGCTGGAGACATTCGTCCCCCGTCGCCGTGAGGGGATCGTTTCGCCGCCAGGGCGAGCGCGGTCGTTCTTCTGGCTCTGACGTTTGGCGCGTGCTAAGGCGGCGGGGAGGGGGCAAGACTAGCGACGGAAGCGGTGGGGATCCAACCCTCCGAGGGCCAGACGCGCTGGCCTGGGGGGCCCGCCCGTCGAGTTCGCCCCGATCGGTATCCGACTTCGGGATGGATGCCACCGGGCTGCCGCGACTCCGCATCGCTCACAGCTCATCCGGTAGGGAAGCCCAGCGGGGAGGATTGCCTTCGCCGAAGGGCTTAGCTTCTCGTGGCCGCTTCGTACGGCGGCGCGACTTCGTCGTCGACGTCGAAGACGCTGAGGACGTTGCCCTGCTCATCTCGCTCGACGATGTAGAACTCGCCGCGCTCGGCGAGGCCGTGCTCGAAGAGTTCGCGGATGCCGGCCGCGGCCTCGTCGCGCGTTCGGTACGACGTACGGTCGGGAGTCGGGCCCGGCATCTTGTAGATCGTGAACCAGCTCGGCATCTGGATCCCAGGTTACCGCTCGATCAGCACGACGTCGATGACGGAGGCGAGGAGCTCGCGTGGGTAGGCCCAGACGTCGACGTGGCCGGGACGCGACTCACCGTGGGGATCGAGCTCGGTGAGGGCGACGCGCGTGAGCGGGTCTTGTCGCAGCTCCAGCTGCGCGCTCCAGACGCGGGGCCGGCGCAGCGCCGTGAGCGCCTGCTCGGGTTGCAGCCAGCAACTCACGCTGGCGCGAAAGAGCTCGGGGATCGCGCGGATCTGTGCCTGCGGTCGTGTGTAGGTCGGCTCGAAGTCCTTCTGTCGCGGCTCTGAGGCGTCCAGGAGCCGATAGAGGGTGAGGCCGTCAGGCGGGACGGGAACGGCGATCGCCGCCTCGGTCGGGAGGTTGTGGCGGTCAGGAGAGGGCAGCGGCACGTGGAGGATCCTTCCAGGCGGAGAGGACGATCACAGCTCGAGCCCGAGGTCGCGGCCGCGCTCGGGTGCGCGGGTGAGCGGGCGCCGCGGGGGTTCGAGGGCACGCGTTCGCCGCGGCGACTCGAGTCGCCGCTTGGGCGGCTCGGGGGGCATGGCGGCGAGGTGGTTGCGGGCCATGCGGACGTAGGCTTGCTCGCGGGAGATCTCGGCTTCGAGCTGAGCGCGCTCACCGCGGCCTCGTAGGCGGGGGAGAGTACGGAGCGTCTGCTGGGCGGTGGCGAGGCGCCGCTCGGCCAGCTGGAGCGCACGCTCACGATCGCGTCGAAGCTTCTCCCGGAGGCGTTCCGTGTCATCGTTCGCCGCCGGGCTGCCGTGCACGAGTGCCAACCGCTCCGCGGCCGAGCGCTCGAGCGCGGCGGCAAGTCGTTCTGTCGGCTGACGGTCGTCGAGCGGCCGTGCGTGGTGGTCGCGTTCGAGCAGCGCGTCGCCGACGAGATAGAGACGGGTCTCCGAGCGTGCCCGCGAGCAGGCGACGTAGCCCCACTCGCGGAGCGCGCCCGCGTCGCGGGCGAGCACGAACGCCCGCTCGACGGTGGCTCCCTGCGCCAGGTGCCCTGTGAGCGCGTAGGCGTACTCGGCGTGTCCGGCGGCGAGGTAGGGCGTGGGGAGCGTGCGGAGGTCGCCGCTGTCGGTCCGCATCGTCAGGCTCGCGTGGGGCCGGTCGATGCGCACGACTCTTCCGCGCGTCCCGTTGCGGACGCCGAGGCGGTCGTCGTTTCGGCGACAGACGATGCGCTCGCCGACGCGGAACTCCTGCTCGCCGACGACGAGCCGGCCGGGGCCCAGCCTCCCGCTCTCGACGAGGAGCGCCCGCGCCGCCTGGTTGAGCTCGCAGACATCGGCGCGCCGGTGGGCGAGCATGACCGTCCCGACGAGGTCGTGCTCTGCCGCCCGCCGCCAGTCGGCGAGGAGGCGTGAGCGCGCCTCGAGCGGATTGTCCGAGAGGGCGAGGCGCCCGCGTGAGGCGGCTAGCGCGAGGTACTCCTCCGGCTTCCCGGCGCGAAGGCGGGCGAGGGCTTGCTGCTCGTCGAGGTGGCGCTGGTGCCGGTTTTCACCCAGCTCGATCGCGCCGAGGTGGTCGACGAGGGCGGCGAAGAGCCCGCCGGCGCCGACCGCGGGTAGTTGGGCGGGGTCGCCGACGAGGAGGGCCTTGCCCTCGGCCTCCTCGACGATCCGGAGGATTGGGGCGAGCACGCGTGTCTCCGCCATGCCTGCCTCGTCGATGACGAGCACCGATCCGTGAGCGAGGCCTCCCTCCTGGCGGGCGTCGAGCAGGAGCCGGTGCAGGGTTGTGCTGCGGATGCCGGTGGCCCGGGCGAGTTCGTCGGCGGCACGCCCGCTGGGGGCGGCGCCCAGGACGGGCACGCCCGCCTCTGTGAAGCTGTCGGCGAGGAGGCGGAGGGCGCTGGTCTTGCCGGATCCGGCGACGCCGACCGTGCAGACGATGCGGTCGGGGCTGAGGCAGCCTTCGCGGACGAGCCGCCGTTGTTCGGCCGAGAGCGCGAGGTGGGGGTCGCGGAGCCTGTGCGAGGGGAGGGTGCGGGGCGCGCCGACGTTCCTGCCGGCCAGGGCGACTGCGAGGCCTTCGCGCTCGATCTCGAGGAGCTCGCGGGTGGTGAAGCGGGCGGGGTGGCCGGGCGCCTGCTCCGGCTCGAGCAGCTGGGCGAGGGGGGACCGGCCGAGCTCGTCGGCGGCCGCGAGGACTCTCTCGACCGAGGCGCCGTCGCGCACGGCCCCGGCGACGGCGCGGACGAGCTCGGGCATGGTGAACGTCGTCTTCTTCTCCGTTATCCCCTCGGGGACGAGCAGACGCTGCGCGACCTCGTCCAGGTGGAGACCGGCGGTCGGGCGGGGAGGGCACAGGACGCGGCGCAGCTGGCGGCGGCCGAACCCGTGCTCGGCGGCGCGCGCCAGCCATTCCTGGCGCAGGCGGAGCAGCTCCACGTGCTCCTTGGCCTCGCGCGTGGCGAGCGCGGCCACGCGCGAGGCTTCGAACCCGTCCGTGCCCCGCGCGTGCATGTGCTCGAGGAGCGAGCGCCGCCGCGTGGAGAAGGCACGCAATGCCTCCTCGGGGATGCCCTCCAGCTCGCCCATGCCCTTGACCGGCTCCCTCCAGCGGACCCCGAGCGTGCGCGTCAGCTCGTGGCGGAGGTGGGCCTCGTACAGATAGCCGGCCGCCAGCCGATACGTCCTGAGGAGGGCCTCGCCATCGAGCGCCCGCCACTCCCCGTCAGAGGCCCGGGCCTGGTTGGCGACGATCACATGCGTGTGCAGGTGCGGGTCTTGCGCCCGGCTCGTCCGATGCCGGAAAGCGGCGGCAACGAAACCCTCCCCGTGCTCGCGCACAGACCCGCCGTGGCCGCGGCGGACGACACAGGCCTCCCGCTCCAGGTAGGCAAGCGCCGCTTGCCAGGCCGACTCGTGCGCCTCGGACACCGCCCGCCGCACCGACTCCTCCTCCGTCAGCGCGTGCAGGAGGCTGACGCTCTTCGGACAGGAAAAGACGAGATCGAAGCCGGAGACGGGCGCCAGGCGCTTCTCCTCCTCGACCAGCCTGCCGGTCTCCGGGTCGATCCGCTCGACGGTGATCGTCCGGTGCCTGACCGGCGTGCGCAGCCGCTCCCCGCTCGCCGGATCGAGGCCGCGAAGCAACGTGCCCAGATCGCCGTCCCCGACCACTCCATCCAGCCCCAGCTCCGCGGCGCTGCTGCCCGCCCACATTCCCGGCGACTCCCCCCGACCGGCGAAGTAGTCGTCGAGGCCAGCCGCGACCTGCCGCTCGTAGTAGGCCTCCTGCCCCACCGTCAGCTTGGCCACGCTCAGCACGCCGACCCCCACCCAGAAACCCAAAACGCCGAGACGCATATGCACCGGAGGTGCGTGCAGCGTTGTCCGTTTACTAAACGAGCAACACTTACATCCCACATGTATCCCACATCAGATGCGCAGAAGACCGATTTCCGCGACAGACGTCGACACTGCTGGAGGCCAAGAAATCCCTGCTCAGAGCCACCCTTCGCAGAGGATCCGTTTACAGCGCAGACGACCCGATTGGGCTTTGCAAGCCGGAGGTCACCGGTTCGATCCCGGTACGCTCCACTCGGGGCTCTACTTTCACTTTTGAAAATTGCGGCCGGCGCTGAGCCGGATAACAGGGCACGAGTTCCGGGTGGGACCGAGGAAGGCGCTAGCCCGGGCGGACCGGCCAGCGAGCGCACGTCGCCTGGTGGGCGTCGTCGGACGGGCCGAACTCCTCCCACACGTCGCGGGTCATGTTGCGGCCCGCGGCGCGGCAGGCGATTTCCGCCCAGCGATCGGTGTCCGCGTTCCACAGCAGGATGTGCTCACCCAGCAGCGTGATGACGTAGCGCCCGTCGGGTGAAGCGGAACCGCCCTCGCCTCCCGGCCACGGGTCGCCGATCTGCGTCCGGCTCTCCACGTCCCAGAGGGGCGTCTGCCCGTCCAGCCCGGCCGTGATCAGCCTCGTGCTGTCAGCGTTGAAGGCCGCCCCGACCTGAATCACCGAGCCCCGATGCCCCACGAGGGGCTCGCCGAGCGGCGCGTGAGTGACGGGATCGCGCAGGACGATCGTCCCGCCCGAAGCCGAGGTCATGAGGTAGCGCCCGTCGGGGCCGCATGAGCTGGCGGCGCAGCCGCTCGCGCAGCGGGTGCTCGGCGACCAGCGCCTCGAGCTCGCCGGCGACGTCGGCGTGCCGCCCGAGGGCGAGATCGGCTTCGATCCGCTGCTCCAACGCCGCGAGCCGTAGTTCCTCGAGCCGCACGATCGCTGCCTGCGCGAAGGGCTCATAGGTGAGGTCTGCGAGTGCAGGCCCGCTCCACAGAGCGAGAGCCTGGCGAAGCCGTTCGGCCGCCGTCTCGGGATCGCCTTTCCCCAGCGCGCCGTGGGCCTGGGCAGCGAGCCGTTCGAAGCGCAGGAGGTCGAGCTGCTCCGTATCGACCTGGACTAGGTACCCGGGTGCGCGGGTGACGATCGGCGGCTGCTCGCCGGAGGCCTCGAGGGACTTGCGGAGCCGCGAGACGCGAACCTGGAGGGCCGTCACCCGCTCTCCGGCGGCTCGTCGGGCCACAGCTCGTCGACGATCCTCTCGCCGGGCACGACCTCGTTCGCGTTGAGGAGGAGGAGCGCGAGGAGCGCCTTCTGCTTGCCGCCGCGAACGGGGAGCGGGCGGCCTCCTGCGTGTGCCTCGAGCGGTCCGAGGATGCGGAACTCCATGGTGCCTC
>JBOGZL010000077.1:0-3911 GCA_050697195.1 Solirubrobacterales bacterium
CCCTACGGTCGCCGAAGCCGCCGAGCTCGCCGCCGGCGGCGCTGACGCCGCGGCTCCCCGACCTGCGGAGGGCGAGCCCACCCTGCTCGCCGCGTCGGTCGAGGGCGTGGCCTTCCCCGACTACCGCGAGATGTTCGGTTGGCGCGCCTCCGGTGCGCGCTCCGACGAGCTCGATGATCGCGGGACGCGAACCGTCTACTACGACCGAGGCGGGGATCGCATCGCCTACACGATCGTCTCCGGCGCGAAGCTCGAATGGCCGGCGGACTGGCGGCAGACGCGGCGCGAGGGGATCGAGCTGCGCTCCGTCGAGCGTGACGGCACGACGACGGTGACGTGGCTCAGGGACGGCCGCACGTGCGTGCTTTCGGGCACGGACGTTGCGCGTGACGAGCTGCTCGCCCTCGCATCCTGGAAGGGCGAGGGCACGGTGTCCTTCTGAGGCCGCTCCGGTGAAGCCCGAGGAGCATCGCCGCGCCGTCCACGAGGTCGCGGAGGCGATCGCCCCGGGCTGGGAGCGCCAGCGGGCGCGCAGCGAGGCGGTCGTGGCGCCGGTGCGCGAGTGGATGGTCGGGGAGCTCGCGCCGCGACCCGGCGACACCGTGCTCGAGCTCGCGGCCGGGGCGGGCGACACCGGATTCGAGGCGGCAGCGGTCGCCGGCGAGCGCGGCCGCCTGATCTCGACCGACTTCTCCCCGGCCATGGTCGCGGTCGCGCGCCGCCGCGGCGCCGAGCTCGAGCTGGGGAACGTGGACTACCTGACGATGGATGCCGAGCGCATCGAGCTCGACGCGGACGCCGTCGACGGCGTGCTGTGCCGATTCGGGTACATGCTGATGGCCGACCCGGCCGCGGCGCTCTCCGAGACACGCCGCGTGCTGCGCCCAGGCGGGCGCTTGGCGCTGTCGGTGTGGAGCGCGCCCGAACGCAACCCGTGGGTGACGATTCTCGCGGCGGCGCTCGTCGAAGGCGGCCACGTGCCCGCGCCCGAGCCCGGCTCCCCGGACCCATTCAGCATGGCGAGCGCGGAGCACACGAGGGCGCTGCTGGAGGGCGCGGGCTTCACCGCTGCGCGCACGGAGCAGGTGCCTGTGCGCTTCGCCTTCCGCGACGTCGACGACTACGTGAGCTACGCCGCCGACACGGCGGGTCCATTCGCGATCGTCCTCGGCGAGCTGTCCGAGGGAGATCGCGTGATGCTTGCGAGCCAGCTCCGAGAGGCGTTTGTCCCATTCGCGACCGACGGCGGCTACGAGCTTCCCGGTGTCTCTCTGAACGCGCTAGCGAGCTGACCAGGCTCGCCACCGGCTGTACCTTCGTAGCGGTGATGAGCGCCATCGACGAGCTCCAGCGAGGCCGCGACTTCTACGCACAGCGGGGGTGGATGGATGCCTACGAGTCGCTGTCGCACGCCGACCAGGCGGGCCCTCTGAGGGCGGAGGACCTCGAGCTGCTGGCGGGGTCGGCCTAATGCTGGGCCGCGACGACGACCACGTCGGTGGCCTGGAGCGCGCCCATCAAGCCTATTTGGACGCCGGCGAGGCCCTGCGCGCGGTGCGCTGCGCCTTCTGGATCGGCGTCAGCCTGATGCTTCGAGGCGAGGCGCTCGCGCGACGGGATGGTTCGGTCGCGCACAGCGGATCCTCGAGCGCGAGGGGGATGACTGTGTCGAGCGGGGCTATCTGCTGATACCGGTCCTGTTGGGGCACGTGGCCAACGCCGACTACGAGGCCGCGTACGCCACCGCAACCGATGCTGCCGAGATCGGCGAGCGCTTCGGCGATTCAGACCTCCTGGCGCTCGTCGTGCAAAAGCAGGGCCACGCTCTGGTCAGACAGGGGCGGGTCGAGGAGGGTGCGGCTCGTAGACGAGGTGATCGTGGCGCGGGCGAGCTTTCGCGGCGCGTCACAGGTTTGGTCTATTGCAACACATCGCGTTTTGTCGGAGCGTGTACGAGCTGCGTCGCGCCCGGGAGTGGACAGACGCGTTCGCGCGGTGGTGCGAGCGGCAGTCGGACATGGTCGCCCACACCGGCGTGTGCCTGGTGCATCGCGCCGAGATCATGGAGCTGGGCGGTGCGTGGCAGAGCGCGCTGGAAGAGGCGCGGCAGGCCGGCGAACGTTTCGCACGGGGGTGTGGAATCAGCTCGATTGCGGCAGAGCCCTCTAGCGGCAAGGTGAGCTTCATCGCCTGCTGGGAGAGTTCGTCGCGGCCGAGGAGGTGTATCGGGAGGCGAGCCGGTGCGGGTGGGAGCCACAGCCGGGTCTCGCGCTCCTGCGGCTGGCACAAGGGAATCGTGACGCTGCGGCCGCCGCGATCCGCCGGGTGGTCGGTGAGACCACGGAGGAGCTCAGGCGAGCCGGGCTGCTGTTCGAGATCGTCGAGCAGCGACGGCGCTCGTTCCTGCTCGATGGCTCGCTGTTGGTCACCGGCGAGGTCGACCGCACGACCGAGTTCGAGCAGGGCTTCCCCGTCCACCAGGCCTACCAACAGGAGCGGTGGCAACCCGCTCCGCTGATTCTCGACGACCATGCCCTGGTGGCGACTCGTTCCCTCGCACGGCACCGGCTGGCGCGCGACGCAGGCGATCGCCGCGAGGTTTCCCGACTCCTTCATCCAGAACAGCGTCGGCACCCGCTTCGAGTCCACGGGGAAGAATCGAGGCCCGGCGGCGTCCTAGGGGTCAAAGCGATCCCCAATCGCCATCCGCGCGGAAGGACCCCAGGGTGACCACAACCCAGCCATCGATCGGCGAGGTCGCGGCCGAGGCCGGCTTCAGCCGTTTCCGCCGCACGACCGAGACGCCGCTCAACCTCGCGCTCGAGGCGCGGCCGTAGCGCCGCAGGTTGGGGTCGAGCAAGCGTGCGCCGCGACCGGAGGAACATCGGAAAGTGAGCTTCGGCTACAAGCTCCTGTACGCGATCGGCTTCACCCCATGGGAGAAGATGGCCGACCTGCCAGAGGTCGCCGGGCTGGCCTCCGCGCTGTTCGACCGTGAAGAGGAAGGACACGACCCGCCGTACGGGCCGGTGCTCGACCTGGGCTGCGGCAGCGGGATCTGGGGGGTCGAATTCGCCAAGCGCGGCTGGCAGGTGACGGGTGTCGACATCGTCCCGAAGGCGCTGCGCCGTGCCCGCGAGCGGGTGGACGACGCCGGTGTCGAGATGCGGCTCGTCGAGGGAGACGTGACGAAGCTCCGGACCACCGGCGTCGGCTCCGGCTTCCCGTACTTGCTGGATTTCGGGTTGTTCCACGATGAATTGAGCGACGAGCAGCGCGCGGCGATGGGGCGGGAGGTGAGCGCGGTCGCGGCCCCCCGGGCCACCTTGTGGATGGTGGCCTGGGCCCCGGGGCGCCGCGGGCCGCTGCCGCGTGGCGCGAGCCGCGGTGACATCGAAGCGGCCTACCCCGAATGGAAGGTGATCGATGAGGAGGCCGTCGACATCTCCGCCGCGCTGTTCTACCGGCTTATGCCGAAGGCCAACCCGCGCATCTACCGGCTCCGTCGCAACTGACCTGGACTACCAATTCGATGACTGCCCCCGTTCGGATAGAGGTCGAGCGCCGCTTTCCAATCTCGGTGCGCGACGGCTTCGACTACATCACCGCCCCGGCGAACTGGCCCGAGTACTGGCCGCGGTTCGTTCGCCTCGACCCCGCGTCGCGGTGGCGGGCCCCGGGTGACCGCGCAACCCTCACCCTGAGGATGCTCGGGCGCGAAGTCGAGCTCGAGATGACGCTCGTGCGGATTGACCCGTATCGGGTTGTCGAGTACACGAGCGAACAGCGCGGCCTTCCCGCAGCGCGCCACTGGCGCCACTTCGAGGAGGTGGACGGCGAGCTGGCGTACCGGCTCGTGGTCGAGTACGAGCCGCGACCGGGGTGGCGAGGCCTCGTCGACCGCCTGGTCG
>JBOGZL010000078.1:0-5075 GCA_050697195.1 Solirubrobacterales bacterium
TTCATCGCCGGGCCCAACGAGGGACCGGACAACGGGCTCGGCGACGGCGGGCACCGCCTGCACGAGTTGGCGATGACGGGCGGTGGCGCCGACGATGTCGAGGCCACCCGCCGTTTGGGCGGCGTCAACGGCAAGGTCCTCGATGAGTTCATGGCCACTGGGGCGGTCGTCGCCGGCCGGGGGACCTTCGAGCCGGCGGGCGGCTGGGGCGGCGACCACCACGACGGCGTGCCGATCTTCATCCTCACCCGCCACGACCCCGCCGATTTGAGGCAGTGGCCGCTGGTCACCTACGTGAACGACGTCACGACTGCGATGACTCGAGCCAAGGAGGCTGCGGGCGACAAGAACGTGCTGGTCCACGGCGCCGGAACCGCGCAGCTCGCACTTGCCGCCGGCGTCCTCGACGAGATCGAACTCCACGTCATCCCGGTGCTCTTCGGCCAAGGGCGCCGTCTGTTCGAGGGACTCGCTCCCGAGCACGTCGAGCTGGAGCGCACGCCGGATCCTCGAGGGAGAGGCTGGTGTCACCCACATGCACTACCGGGTCCAGCGCTGAGGTCGGCGTTCGCACCGATGAGTTTGACCGCCCCCGCGGATTCAGTACTGGCAAATCGACGAACAGGAGAAGCCATGAACGAGTCCACAAGCACAGCGGCGCGGGAGCGCCTGGAGGCACTGGTCGGGGAATGGACGATGGAGGCCGGACCCCCCGGCGGTCCGCCGTGGCCGGGCGAGGCACGGGTCACGTTCGAGTGGCTCGAGGGGGCGCCCCTGCTGATCGAACGCTGGCACGTCGACATGCCCGAGGCCCCCGACGGAATCGCGGTGATCGGCTGCGACGGGATGAGTGACACCTACTACCAGCTCTACACCGACGACCGAGACGTCCAGCGCATCTACGAGATGAGCCTGACCGACGGCGTATGGAAGCTGTGGCGAGACGGCGAGCCCTTCTCCCAGCGCTTTACAGGCAAGTTCTCCGAGGACGGAACGACGATCAACGGTCACTGGGAGATCGCCGAGGATGGCAAGACCTGGGAGACCGACTTCGACCTCACCTACACGAAGGTCCGGTAGATCGGAGGGCGTCCGACGCCCGCGCCGTCTCGTGCCTGCACCCCGTTGATCCACGCGTTGACCCTGCGTCTCGTCGCGGATCGCCCCGCCGCTCCCCTTAGACGGAGAAACCCCCGTCTAGCGGGGGTTTCTCCTTAGAGCGGCTGATGGGATTCGAACCCACGACCTTCTGCATGGCAAGCACGTCGAAGCGGTATCGCTGACTTCGCTCAGCGACGGCCAAGTGGCTTGTGTAAGCCAAGACCGCGGCGTCGGTGAAACGCGGGCGGACGCGAAAGTCGGATCGCATGTACCCCAGATGTACCCCCGACGGAGCGGGGTGCAGGTCAGCCCCCTTCGCTCCGCTGCAAGCGCCTCCGCGACCGTCTCGCACGGTGTGCAACCCGGGGACAGGAAGGGTGACGTCCGCGTAGCCGGGGAAAAGTAGATCCGGGCGTAGCCTCCGCTCAGTCAAGGCAAACGACGAGCAGGAGGTACGCCCAGATGGCAACGAGAGTATCCCCGTCAGAGGAGCGGCTGCGCCGTGACCTCGACGAGAAACTGGCCGGCATCGAAGGCAGCGAGGACCCGATCGAGGCGGTTGCCCGCCTCGGCGGCTCGGGCTTGGTTTCAGCGACGCGGAGATCTGCGACGTCACCGGATGGAGCTACACCAAGGTGAACCGCTGCCTGAGTGAAGGTCGGTCCGCGCTTCGGGGGGCCTGATGGTTCGCGCGTCAGCGGATCGAGACGCGTGACCGACCCACCTACCGTCGCCAGCGGCTCGCTCGTCGGTAGGCGGCCTGCGCGATCCGACGCGAACGAGGCGTCCGTATCGCTCGCGCCCGCCCGAGCGGGAGCAAGGCGCCGACGGCAGGCCATGGCCATCCCTCACCTCCGCTCCACCCGCTCGCAGTTGCGCACGGTGTCGTTGGCGTCGACGTCGGCCGTGTCGCGTCTCCGGCCGCAGTTGATCCGGTCCGGGCCGCCGCCGCGCGCCTTGACGAGATCCGGGCCGCGGCCCGCCTTGATCTTGTCGGCGAGCTTCGTCCCCTTGACGATCTCGAAGAATCGCTCGTCGGAGCCGGCGACGAGCTGCTGCGGCGAGCAATGGCTCCTCGCCTGGGCGACGCAAACCTTGACCTCGTTCGAGGGGATGTCGGAGCCGGAGGTCGCCCGCAGGGTCACGTCTCTCGACCCCACTGCGACGCTCGCCCGTCCCTGTGAGTCGGTCGTGACGGGCGAGCCGCGACTGCTCACGGTCGCGCCGACGGCTGGGTTCGGGGTGCCGTCGTCCGCGTAGCGGACCACCTCGACGACGATCTGCCCCCCGGGCTCGACGCGTCCCGGAGCCTCCAGGGCCAGCTCCGACGGGTACGGGAAGCTCGGGGCCAGGTACCACAGCACCTCGTCTCGCTGATTCACCGGGAGCTGATCGCCGGCCACCTGGGCGCCGACGTGGTTGTGCTTCAGGTACCAGGAGGCCGAGCCCTGCGCCTGGAAGCCGCCGATCCCGCACACTCCGAGACCGAAGTCAAAGGCGTCGGTCAGCGACAGGGGTCGTAGGTCGCGGTCTGTCCCGGACGCCTCCTGCACCAGGCCCAGGGCAGTTGGAGGGTTGTCGGGTCCGAGGCTGACGATCTCGACCCGGGCGCCGCTTCCGCCGGTCCCCTGGCCGAAGCAGAGCGCGTTCGGATCGGTCCGGACCTTCACCGCGCCGCTCCATTGGATGAGCTGCGCCAGCGTCTGTCCCTGCGGTCCCACCACTCGCAGCCCTACCCCCTCGCTCCCGTGGGCGAGAGCGAACGCCGGAACGAGCAACGAGATCGCTGCCGCACAGGCGAGCGTCAGCCCGGCGGGTCGTACGAGACTTCGCGTTGGCATCGAAGCCACCCTTTCCTCGAGGGTTGTCATGGCTCGGCCACGTGGACAACCTCCACGTCGCGGGCGGGGAGCGACGTCGGCGTGGCCGCCCGGGCGCGCGAGTCACCGTCACCGTCTAGCGCGACCGCCGCCCTACAGACCACGATCGTCGCCGCCGCGATCGTGGCGCTCCCTGCAAGCGCCCTGTACCGCATCTCGGGCGATGGTACGCCCGCCTGGTCGGCTTGTCCATACCGGGCATACCGGCCAGGCGCGCTGCGCAACCTCCGCCGCGGGTCATCGCAAACGTGGTCGACGGACGCTCAGACGAAGACGACCTTCTCGCAGTCGCCGCGCGCTGGCTGGCCTCGATTCGTCACGACGACGTCGCGCCCGCGCCCACACGCGATGACCGCGTCCGCTCTGCCCCCGGAGACTGCGTCGATGCGGTCATCCCCTCGCCCGGCAAAGATCCGATCCGACGCACCCCCGCCCTCCATCCTGTCGGCGCCTCGGCCGCCCCACAGCGCGTCGCCGCCCTGAGACTCGCGATCGAGCTGAAGCACGTCGGGCCCGGATCCCCCTCGGAGACGGTCACGATCGCTACCGCCGTAAAGCGAGTCCGGCTTCGGCCCACCCCGCAGCCGGTCATCCCCCTCATTGCCCTCAAGGCAGTCGCGGCCGCCCCTGCCGCGAGCGCGATCGTCGCCGGCGAGGGCCAGGTATGCATCGTCAGCCGCGGTCCCGGCGAACCGATCGTCGCCATCGGTGCCGGTACGCCCGGGAGGGCACGGGTCCGGTGACTCGGGTGACACAGCCGCCGGAGCTGGACACGGAATCACGGCCAGCGCCGCGACCGCTGAGATCAGGCTGTTGACAACGGTCGCGGATATGGCGGCCAAGAACGGTCGCATGCCAGGGAGCATCACTGTTCCTACGCGCCGCCGCAGTCTCCAGGTCCTGTCGCTGCCGCTTCAGAAGCGCGATCGCGCACGACGGCTTCTCCCTTGCGCGATTACGACAGCGGGCGCTAGCCCTGGCAGACGGGTGCGGCCTGCGGCGCGGAGGCCCTCGCTTCGCTCGGGCGGTGGGAGCGGGGCTACGGCCACCAATGCGATTCCTCTGGGCAACTCGCCTCCAACACGAATACCTCTCGTCCACCGTACCGATCACTCTGACCCGCCCGCTCGACGCAGCTCTCAACCGTTGCCCCCCTCGAGGAACGCTCGAAGCCTCCCTTGCCTTCCGAGTAGCCGTCTCTCACCACCCGCCTGCGCCCAGCTCACACAGTTGCATCCCGAGGATTGCCGGACTTTTGGGCGGCTCGGGCCACGTCTGTAGATGCCCACCGTCAGACGATTGGACTTTTCCGCCGCTCAGGCGACATGCCTGTAGATGGTCAGTATCGGAAAGCTCGGAAAGGGCCAGGAGACCTACTACCTCGACTCGGTCGCGGGCGGCGCCGACGACTACTACTCCGGCGAAGGCGAGGCGCCGGGACGCTGGACCGGCTCGGGCGCGGCAGAGCTCGACCTCGAGGGCCAAGTGGAGCGCGAGCAGCTCGGCGCCGTCCTCGCCGCGCACGACCCGCGGACGGACGCGACCCTGCCGCGCTTCGTCCGCAAGGATCGCGTCCCCGGATTCGACGTCACCTTCTCGGCGCCGAAGTCGGTCAGCGTGCTCTGGGCGACTGCTGACGAGACGACGGCCGGCCGGATCCGCGCCGCCCACGAGCGCTCGGTCGAGGCCGCGCTCTCATTCCTGGAGCGCGAGGCCGCGTTCACGCGTCTCGGCACCGACGGGCACACCGCCGCTCGCGGCTCCGGCTTCGTCGCCGCCGCCTTCCGCCACCGCATGAGCCGCGCCGGCGATCCTCAGCTCCACACCCACGTGCTGGTCGCTAACCTGATCCGGACCGAGGATCGCGAGTGGCGCTCGCTCGACGGCCAGCGGCTCTACCGCCGCGCGAAGACCGCCGGCTACCTCTACCAGGCTCACCTGCGATCGGAGCTATCGCGTGAGCTCGGCCTCGCCTTCCGCGAGGTCCACCGCGGCGCCGCCGAGATCGCCGGCGTCCCAGACGAGACCCTGCACCCGTTCTCGCGTCGGCGGCAGGAGATCGAGACGCGGATGGCCGAGCGCGGCGGAGCGTCC
>JBOGZL010000079.1:0-3140 GCA_050697195.1 Solirubrobacterales bacterium
GGCGGAGCCGGGCGACGACGACTTCGCCGCGATGGCGGAGGGGGGCGTCGGCAGCTACCGGTGGCTGATCTCGTGGCCGGCGCTGCAACCGGACCTCGACTCGGCCCCCGACTGGGCCGCGACCGACCGGACCGTCGCGAGCCTCGCGGAGCACGGCATCGACGGCCTGCCGATGGTCCACGGCTCGCCGTGCTCGGTCGTCGAGTGCCGAAAGCCCGCTCCGCCGGAGGCCCACTCGCAGCCGCCGCTCGGGTCGCCCCGGGCGCAGGCGGCGTGGACGAGCTTCCTCGGGGCGCTGGTCGATCGCTACGGCCCGGAGGGGAGCTTCTGGTCGGAGAACCCCTCGCTCCCCGAGCGTCCGATCACGAGGTGGCAGATCTGGAACGAGCAGAACGCGCCGCAGTTCTATCGCCCGCGACCGTCGGTGGAGGGGTACGCGCAGCTCCTCGGGATCTCGGCCGAGGCGATCAGGCGCGAGACCCGGATGCCACGATCGTCCTCGGGGGAATGTTCGGGTATCCGAGCGCCCGCGGCGCGATCTTCGCGACCGATTTCCTCGAGCAGCTTTACGCGATCCCGGGCGCGGGCGAGCGCTTCGACGCGGTCGCCCTGCATCCGTACTCGCCGGACGTCGCGGGATTGGAGCGCCAGATCCTCCAGGTGCGCGAGGTGCTGAACGCCCACGGCGGCTCGGCGACCCCGATCTGGATCACGGAGATCGGCTGGGGAACGAGCCCGAGCGGGGACGGGCGGCTCGTGGAGACGGTCAACGGCCAGGCGGCGAGGCTGTCCGAGGCCCTGGGCCTGATCGTGGCGAAGCGCCGGCGGCTGGGCATCGCGGGCGTGATGTGGTACTCGTGGCGCGACACGCCCGAGGAGCAGGGCCTGTGCGAGTGGTGCCATTCGTCGGGGCTTCTCGAGGCGGACGGAGGCGGGAGGCCCGCCTGGGCGGCGTACGCGGAGCTGACCGGCGGGACGCCCGCGACCCCCGCGGACGAGGACGATGGAGATCCCCCGCCGGCGGCGATCGCGGCGGCGATCGCGGCGGCGATCCTCGTGGCGGTCGGCGCGTGGGTGCTTCGTCGTCGAGCGCGCCCATCCGAGGGGACGGCACGCTAGCCTTCCCTCCGCAGGGATGCCGGGATCGACGAGGATCACTTCGGGGAGGAGCCGAGCTCTCCCCACGCGGGGCAGCCGGGTGGCGGCGCTCGCGGCCATGCTCGTGCTAGCCGTGCTCCTGTCCCGGCCCGGGACAGCGGACGCGGGGGCCCCGCCGCCGGAGTTCTTCGGCGTCTCGGCCGTGAACCCGGTGGAGAGCGACTTCGAGCGGATGGGCCGGGGCGACGTCGGGACCTACCGGGTGCTGTTGAGCTGGCCCGTGGTCCAGCCGACCCGTGACGCCCCCTACGACTGGAGCCTCCCCGACTTCGAGATCGCGAGCGCCGTGGCAAACGGGATGGAGCCGTTCCCGTTCGTGTACGGCTCGCCGGGGTTCGCCGCCGCGAGCACCGAGACGCCCCCGCTCGGCTCCGCCGGCGGGCGAACCGAGTGGCAGCGGTTCCTCGCCGCCGCGGTGCGCCGCTACGGGCCCGGAGGGGAGTTCTGGGACCTCCATCCGGAGCTCCCGCGCACGCCGGTCGGCACGTGGCAGGTCGGAAACGAGCCGAACTCGGAGTTCTTCTGGAGGCCGAAGCCCTCGGCGCGCAAGTACGCGAAGCTGGTCCGCCTCTCGAGCACCGCGATCCGGGGGGTGGATCGCGGCGCGGAGATCGTGCTCGGCGGCATGTTCGGGTTCCCCAACGGGCGCCGCTCCATCGACGCGCGCGAGTTCCTCAAGGACCTGTACCGGGTCTCCGGGATCCGGGCCCACTTCGACGGAGTCGCCGTGCATCCCTATGGAGGGACGCTGCGGCTGATGAACTACCAGATCGCGCGTGCGCGGCGGATCATGGACCGGAACGGCGACGAGGACGAGTCGCTGTGGATCACCGAGCTCGGGTGGGCGACCGACGGACCGCAGAAGTGGCCCCTGGTGACGACCAACAGGGGACAGGCGAAGCTGCTGCGAAAGTCGTTCGACCTGCTCCTCGAGCGCCGCGGGCACTTTGGGATCAAGCGGGTGATCTGGTTCGTGTGGCGCGACTACCAGCGATCAGACTGCAAATGGTGCGGGTCGGCGGGGCTGCTCGATCGCAGCGGCGACCCGAAGCCGGCGTGGTCGGCGTTCACCAAGTTCACCGCCCGCACGCGCTGACCTAACCTCACCGGGTGCCCGAAACCGCGACGCTGGATGTCGTGATCGTGTCGTACCGGTGCGAGGGATTGCTCCGCGAGTGCCTGCGCTCGCTGCGCGAGCATCCCCCGAGCCGCCCGATGACGGTCGACGTCGTGGACAACGCCTCCGGGGACGGTACGGCGGAGATGGTCGCGCGCGAGTTCGCCGAGGTGAGGCTGCGCGTCGCGGACCGAAACCTCGGCTTCGGTGCCGCGAACAACCTCGCGATTGCCGACGGTGGCTCGCCGTACGTCCTCGTGCTGAACCCGGACACCCGGATCACGGAGGGCGCGCTCGACACCCTCCTCGAGCTGATGGACTCGCGCCCCGAGCTCGGGATCTGCGGCCCGCGGCTCGAGCTCGAGGACGGAAGCTTCGACCACGCGGCGAAGCGGTCCTTCCCCACGCCGCTGAGCGCGCTCGGGCACTTCACCGGGGTCGGTCGGCGCCGCGAGTCCGGGGCGCTCGCCTCTTACCGCGCCCCCGAGATCGAGGCGGGGCCGATCGACGCGGTGAACGGGGCGTTCATGCTCACCCGCCGCGCCGCGCTCGACGAGGTCGGCATGTTCGACGAGGGCTACTGGATGTACATGGAGGACCTCGACCTCAACTACCGCCTCGCGCGTGCCGGGTGGGTGACCTGGTACGAGCCGGCGGCGACCGTGTTCCACATAAAGGCGGGCACCAGCGGCGAGGTCCGCGACCTGCGCCTCAACCGCGCCTTTCACTACGGCATGTATCGCTTCTACCGCAAGCACTACGCGCCGGATCGCTCGCCGCTCACGAACGCCGCCGTCTACGCCGGGATCGGGCTCAAGCTGGCGATATCGCTCGCCCGCGCCGCGCTGACCCGCCTGCGAAGCTC
>JBOGZL010000080.1:0-10422 GCA_050697195.1 Solirubrobacterales bacterium
TTGATGGTACGTATTCCGATGCCTGTTTCAAAATCAGGGGTGCGCCGGCGCGCTCAGAACGCGGTGCTCGTTCCCGCGGCGCGCAGGGAGAGGAAGAAGATCACCCACGCCGAGAGCGCCATGATCCCCATCTCGCGGCGCACGATCGCGAGCGCCACGAGGCGCTGGCGATCGCGCGAGAGCGTCTGGAACTCCTCCTCGCCGAGCTCGCGGTCGGCGGCGCCGGCTCGGGCGGCCTCGGCGAGCAGCGAGACGAGCAGCGGAGCGAGCCCGTATATGTAGTGCAGCGCCCCGGTCGCCTCCTCCCCGAGCAGGACCAGGATCCCTCCGGCCAGGACCTGGAGCACGACCGCGACCTGGGCGGCGCGGAGCATGTACCAGAAGCTCACCGAGGGTCGCTGGCGCAGCCATGCGATCCCGCCCCACCCCCCGGCAAGCAGGTTGAGGGCGATGACGCCAACCCCCAGGACCAGATGCAGAGTGTCCACCGGCGGCCGATCAGGTGGGCTCCGGGGCCCCGAGAATCCGCGCCCTGATGCGGAAAAGCACTATGTAACACTCTGCCACAAAGTTGGTGTATAACAGCAGCGCTTTGCTGCAGAGCTATCTCCCCGTGATCGTGTTCGCCGGCCTTGGATTGATCGTCGGGGGGGCCCTGGTTTCGCTCAACCACGTGCTCGGGCCGCGCCGCCCGAACAAGGCCAAGGCCGAGCCCTACGAGTGCGGCCTCCCCTCCGAGGTCTCGCGCACGTTCCGGTTCGGAATCAGCTTCTACATGATCGCGATGCTGTTCATCCTGTTCGACATCGAGGTCGTGTTCCTGTATCCGGTCGCGGTGATCCTCAGCGCGGCCGAGAGCGTCTTCGTGCTCGTCGAGATCGTGGTCTTCGTCTTCCTGCTGCTGGTCGCGTTCGTGTACGTGTGGCGGAGGGGTGCACTGGATTGGAGGTGAGGCGCGAGAAGCTGCGTGAGCTGGCCCCGCTCGACGAGCCGGATGCCCCGCAGGAGTTTCGCGCCCGCCAGCTCCGCGCTCGAGACATGCTGCGCGGCGATCTCGACGGACCCGAGCTCGAGCGCCACGTCGAGGAGTCGGTCGTCGCCACGACCCTGCAGCGCGCCCTGGGCTGGGGGCGGGCGAACTCGATGTTCCCCGCCACCTTCGGGCTCGCGTGCTGCGCGATCGAGATGATGTCGATCGTCACCCCGCGCTACGACATCGCCCGCTTCGGCGCCGAGAACATGCGCGCTTCGCCTCGCCAGGCCGACCTCCTGATCCTCTCGGGCCGGGTGTCGGTCAAGATGGCGCCGGTCGTCCGGCGGATCTACGACCAGATGCTGGAGCCCAAGTGGGCTATCGCGATGGGGGCGTGCTCGTCGTCGGGGGGGATGTTCGCGAACTACGCGGTGGTTCAGGGTGCCGACAAGTTCATGCCGGTGGACATCCACGTCCCCGGCTGCCCGCCGCGCCCCGAAGCGCTGCTCTCCGGCTTCAACAAGCTCCAGCGGATGATCCAGGGCAACCCCGACCCCGGCTGGCGACGGCGCTACAACGCGATCGGGACCGAGGAGTGGGCGCGCGGCGTGCCCGAGCCGACGGAAGACGAGCGCGACGCGTACACCGCGGCGCGGGATCTGGCGCGAGGGGGGAACGGCAGCGCGCCGGGGGGCGACGGTGCCTGACGCCCCCGGTCTCGAGCTGATCGCCCAGGAGCTGAACGGGAACCTCGAGGGCTCTGTCCTCGGCACCTACTACGAGCACGACCAGGCCGCTCTCGTCGTCAACCCGGAGCGGGTCGTTGACACGCTGCGCTGGCTGCGCGACACGCCGGGCCAGGAGTACCGTTTCTTGGCCAGCCTTCACGCCGCCGACTACCTCCCGGGCGAGCCGCGGTTCGGCGTCCACTACGAGCTGCTCTGCATGCCGCGGGTCGAGCGCCTGCGGGTCAAGGCGGCGCTCGCCGATCCGGGCGGCGAGGAGCTCCCCGAGATCGACTCGTGCATGGAGCTGTTCCCGACCGCCGAGTTCCAGGAGCGCGAGGCCTACGACTTCTTCGGAATCGTGTTCCGGGGCCATCCGGATCTCCGCCGCATCCTGATGCCGGAGGACTACGAGGGATGGCCTCAGCGGCGCGACTTCCCGATGGGCGGGGAGCCGGTCCTCTACACCCACAACGAGGTCGAGACGCCGGCGTGGTGGGAATGAACGCCCGTCCTGAAACGAACCCCGCGACGCCCGGACGCGAAGCGGAGGACGTCGCGGGCCTTGATCAGGAGCTGCTGACGGTCAACTTCGGTCCCCACCACCCGGCGACGCACGGCGTGCTTCGCCTCGTCGTCACCCTCGAGGGGGAGGTCGTCCGAGACCTGAAGCCGGTGATGGGCTACCTCCACACCGGGATCGAGAAGAACTGCGAGGACAAGTCGTACTGGAAGGTGATCCCGTTCGTCGAGCGGATGGACTACCTCTCGTACTTCTTCCAGATGGAGGCGTTCTGCGGGTCGGTCGAGCGGCTGCTCGAGTTGGAGATCCCCGACCGCGCCAAGTACCTGCGGGTGATCCACATGGAGCTGAACCGGCTCCACTCCCACCTCGTGTGGCTCGGTACCGCGGCGCTCGACCTCGGCGCGATGTCGATGTTCTTCTACTGCTTCCGCGAGCGCGACCGGATCCTCGACCTGTTCGAGATGTCGTCAGGGCAGCGGATGCACACGCGCTACTTTCAGGTCGGGGGTGTGATCGAGGACGTGCCGGTCGGGTTCGCGCGCCGGGTGCGCAGCTTCTGCGCCGAGATGCCGACCCGGATCGACCAGTACGAGGCGATCCTCGACCGCAACGAGATCTTCCTGAAGCGGACGAGGGACGTCGGCGGCGTGCCTCGCGAGCGGCTCCTCGAGCTCGGGGTCACGGGCCCACTGCTCCGCGCCGCGGGGGAGCCGTGGGACCTTCGCAAGACGAGCCCCTACCTGTCCTACGCCGACCTCGACTTCCAGGTCCCGGTCGGGACGGTCGGCGACGGCTACGACCGCTACCGGGTGCGACTCGCCGAGATGCGGGAGTCGGTGAAGATCGTCGAGCAGGCCCTCGACGGGCTCCCCGAGGGTCCCTTCCTCGCCGACGATCGCAAGGTCTGCCTCCCGCCGCGCGACGAGCTCGCGACCTCGATGGAGTCCCTGATCCATCACTTCAAGCTCGTCACCGAGGGCTTTCGTGTCCCTGCGGGCGAGTCCTACTATCCGATCGAGTCGCCCCGCGGAGAGCTCGGCTGCTTCGTTGTTGCGGACGGGTCCGCCAAGCCCGCTCGCGTGCACTTCCGCGATCCCTCGTTCGTGAACCTGCAGGCGCTGCGCGAGATGTCGGTGGGGGGGTATGTCGCGGACATGATCCAGAACCTCGCGATGCTCGATCCGATCATCGGAGGCGTCGACCGGTGAACGACGGGTTTCGGGATCCGGCGCGCGATCTCGAGCGGATCTACCTCGAGGCTCCCGGCCGCGACGCCGCCGAGATCCCCGAGCTCCACGAGGTCGACTGCCCACCCGACCTTCGCGAGGAGATCGAGGCGGCGGTGGCCCGCTACCCCGATCCGCGCTCGGCATCGATCCCGGCGCTGTGGGCGGTGCAGCGGCGGTACGGATGGTGCACCCCCGAGGGCATCCGCCAGGCCGCGGCCGTGATCGGGATCCCGCCCGCCCACCTCGAGGCGGTGGCAAGCTTCTACGACCTCTTCCGGCTCGAGCCAGGAGGGCGCCACGAGGTTCTCGTTTGCACCAACATCTCGTGCTGGATGGCGGGCGCCGACGAGCTCCTCGAGGCGGTGTGCGAGGCGGCGGGCGCCGACCGCGAGCGCGCGACCCACGAGGGCTCGACCTCAGCGGACGGCGAGTTCTTCGTCTCCGCCTTCCAGTGCATGGGCGCGTGCGACATCGCGCCGATGGCGGCGATCGACGGCCGCTACGTCGGCCCGCTCTCAGACGGCGACGCCGGGAGGATCGTCGAGGCGATCCGCTCCGGCACCGAGGCGCTGCCCGAGAAGTCCCTCTCCCGCCGCCCCGCGGCCGGCGGCCCCGAGCCGGACCCCGATCCACGAGTCAAGGGGGGCATCTGATGGCCGGGACCGAAACCCGGATGCTCTTCCGCGATATCGACGAGCCGGGGCTCGCCGAGATCGACACCTACCGCCGGCTGGGCGGCTACACGGCGATCGAGAAGGCGTACAGGGAGATGGAGCCCGACGACGTGCTGTCGGAGCTCGAGGCGTCGGGCCTTCGCGGGCGCGGCGGCGCCGGGTTCTCGATGGGCAAGAAGGCCTCGTTCCTCCCCCGCGGGGAGATGGACAAGTACCTGTGCTGCAACGCGGACGAGTCCGAGCCGGGGGCGTTCAAGGACCGCGAGCTGATCCAGAAGAATCCCCACCAGCTGATCGAGGGGATCGCGATCGGAGCGCTCGCCGCCGGGGCGAACCGCGCCTTCATCTACATCAGGGGCGAGTACGCGGAGTTCGCCGACATCCTCGAGCGCGCGGTCGGGCAGGCGTACGACGCCAGCTACCTCGGCGAGGAGGTGCTCGGCACCCACCACCAGGTCGAGCTCGTCGTCCACCGCGGGGCCGGCGCGTACATCTGCGGCGAGGAGACGGCGCTGCTCGACTCGCTCGAGGGAAAGCGCGGCAACCCGCGGCTGAAGCCGCCGTTCCCTGCGATCAAGGGGCTGTACGACGGGCCGACCCTGATCAACAACGTCGAGACGCTCTCGAACTGCCCCCACATCGTCAACCGGGGCGCCGACTGGTTCAAGGGCTTCGGCACCGAGCAGTCGCCGGGCACCAAGGTCGTGTCGGTGAGCGGGTGCGTGAAGCGGCCCGGCAACTACGAGGTCGAGCTCGGGATCCCGGCCCGTGACCTCGTGGACGGCCTCGCGGGCGGCCCCCCGCCCGGCCGCGAGGTGAAGGCGTGGTTTCCGGGTGGCTCCTCGGCGCCCGTCCTCACCGGCGCGGAGCTCGATCTGCCTTACACCTTCGAGGACATGCAGAAGGCCGGCTCGATGCTGGGGTCGGGGTCGATCATCGTCGCCGACGAGACGGTCTCGATCCCCCGCCTCGCGCTCCGCACGGCGCGCTTCTACCACCACGAGTCGTGCGGGAAGTGCACGCCGTGCCGCGAGGGGACCAACTGGACCGTGAAGATGCTCGAGCGGGTGATCACCGGCGACGCGACCCCGATGGATCTCGACGTGGTGGCCTCGGTCCAGGACAACATCATCGGGAACTGCCTCTGCGTGCTCGGCGACTCGATGGCGATGCCGGTGGGGAGCATGGTGCGCAAGTTCCGAGACGAGTTCGAGCGCGCGATCGAGGAGGGTCGCGCCACGGCGGCGGTGCCGCTCGAGGAAGCGGAGGAGTGGGCGCCGCTGGAGGTCGGACAGGGATGAGCTTCGAGCGACCGCGGATCAAGAGGGGCGGCGACGAGATCACGCTCGTCGTGGACGGCGTCGAGGTCGCCGCGCCTGAGGGCGCGATGCTGGTCGACGCCGCGAAGCAGGGCGACGTCGAGATCCCGGTGTTCTGTTACGAGCCCAAGCTCGGCGACCCGGTCGGCGCGTGCCGCATGTGCCTCGTCGAGATCGAGGGGGTCCCGAAGCTGCAGACGGCGTGCTCGACACCCGTCCGCGACGGGATGGTCGTGTACACGGCGACCGACCGCGTGAAGACGGCCCAGGAGGCAGTGGTCGAGTTCCTGCTCGTCAACCACCCGCTCGATTGCCCGGTGTGCGACAAGGGCGGGGAGTGTCCGCTCCAGGACGTCTCGATGGGCTGGGGGCCGCAAAAGAGCCGCTTCACCGACCCCAAGCGCCACTTCCAGAAGCCGATCCCGCTATCGCCACTCGTGAAGATCGACCGCGAGCGCTGCATCCTGTGCTACCGCTGCGTCCGGTTCAGCCAGGAGGTCTCCGAGGACGAGCAGCTCCAGCTGCTGGAGCGCGGCGACCGCAGCTTCGTCGGGACGTTCGACAACCGGCCCTACGTGGCGCCGTTCCACGGCAACATCGTCGAGCTGTGCCCCGTCGGGGCGCTGACCTCGCAGGCCTACCGGTTCCGCGCCCGGCCGTGGGAAATCGAGGACGCGGGGTCGATCTGCACCCTGTGCCCGTCGCAGTGCAACGTGCTCTTCACGGTGCGCGACGAGCGGGTGGAGCGGGTGATGAGTCGCGACAACCTCGACGTCGACGACGGGTGGCTGTGCGACAAGGGCCGGTTCGGCTACCAGATGATCTCGTCGCCGGACCGGATCACCGAGCCGATGGTGCGCCGCGGCGGCGAGCTGCGCGAGACGAGCTGGTCCGAGGCGATCGCCGCTGCCGCCGACGGGCTGGGCGCGGCGCGCGGGAGCGTCGCGGCGCTGATCGGCGGCGGGGCCTCGAACGAGGAGGGGTACCTCGTGCAGCGGATCGTCCGCGAGGCGCTCGGATCGGCCGACGTCGTGTCGGGCCCGGGCCGAACGCTCGCCCGGGCACAGTGGCTGGAGCTGGCGCGGCCCGAGCTCGCCGCGGCGATGTCGGACCTCGACGCCGCCGACGCGATCCTCGTCGTGGACACCGACCCGATGCACTCGATGCCGATCCTCGACCTCCGGATCCGCAAGGCGGTGCGCCGTGCCGGGGCACGGCTCGCGGTCGCCTCGGCGCGGCCCACCGCGCTCGACGGCGGCGCGGCGGAGGTCGCCCGCTACGCGCCGGGAGATGGTGCGGCGTTCCTGGCTGACCTCGCGGCGGCACTCGGAGACGGCGCCGTGGGTGCCGCCCCGGGCGCCTACCGCGAGGACGCCGACCGGCTCGCCTCGGCGCTCGACGACGCCGAGCGCGTCGTCGTCGTGTGGGGCGGCCCGCTCGCGCAGGATCGCGGGGCCGAGCAGCTACTCGCGGTCTCGGGCGCGCTCGGCCTCGCCCAGGCCGACGACTCGGGCCTAATCGAGGTGCCGCGGGAGACCAACGCGCGCGGCCTGCGCGAGGTCGGCTGCGTGCCGAACGCCGGACCCGGCTACGGCGAGGCGAGTGACGGCCGCGACGCGGCGGGAATCCGGGCCGGGCTCGAGTCGGATGCCGTCGAGGCGGCGATCCTCGTGAACGCGGACCCCGTCCGCGACTACCCGGACTCCGGCGATTGGGGCAAGGCGCTCGGCGCCGCGGACTTCGTCGTCTCGGCGGCGATGTTCGAGGACGCCTCGACGGCGCGCGCCGACGTCGTCTTCCCGGCCGAGAGCCACGCCGAGAAGGAGGGCACGGTCACCCATCCGGACGGGCGCCTCCAGCGCCTCCGGCCCGTGATCCCCCGCCCCGGCGGGGTGCGGATGGAGTGGGAGGTCCTCGTCGACCTCTCGGCCGCGCTCGGGGACGAGCTCGGGCTCGACTCCGGGTCGATGGTGCTCGAGCGGATCGCCTCCGAGGTCCCGTTCTACGCCGGGATCACCCACGAGGAGATCGGAGGCACAGGGGTCCGGTGGCAGGAGCGCGACGCCGCGGCCAAGCTCCCTGAACCCGGCCGGGCGCCCGTGGCGCCGCAACCGGCGGCGCCTCCGAAAGCCGACGGACGGCTGCGGCTCGGCACCTATCGCGACCTGTGGGCCGGGGAGATCACGGAACGCAACCCGGCGCTGCGCTTCCTCGTTCCCAACCAGACGCTCGAGCTCGCGCCTCCCGACGCCGAGCGACTGGGCGTGGCGCACGGCGAGCAGGCCGAGGTGCGCTCGAACGGCGCCAGCGTCCGCGCCCGCGTCGCAGTGCGGGCCCGGATGCGCCCGGGAGCGGGCTTTCTGATCGAGGGGACGAAGGAGGAGAACGCCAACCGGCTGGCCGGTGCCGATGAGATCGAGGTGTCGCCGGCCGAATGAGCGTTCCGCTGGCCGATACCGGTTTCACCGAGGCGGTCTGGATCCTGATCGTCAAGTCCGTCGTGATATTCGCGGTCGCGTTCATGATCGTGCCCCTGCTGACGGTGGCCGAGCGCAAGGTGCTCGGCCGGTTCCAGTCCCGCTACGGGCCGAACCGGGTCGGCCCGCGCGGGCTCCTCCAGCCGGCAGCGGACGCGGTCAAGCTGCTCTCGAAGGAAGGCTTCCGGCCCGCCCGAGCGGTCCCGTTCCTCTCCGACATCGCCCCCGCGCTCGTCATCGTCTCGGCCGTGGCGACGCTTGCGATCATCCCGTTCGGCAACGTCAAGGACGGGGTCGGCTTCTACGGCATCGACGTGCCGATCGGCGTCCTGTACTTCTTCGCGTTCGGCTCGCTGTCGTTCTACGGTCTGCTGCTCGGCGGATGGGCGTCGGGCTCCAAGTACAGCTTCCTCGGAGCGATGCGCTCCGCCGCGCAGCTCATCTCCTACGAGGTCTCGATGGGCCTCGCCCTGCTCGGCCCGATCATGCTCGCGGGCACGCTCTCCCTGGTCGGCCTCGTCGAGGCGCAGGGCGAGATCTGGTACGTGGTGCCGCAGATCGTCGGCTTTTTGATCTTCATGATCGCCGGGTTCGCCGAGGCGAACCGCGCGCCGTTCGACCTCCCGGAGGCGGACGCCGAGCTCGTGCAGGGCTACCAGACCGAGTACGGCGGAATGCGCTACGGCTCGTTCGCGATGGCCGAGTACTTCGAGATGTTCGTGATCTCGGGGATCGCCGCCTCGTTCTTCCTCGGGGGATGGATGGGGCCGGGCCCCGGATGGCTCGACCCGATCTGGATGCTGATCAAGATCCTCGCCCTGATCTTCATGTTCATGTGGGTGCGGGCGACGCTGCCGCGGCTGCGCTACGACCAGCTGATGTCGCTCGGGTGGAAGGTGATGCTGCCGCTCGCGACCTTGAACGTCCTGGTGACCGCCGTCCTTGTGGTGGTGTTGTGATGCTCTCCGGCGGGGCGAGATTCGAACGGATCGGCAGCGAGGGGGAGCGGGCCGATGCCGGTGATGCCCAATTCGATCTGGCTCGCGGCTCGCGATGGGACTTGACCGCGTATATCGCTGTCAACTTCCATCTCGACGCGTTGGCGGGGTCGAAGTGGACGTTTGCGTCACCTGCCGCCCCCCTGCCCAGCCATCCACCGCCCGCGCGATCGAGGCGCATTCGAGCTAACTGATGGAAGCGAAGCTGAACACGGACAAGGCGGACTGGGAGCAGTTCCCCTATCTCGACTCCGCCGACGTGATCTCAGTGCAGCGCGGCCCGCAACCGGGCGGCGCGGCCGGGGCATACCGCGCGTTCGGCGAGACGTTGCGCGGGCTGAAGACCGTGTTCGGGCGCCTCGTCGAGGGCCCGGTCACGATCCAGTACCCCGAGGAGAAGACTCCTGTGTATCCGCGCTTCCGCGGCCGCCACAAGCTCCACCGATTCGAGGACACGGGGCTCGAGAAGTGCGTCGGGTGCTCGCTGTGCGCCGCCGCGTGTCCCGCCGACTGCATCCGCGTGGTCGCCGCCGAGAACGACCCCGAGCACCGTGTTTCGGCCGGGGAGCGCTACGCCGAGGTGTACGAGATCAACCTCAGCCGCTGCATCTTCTGCGGCTACTGCGAGGTCGCGTGCCCGTTCGACGCGATCACGATGGGCCACGAGTACGAGATCTCGGACTACAACCGTTCCGACCTCATCTTCACGAAGGAGATGCTGCTCGCCGAGCCGATCGAGAAGGCGCCGCTGCGCGCGGAGGGCGAGTAGCCGTGGTCACAAGCAGCGCCAATGGTTGAGGTCGCGTTCTTCGTCGGCGCGATCGGGGCGCTCGGGGGCGCGATCGCGGTGATCGCGCTCCGGAACCCGTTCTACTCCGTGCTCGCGCTCGTGCTCCACCTCGTGTCGCTCGCGGGGCTGTTCCTGCTCCTGTACGCGCAGTTCGTCGCCGCGGTCCAGATCGTCGTCTACGCGGGAGCGGTGATGGTCCTGTACGTGTTCGTAGCCGCGTACGTCGGGGGCGCCGACGAGCCGCTCTGGGAGCCGATCCCCGGCCAGCGCTTCGTCGCACCCCTGCTCGCCGGCGCGCTGTTCGTCGAGCTCTCGATCGCGATCCTCGGCACCGCGCTGACGGCGCTCGACACCGAGGGCCCCACCGTCGGCGCCGATTTCGGCACCCCGGCCTCGATCGGGGAGCTGTTCCTGGAGCGTTTCCTGATCGCGTTCGAGGCCGCCTCCCTCCTGCTCCTGATCGCGGCAGTCGGCGCGGTGGTGCTGGCGGGACGGCGCGGGGAGGCAGCAGATGGCAGTTGAGTGGTACCTCGTCCTCTCCGCGCTCCTGTTCGCGACCGGGGTCGCCGGGGTCCTGATCCGCCGCAGCCCGCTCGTGATCCTGCTGTGCCTGGAGCTGATGCTGAACGCCGGCAATCTCGCCCTGATCGCGTTCAGCCGCAGCACGGGCAACGAGGACGGGCAGGTGTTCGCGCTCGTCGTGATGGTCGT
>JBOGZL010000081.1:0-22209 GCA_050697195.1 Solirubrobacterales bacterium
GTGTCCACTCCGAGTGGGTCTCGACTCCATAGCTGTACCTCGCCCGCATCTCGGGGTTGGTGATCGCCTCCCAGAGGCGCTCCGGGGTCGTCTTGATGTAGATCTCGAACACCGCGCCGTGCTCGCCGGAGACGGAGCCCCCAAGCCGCAGGGCGAGCTCGAAGAGCTCCTCCGCGGCCGCCTGGGCGCGGGCGAGAGCCGGGGCGTCGTCGCGCCCGACGAGAAAGGTCGAGTGGAGGTTGCCGTCCCCGGCGTGGCCCCAGCTGCACGCCTCGAGCTCGTGGCGGGCGCCGATCGCCAGCGTCTCGACGATCGCCTCGCGAAGGCACTCGACGGGGACGACGATGTCCTCGCTCACCTTCGCGCCGCGACGCGCCGTGACGGCGATCGAGACCCCGTCGCGCCACCGCCACAGCTCGTCGGCCTCGCGGGGGCCGTCCGGCGCGCGGATGCCGAGCGCGCCGTCCGCGAGCGCGTCGGCGAGCTCTCCCTGAAGCCGCGCCGCCTCGGCCGCCGAGCCGTCGGCCTCGGCGAGGACCAGGAACCCGGCACCGTCCGGGACTCGGCCGGGAAACGCCCCGGCGGCCGCTTCAAGGGTCCCGGCGTCCAGGTACTCGAGCGCCGCGGGCTCGAGCCCGCTCCCCAGCACCCGCTCGATCGCGGCGCATCCCGCGGCCGGGTCGCCGTGGAAGGCGGCAACCGGCAGACGCGCCTCGGGCGCGGGCAGGAGCCGCAGCCACGCAGCGGTGACCACCCCGAGGGTGCCCTCGGAGCCCACCAGCAGGCCGCGGAGGTCGTACCCCGCGACGTCCTTGCGGATCGCGCCGCCCAGCCCGACCACCTCTCCGGGCGGGACCACGGCCTCGACCCCGGTCACCCAGCGCCCGGTGACGCCGTACTTGAACGCGTGCGGCCCTCCCGCGTTGGTCGCGATGTTGCCTCCGATCTGCGATTGCTCCGCCGCACCGGGGTCCGGCGGAAAGAAGAGCCCGTTCACGCGCGCCCGGCGGCGCACCTCGCTCGTCCGCACGCCGGCCTCCACGCACATCCGCCACAGCAGCGGCTCGAGCTCGCGCACGGCGGTCATCCGCTCGAGGCCCAGCACGACTCCCCCGTCCACCGGCACCGCTCCGCCCGCGTAGCCGGTGCCGCCGCCGCGGGGGACGATCGCGACGTCGTGCGCGTAGCACCACCCCACGGCATCCGCGACCTCCGCGGTCGAGGCAGGGAGCACCACGGCGTCGGCCTTCCCGTGCACCCCGCGGCCCTCGGTCTCGTCCGAGGCATACCCGGCGGTGTCGCCGGCGAGCACGGCCTCGGCGCCGAGCACCGCGCGCAGGTCACGCTCGGGGCCGGTGATCACGCGGGCGCGAGCCGCCGCCACGCGTCGAAGAGCTCGAAAGCCCGCCGCGCCGCCTGCGCGCCCCAGCGCTCGCCCTGCGCCCGGATCTCGGCCGGGTCGAGCCCGAGCGCGGCGAGCTTCTCGGCCTCCCCGTCCGACCACCGGTTGACCACCGCGGGGGTGGCCTCGGGGTGGAACTGGAGGCCGAGGTGGGGCCCGAGGCGAAAGGCGCCGGGTCCGCGGGGAGAGCGGGCGAGCTGCGCGGCGCGGGCGGGCACCGAGAAGGTCTCGAGGTTGAAGTGGGCCCACGGCCCCTCGGGGACGACCTCGGGGTCGTCGGTCTCGATCTCGAACCATCCGATCGAGGGCGGCACGGCGGGCGAGATCTCGCCGCCGAGCGCGGCCGACAGCGCCTGGCCCCCGAAGCACAGCCCGAGGACCGGGACATCGGCCTCGACCGCACGGCGCAGGAACTCGATCTCGGCCGGGACCCAGGCGGGCTCGGACTGGGTGACCGAGTCCTCGGCTCCGAGCGCCGCGACCCACGCGAACTCGCGCGGGTCGTCGGGGACCTCGGCCTCCCACACCGGCACCGTGCGGTGCGGGAGCCCGCGCTCGCGCAGCCAATCCTCGAGCAGCGCCGCGGGCGCGACGGCCTCGTTCTGGAGCACCGCCCCGGGCTTGTCCGAGCGCTCAGCCACGGGAGGCAGTTTGAACCACCGCTGCCCCGTTGCGCCTGTACATGACCCGCGCGAACAGCCCCGCGGTGATGAACATGAAGCTCGCGTAGACCGCCGCCGGAATCGTGAGCACGGTCGCGATCGCGGCGCCGACCGCGATCGCGAGGGTCGAGTTGTGGATCCCGAGCTCGATCGCGATCGCGGTGGACTGGCGGTCGTCGAGCCTCGCGGCACGCGCGATCGCGAACGAGATCGCCATCGCGGCGACGTTGAGCGTGATCGCCGCGGCGCCGACGTCGTCGAGGTTGTCGAGCACGCGATCATGCTCGGCGACGATCACCCCGACCACGACCGCGACGAACACCGCCAGCGCAAGCTTGCGGAACGTCCCCTCGATCGACGCCACGGCGCTCGGCCGTCGCGCTCGCAGCCACATCCCGAGCGAGAGCGGAATCACGGTGATCAGCAGCACGCGCGCCACCACGCCGAGCATGCTCACGTCCTCGTCGAGGCCGCTCGCCCCGAAGTGGGTCGTCGCCAGCTCGAGGAAGAGCGGAACCGTGATCACGGCGGCGACGCTGGAGATCGCGGTCATCGTGATCGAAAGCGCCGTGTCCCCGCGTGCCAGATGGGTGAGGAGGTTGGCCGTCGTGCCGCCGGGCGATGCGCCGAGCAGGATCAGTCCCACCGCGAGCGCGGGGTCGAGGGAGTAGGCCTCGGCGACCGCGAACGCGAGCAGCGGCGAGATCAGAACCAGGTTCGCGAGCCCGATCGTCACGCCCCGCGGGTAGACGACGACCCTGCGGAAGTCGTCCACGGTCAGCGAGAGCCCGAGGCTGACCATGATCACGGCGAGCGCGGCGGGCAGCAGCACCGTCGCGAACAGCGAGTCCTCCATCGACGGAGCCTATGACCCCCGGATGGGGGCCGCCCTCAACGGGAGTCCGACTCGTCGCAGAACACCTCGACGCGGATCCCGTCCGGATCGAAGACGAAGAACGCGTAGTACCCCTCGATGTCGCGATCCTCCTCCGGCGGGTAGTGGATGTTCGCGTCGATCTCGACGCATCTCCGGTACGCGTCCTCGACCTCGTCGCGCGTGTCCACCCAGAACGCAAGGTGCTCGATCCCGACGTCGTAGTAGGTGTGTGTGCCGCCGTCCGCGGGGCGGAACCCCAGCCACTGGTCGCCGAAGCTGACGTGGACGACCTGCTCGGTGCCGCGATAGCTCTGATACCCCGCCGCCCGCTCGAGCCCGAGCGGCCCGAGGAGCTCGAAGTAGAACTCCAGCGAGCGCTCGACGTCCGCGACGGCGAGATCGATGTGCTGGATTCCCCTCGCCGGCATCTCCAGGAACCCTCGCGTCCCCGGCGCAGTCGAACGAGCGTGCCGCTACACGGGCACCTTCTCGGCCCCCCGGCCATCGCCCGCGGGGGCGGGGAGCTCGTCTTCGGGCTGGAGCTCCCACAGACCTCGGTCGAGGCCCTCGGCCTGCTCGTCGTCCGGAACGCGCATCCCGATCGTCCGCTCGAAGATGAACGACAGCACCGCGGCTGTCACGACCCCGACTCCGAAGATGACCACAATCCCGATCAACTGCCACAGGACGTTGATCTCGGCGTTCTGGAACGCGTACGTGCCCTCCTCGATGCCGATGTAGCCGCCGTGGGCCGTGCCCCAGGAGATCAGGCCGACCATGATGAACCCGTACGTACCGGCGGCGGCGAACACCGGGAGCAGCTTGTGCTCGTCGACGAGCTTGCGCCCCAGGAACTCGTACACCGCGTAGGCGACGAACGGCGCGCCCAGCGCCACCAGGAAGGCCTGCCACGGCTCGTACACGTCGAGGGCCATCGACCCGGAGACGTAGCCCGCGAACGGGCCGAGCAACAGGTAGGCGTACTTCCTCGTCCGGTAGGCGATCAGCGCCCCCGTCAGCGCTCCCCCGGCCCACGCGAGCGCGTAGTTGTTGAACGCGATCCCGACGCTGGTGTCGGCCATCGTCACGCTCACGGCGAGCGCCTGCGGATCGAAGAAGAACAGACACGACAGGATCACCATCGGCAGGCCGGCGAATACCAGCAGCACGCCGGCCGCAAGCGTCCACAGGTTGCCCGTCCGGTACTCCGACAACTTGGCGTGCGCCTCGAACATCCCCGGTCGCCTGCCCAGCCGGCGGACGAAGACCAGCGCCATCCCGGCCGGGAACAGGTACACGAAGCCGGCGCCGAAGAAATCGTGGAAGCCGGCGTTCGTCAGCGGGCCGACCGATCCCCAGGTCGCCCAGCTCAGGATCGAGGAGACGATCGTGGCCACGAAGCAGGTGATGTAGAAGGCGGACGCCTTCATGCGCTCCGAGACCGCGAAGTGGAGCAGGATGTTGATGATGCCGGCGAAGCAGGCGAGGAAGAAGATGAAGACCTGGAAGTTGTTCAGGCCCGGGAAGACATCGGGAGACACGTTCTGGGCGAGGTCGTTGGCGAGCGTCCCGCCGAGCCACCAGTCCTCGATCGACTGCCCGAGCGGATTCGCGACCTCGAACGCCTGGTTGTACTGCCAGTTCCAGAACGCGAACCCGATCGCGAAGTACGTCGCGAAGCCGATGAAGAATCCGACCAGCTTCTCGATCGTCGCGTTGAAGACGTTCTGGCGCCGGACGCCGCCAGCGTCGAGCATGACCAGGCCGACCACCACGATGAGCGCCCCCACGGTGCCGGACGCGTAGACGACGTTCTGCAGGAGCTGGTTGGTGGTGACCTGCTCGGGGAAAACCTGCTGTGCCAGGACCAGCGACTCCATTGACCTCTCCCTCCGGTCGAACCGCCGACCCCGGGAACGGGCCCTGACAGCTCGCCTGTCATCTCCCTACGCATGGCCGCTAACGCATCGACCAAACGCCCCTATGATGCCCGAGGGTTATACCTATTCGTCCAGCCGGAGGTCAAGTCGAATTGCCGTCTCGAGACCCTCGAGGCGCTCGGATGTAGGCTGGTCGAGATGCCCCGAAACCGCGACGGTCGGCTGCTCGAGCGCCTCGCTGACGACCAGGTGGCGGCATTCCGCGACGACGGGTTCCTGATCGTGGAGGAGGGTTTCATTACGGGCGCCGAGGTGGAGGCCCTGCGCGAGCGATTCGCGCGGCTCTTCGAGGGCGAGTACGAGACCGGGATCAAGCCCGATGAGGTCAACTGGGTGCCCGGCCGCGATCCCGAGGACGTCACACGCCAGATCTGCAACTCGTGGCGCGGGGACAACCTGATCGCCGCTCAGGTCCTGAGCGAGCGAACCGGCCGGCTCGCGGCCCAGCTGATGGGCTACCGGGGCGTACGCCTCCTGCAGGACAACTGCCTTTGGAAGCCGCCTGGCACGAAGTCACTCGGCATGCATCAGGACGGCTCGTACGCCGACTACCTGGTTCCCCCCGAGATGGTCACCTGCTGGATCGCACTCGACGACACCCACGCGGACGCCGGCACGATCGAGTACGCGCGCGGCTCGCATCGCTGGCCGCGGGCGCCGGCGCGCCGATCGGAGTTCCATGCGCCGGACGACTGGCTCGCCCCCGTCCGCGACGCGGTGCCCGATGGTGAGGAGCTAGAGCTGGTCCCGATCGTGGTGCCGGCGGGAGGCTGCGCGTTCCACCACTCGCTGACCTTCCACGGATCCGGGCCGAACCGGGCCACGGTCGAGCGCCGCGCCCTCGTCTCGCATCTCGTGCCCGTCGAGACCCGGTTCCACCCCACGAACGTCGATCTGACCTATTCGCGCTACCGGCGGCACGGCGACCTCTCGCTCGACGAGGCGTTCTTCCCGGTCGTCTGGGACGAGGACGGGGGACGGAGCGCGTGGCTCGACGCGCGCCCGCCGGTCGCCTGACCGCGCGAGTGGTACAACACCCTGGACAAATGTGTTCAGGCGAGGAGAGAGCGCATGACTGAGAAGATGTGGGGCGAGGAGCCGTTCTGGGGGCTCGACTACGACTGGGATCCGGACTGGCTGCTGACCGAGCGCCAGAAGGAGCTGCGGGCGAAGCTGATCGAGCTCTGCGAGCAGGAGATGCGGGCGAACGCGAAGCGCTCCGACGACGAGCTCCTCTACCCGCGCCGGAACTTCGAGATCCTGGCCGAGAACGGGTTCCTCGGCCTCACCGTGCCCCAGGAGCACGGCGGCCTGGGCGAGAACCACGTCGCGTTCGCGATGGTCTGCGAGACATTGGCCAGATACGGCTGCGCGTCGACCGCGATGTGCTACGTGATGCACGTCGGCGCGGTCGCGACGATCATGCTCCGGCCAACCGAGGAGCTGGTCGACCGGTACATCCGCACCCTCGACTCCGAGTGCCGGATCGGGACGCTCTCGTACTCGGACCCCCAGACCGGATCGCACTTCTGGTACCCGTTCTCCTCCAGCGCGGAGCGCACCAACGGCGGCTTCAAGGTGAACAAGAAGTCGTCGTGGACGACCTCGGGCGGGTTCGCCGACTTCTACGTCGTCCAGACGACCAGCCCGGACTTCTCGGGCTACGACGACCTGTCGGTGTTCGTGATCGACGGCGACGACGTCAAGGCGCAGCCATCGCTGTGGGACGCGCTCGGCCTGCGCGGAAACCAGTCGGGGCCGATCCAGGTCGAGGACATCGAGGTCCCGGGCGATCAGATCGTCGGCCCGGTGGGCGACGGCGCGACGTCCAACGACGAGGCGGTCGACCCGTGGTTCCTGATCGGCTCCTCTTCGGTGTGGAACGGGATCGCGCTCGGGACGATCGACATCGCGAAGCGCCACACGACGCGCAAGAAGCACGTCGACGTCGGGATGCGGGTCGCCGACTACCCGACGATCCAGGACTACGTCGGAGAGGCGGTGATGGACACGAACGCGTGCCGGGTCTTCGTCACCTCCGTCGCCCAGGCGATGGACCGCGCCACCGACGACAACACCCGGGTGCTCGAGCCGGGCGAGACCGCGCGCGCCGACTTCCTGCACTGGGCGTGGCAGATCAAGTTCGAGGCGGCGAAGAACGTCGCCTCGGTCGTCGACAAGATGCTCCACGCCTGCGGCGGGTCCGGCTACAAGCGCGACATGGAGCTGGAGCGCTACGTGCGCGATGCGAAGGCGGGCTGGGTGATGGGGCCGACGAACGAGGTCCTGCGCCAGTTCGTCGGCAAGGCCGTGCTGCACGGCTTCGACGCGCTCGACTACTGGAACCAGACGTTCAACCGGCGCGTGGTCGAGAACGAGGTCAAGAAGCTCGACCCCGACGGCAAGCGGGAGCTGGCGGCGAAGCTGGTCGAGCAGGCCGAGGAGGCGGAGCAGAAAACGGAGGCGGCGAAGGCCTGACATGGCCGTCGCGGTCCGACCGGCCCTCGTGCAGCCCGGCCTGAAGCCGGTCGACCGCTCGCTGGAGTCGCACTGGGTGCGCCCCGGCGCGGCGACCGCGGTGTTGCTCGAGCCCGGCGACGAGCTCACGGTCGTCAACCGCGACGGCGGCCAGGTCGCCGAGCTGACGGTGCTCGACGTCGAGGGCGGTGAGGACGCCGCTGCGATCGGCGCCCGGGCCGACGTCGACGCGAGCGTGCTGCGGGATCTCCTGCGCACGGGAGCCGCCGACGGGTTCCTCGCCGCGCTCCACGCCGACGGGCTGGTTCCGGACGACGCGAGAGCGCTGCGCCTGTTCGACTCCGAGACACCGCGCGGGACGGTGGAGCGGTTCGCGGTCGAGCGCGCCTCGACGGCGATCGTCGCCGCGCCCGGCGGCCGGGTCGTCGAGGGGGACTGGCCGCCCTCCCCGCTGCTGATCGAGGTCCGGCGCGCGGTCCCGCGCGAGCTCGCCGAGGTCGAGCTGCCGCCGCCGCTCGCCGAGCCGCGGCTCGACTTCCGCGTCGACCGCGCGAGCGCGGCCGGCTACGAGGTCGCCGCCGGCGAGTACATCCAGATCATCGACGTGCGGGGCAAGCAGTGCTCCGACTTCCTCGCCTTCAACCGCCCGAAGCTCGAGCGCGGGATCGAGCGCGGGCTCGACGCGACGACGACGCGCTCGCTGATGGGTGCGGCGTACCCGCAGCCGGGCCTGTTCCGGCGCAGCTTCGACGCCGACATGGACCCGCTGGTCGAGGTCGTCCAGGACACGGTCGGACGGCACGACAACTTCGCGCTCGCCTGCAACGCGAAGTACTACGAGGACCTCGGCTACCCCGGGCACGTCAACTGCTCGGAGAACTTCAACGGTCAGGTGACGCCGTACGGGGTCGCCGCGCGCAAGGGCTGGCCGGCGCTCAACTTCTTCTACAACACGGCGTTCGACTCGGACAACAGGTTGATGGCCGACGAGCCGTGGTCGCGACCCGGCGACTACGTGCTCCTGCGCGCGGCGAACGACCTCGTGTGCGCGTCGTCCGCCTGCCCCGACGACATCGACCCGGCCAACGGCTGGGAGATCACCGACATCCACGTCCGCGTGTACCGGCCCGAGAACAGGTTCTCGCTGGCGATCGCCCACCGCGTCACCCCGGAGGCCGACCCCGTCATGACCAAGGAGACCGCCTTCCACCCCCGCACGTCCGAGCTCACCCGCGACCTCGTCGAGTACCGCGGCTACTGGCTGCCCGACTGCTTCCAGGGCGAGGACGCGATCGCCGAGTACTGGGCGTGCCGGGAGCGCGCGGCGGTCATGGACCTTTCGCCGCTTCGCAAGTGGGAGGTGCTCGGCCCGGACGCCGAGATGCTGATCCAGCGCGCGATCACGCGCGACGCCCGCCGCCTCTCGGTCGGCCAGGTCACCTACACGGCCGTGTGCAACGAGACCGGCGGGATGATCGACGACGCGACCGTGCACCGTCTCGCCGACGACAACTTCCGCTTCGTGGGCGGCGACGAGTACACCGGCGTGCACCTGCGCGAGCTCGCCGACGCGGAGTCGATGCGGGTGTGGATCAAGCCGTCCACCGACCAGCTCCACAACGTCGCCGTCCAGGGCCCGGCGAGCCGCGACATCCTGCGCGAGATCGTGTGGACGCCGCCGACCCAGCAGGCGCTCGAGGAGCTGCGCTGGTTCCGGTTCACGATCGGTCGAATCGGCGAGTACGACGGGGTCCCGATCGTCGTCTCGCGGACCGGGTACACGGGCGAGCTCGGCTACGAGGTGTGGTGCCACCCCGACGACGGCCCCGCGGTCTGGGACGCGATCTGGGAGGCCGGCCAGGACCACGGCGTCAAGCCCCTCGGGCTCACGGCCCTCGACATGCTCCGGATCGAGTCGGGGCTGATCTTCGCCGGGTACGAGTTCGACGACCAGGTCGACCCGTTCGAGGCCGGGATCGGTTTCGCGGTCAAGCTCGACACCGAGGACGACTTCGTCGGCAAGGACGCGCTGATCGAGCGTCAGGCCCACCCGCAACGGGTGCTCGTCGGGCTCGAGCTCGAGGGGCACGAGACCGCCGCCCACGGCGACTGCGTCCACGTTCCCGGCGCGCGCGACGACATCGGCGTGATCACGAGCGGCACCCGCAGCCCGGTGCTGCGAAAGAACATCGCCCTGTGCCGGATGGCCGTCCAGTACGCGGACGCCGGCACCGAGGTCGAGGTCGGAAAGCTCGACGGCCACCAGAAGCGGATCCCGGCGGCCGTCGTGCGGATCCCCTTCTACGACCCCGAGAAGACCCGGCCGCGGTCGTAGCCCCGGCCGCGGTCCCAGCGCTCACTCCCCGGCGTTCAGGCTCCCGTACTGCCCACCGTGGAAGACCAGCGGGCGCGCGTCCTCGCTGAAGCAGGCGAACTCGACGCGGCCGAGGAAGAGGGAGTGGTCCCCGCCCCAGTATGAGCGGACGATGCGGGCGACGAAGTGCGCCGCCGCCCCCTCGACTATCGGCGCGTCGTGGACGATCTTGAAGCTCGGCCTCGGGCCGCCGTCCGCGGGCCGACCCGCGAACCGGTCCGAGAGCGCGCGCTGATCGTCCGCCAGAACGCTGACGCCAAAGTGCCGGTCCGCGTGGAGCATCTCGCACATCCTCGTTCGCCTGTCGATCGAGATCAGGACGAGCGGCGGCTCGAGCGAGACCGACATGAACGCGTTCGCGGTCATGCCGTGGACCTGCTCGCCGACGAGCGTCGTGATCACGGTGACGCCGGTGGCGAACATCCCGAGCGTCTGGCGCAGAGCGACCGCCGGGTCGTCGCCCTCGATCTCGAGCCTCTCGTCGGCCGCCGGTGCGACCGCGGTCTCCCCGATCCCCTCGGGTCCGGCCCCGGCCCAGGCGGCGGCCTCGGCCAGAGCGACGTCGAACTCGGGCGGGGTGGACGGAGAGGACTCGGTCACCTCCCCCATTATCCAGCCATAGACTGAGCGCGTCTCGATGAGCCGACCACTGGCCGTGATCGGAGTCCCGACGAGCGCCGGCGCGTTCGCGCCCGGCCAGGAGCAGGCGCCCGCAGCCCTGCGCGAGGCGGGCTTGATCGAGCTGCTTCGCGACGCCGGCCTCGACGTGCGCGACCACGGTGATCGCGAGCCGTGGCGGTGGCGGCCGGACCGCGAGAACCCCCGCGCCCAGAATCTCGACAAGGTCGTCGAGATCGTCACGGGGACCGCCGCTCGGGTCGCGGACGCCGCGGGCGAGGGGGCGACGACGCTCGTGCTGGGCGGCGATTGCACGGTCGGGCTGGGGACCGTCGCCGGGCACGTGCAGACGGGCGAGCGCGTGGGACTCGTGTACTTCGACGCCCACGCGGACATGAACCTGCCCCGCGGCGACTCCCCGGGTGCGCTCGACTGGACCGGGGTCGCGCACATGCTCGGCGAGCCCGACACGGCCCCCGAGCTCGCCGAGCTCGGGTCGAGGACCCCGCTGCTCGAGCCCGAGCAGGTGGTGCTGCTCGGCTGGGACTCGCCGAACGCGCAGCCCCGCGAACGCGAGACGGTCGAGCGCCGCTCGATCGACGCCGTCGCGGTCGACGAGGTGCGCGCCGACCCCGCCGCGGCGGCGCGCCGGGCCCTCGAGCTGCTCGACGAGCGAACGGAGCGGGTGCTCGTCCACTTCGACGTCGACGTGGTCGACTTCACCGACACGCCGCTGTCCGAGAACCCCGGTCGCAACGAGGGCGTCGCGTACGACGTCGCGATCCGGGCGCTCGAGGAGCTTCTGCGGGCGCCAGCGCTCGCCGGCGTAACGGTGACTGAGCTCAACCCTGCGCACGCCGAGGAGGGAGCCGGGAGCATCGAGCGGCTCGCGCGCGACCTGGCGCGGGCGATGAGCGCGAGCGGCCCTTAGCGCACGAACCTCACGACCACCGGGGAGCACCACCCCCTGCACGGCGGCCGGCGGCGACGGCAAAGGGCAACCGTGGCCGAAGGCAGGGCTACGATCATGGGGCGATGTCGGAGCGTCATCTCAGCCGATCGGCGGATTGGTGGCGGCGCGACGCCGAGCACAACGAGCGGGTGCGGCGGGCTCGGCTGCGGCGTGATTCCGCAAAGCCCCCAAGCAAGAACCTTGAGGAGGGCTCGAGGCTCGTGCGCTTTGCACACGAGTTCTCGGCGGCCTTCGAGAAGGCCCGCGCCAGGGATTGACCGCACCGCTCGACGCGGCGGCGCTGTTCCGCCGGCTTCATGAGGCACGCGTTCGCTACGTGGTCGTGGGCGGCTTCGCGGTCATCGCTCACGGCGTCCAGCGCGCCACCGCCGATCTCGATATCTGTCCCGATCCGGATCCGACCAACCTCGCTCGCCTCGCCGCACTGCTTGGCGAACTCGACGCTGGGCACGCGGAATCCGGGGACCTCACACCGGAGGAGCTTCCGCACGACCCCACCGATCCCGAGCAGCTCGCCGACGGTGGAAACTTTCGCCTCGAGACCTCGCTTGGGAGCCTCGACATCATGCAGTGGATTCCGGGGCTGCCGAGCGAGCCCGCCTTCCCCGATCTCGCGCGGGACGCGATCAGCGCCGAGGTGGATGGCGTGCCCGTAGCCGTCTGCTCACGCGCCCATCTGCTCGCGATGAAGCGAGCCGCCGATCGTCCACTCGACCGAGCCGACCTGGACCAGCTCGAAGCCGCCGATTAACGGGCGAATCTCGCTAGCAACGGGAGCACCACCCGCTGGAGCGCGGGCGGCGGCGAGGTCATCACGGTCTCATCGCGAAACCGCCGCGCGAACTCGGCGATCCACACCATCCCGCGCCAGCTCGTGGGCATGTTGCGGGCGTTGTAGAGACCCTCACGCGCGGCGCGCGCGCTGTCGGTGAGGAACTCCTCGAGCCTGCCCGCGGGGACCACCTCGGTCCGCAGCCGGGCCTCAGCGCCGCTCGTGTTGCGAAGCTCGTGCCGCACGTCGAGGGCGACGACGACGGGACCGTCCGCGGGGACCAGATCCCGCCACGTCCCGTCGAGCTTCACCTGAGCGGCGCCCTCGAGCGCCTCCCAGCGCTCCTCGGTCGAGGGATGAAAGTGCTCGGGGAGGTGCCCGCCGTCCTCCATCCACGTGTACACCCACAGGTTGCCCCCGTCGCGTCGAAACGAGTACGAGACCCGGTGGACGGGGTCGTGGATTCGCTCGCCCGTGGTCTCGGTGCCTGGCTCGGTCTTCGTCTCGGTCATCTGCGGTTCCACCTCGCTTTCTTTGCGGCTCCCTCGCGGTTACGTTACCACGTTAAGTTACTCTTCGGTAACTATGGCCGCACCCGCGACGCGAAGGAGGCTCCCCGCCGCCGAGCGCCGTGAGCTGATCGTCGAGGCCGCGGGGCGACTCTTCGGCGAGCGCGGTTACGACGCCACCCCCCTCGACGACATCGCCGGGGAGGCCGGCGTCACGAAGCCAATTGTGTACAGGCACTTCGACGGCAAGCGGGCGCTCTACCTCGCGCTGCTCGAGCGCCACCGCGAGGACCTGGCGGGCTTCGCCGGCGCGATCCCGAGACAGGGAACGCTCGAGGAGCGCCTGCGCGCGGTGCTCGAGGTCTGGTTCGGCTATGTCGAGTCGCATTCCTACGCGTGGCGGATGCTGTTTCGCGACACCGGAGGCGGCCCCGAGGTCCAGGCATACCGGCTCGAGGTCCACGCCCGTGCCCGCGCGGTGCTCGTGGAGATCATCCGGTCGCTGAGCGAGGCGAGGATCCCGCGCCGCGAGCTCGAGCCGCTGGCGGAGCTGATCAGCATGGGGATGGGCTCGCTGGTCCTGTGGTGGCTCGAGAACCCCGGCGTCCCGCGCGCGGCGATCGTCGACGCGATGGCCCGAGTGTGGGTGGGGTTGCTCGGCGCGGGGCGCTGATTCGCGACTGGGGGGAGGGTCAGTCGGGCGGAAGCCCAAGCTGATCGAGGCGCGAGAGCGTGTCCTCGATCCCCCAGTAGTCGACGATCCGGTCGCCGTCGAAGTGGAAGAAGTAGACCTCGTCGACCGCCTCGAAGCGCCGGCCGGTGGCAGCCCGGCCTCGCCACTCACCGGCGTGCGTCGCCGAGCACTCGAACCGGCCCACGACCGTGTCCCCCTCGGCGACGAGCTCGACGGTGTCCATCCGCACGTCCGGAAACGCGGACAGGAACGGGCCCACCCACGCCCTCGTCCGTTCGGCCGCCTCCGGCGTGCACAGCTCCTCGGCGGCGTCGAGCCGGCCCGCGTTGATCACCTCCGCGACCCAGCGCGTGGCGGTCTGCCTCATGTCGTCGGTTGTCGCCATCGGCGGCGTTTTACAGCATCTCCGTTTGGCCCGCGCGGCTCCTGGCCCTACCATCCTCGGTCCTCATGGCCCGGCGGACCGATCTCCGAAACATCGCCATCGTCGCCCACGTCGACCACGGCAAGACGACGCTGGTCGACGCAATGCTGTGGCAGTCGGGCGCCTTTCGCACCGGCCAGGAGGTCGCCGAGCGGGTGATGGACTCGATGGAGCTGGAGCGCGAGCGAGGGATCACGATCCTCGCCAAGAACACCGCGGTCCACCACGCCGGGGTGAAGCTGAACATCGTCGACACGCCCGGCCACGCCGACTTCGGCGGTGAGGTCGAACGGGGGCTGACGATGGTCGACGGAGTGCTGCTGCTGGTGGACGCCTCCGAGGGACCGCTGCCCCAGACCCGGTTCGTGCTCCGCAAGGCGCTCGAGGCGCGCCTGCCGGTGATCCTGGCGGTGAACAAGGTCGACCGCCCCGATGCACGGATCGCAGAGGTCGTGGACGAGGTCTACCAGCTGTTCATCGACCTCGACGCCGAGGACGAACAGGTCGAGTTTCCGATCGTCTACACCAACGCGAGGGCGGGCTGGGCGTCGCTGGCCGACGGGGTCGAGGGGAGCGACCTCTCCCCCCTGCTCGACCTGATGCTGGAGCGGATTCCGGCGCCCGAGTACGACCCGGACCATCCCCTCCAGGCACACGTCACCAATCTCGACGCCTCGCCCTACGTCGGCCGCCTGGCGCTGTGCCGGGTCCACAACGGGACGATCCGAGCCGGCGCACCGATCGCCTGGTGCCGGGCCGACGGCAGCATCGAGCGCGCGACGGTCACAGAGCTCTACGTCACCGAGGCGCTGGACCGCGTCGCCGCCGAGGAGGCCGGGCCGGGGGAGATCATCGCCGTCGCCGGCCTCCCGGAGGTGACGATCGGCGAGACGCTCACCGATCCCGACGTTCCCCGGCCACTCCCGGTGATCACGGTCGACGAGCCCTCGCTGTCGATCGTGGTCGGCATCAACACCTCCCCGTTCGCCGGGCGGGAGGGAAGGCGGCTCACCGCGCGGCAGATCCGGGACCGCCTCGACCAGGAGCTGGTCGGAAACGTCTCGATCCGGGTCCGTGACACCGAGCGCCCGGACGCCTGGGAGGTCCAGGGTCGAGGCGAGCTGCAGCTCGTCGTCCTGCTTGAGCTGATGCGCCGTGAGGGCTTCGAGCTGACCGCGGGCCAGCCGCAGGTGCTGATCCGCGAGATCGACGGCCGCCCGCACGAGCCGGTCGAGCGCCTGGCGATCGATCTGCCCGAGGAGTACGTCGGCGTCGTCACTCAGCTCCTCGCCCTGCGCAAGGGTCGGATGGAGCAGATGGTCAACCACTCGACCGGTCGGGTGCGCCTCGAGTACCTGGTCCCGGCCCGCGGGCTGATCGGCTTTCGCACCGAGTTCCTGACCGAGACCCGCGGCACCGGGCTCCTGCACCACGTCTTCGACCGCTGGGAGTCCTGGGGCGGCGAGCTTCGCACCCGCCCCACGGGCGCCCTTGTCGCCGACCGCCAGGGCTCAACCGCGAGCTTCGCGCTCTTCGGCCTCCAGGAGCGCGGCGCGCTCTTCGTCAGCCCAGGCGAGGACGTCTACGAGGGGATGATCGTCGGCGAGAACTCGCGCGCGGACGACCTCGACGTCAACCCGATCAAGCAGAAGCATCAGACCAACGTCCGCGCCGCCGCCGCCGACGTGCTCGTCCGGCTCGTCCCGGCGCGCCGGCTCTCGCTCGACCAGGCGCTCGAGTTCCTGCGCGAGGACGAGTGCGTCGAGATCACCCCGGACGCGGTGCGAGTGCGCAAGGCCGAGCTCGGCAAGACCGAGCGGAGAAAGGCGGCGCGCAGGGCGAAGGCGGCGGTCTCCTAGCGTCAGCCGGCCGGCGCGGCCCCACGCACGAAATCGAGCACGGCGAGAATCTCGTCGCCGTAGCGCTCCAGCTTCGCTGGGCCGATGCCGTCGCAGGCGCGCAACTCGGGGGCATCCGCCGGCATCGCAGCCGCGATCCCGCCGATATGCTTGTTGGTGAGCACTACATAGGCGGGGACCCCGTCGCGCGCGCAGCGCTCAGCGCGCCACGCGCGCAGCGCGTGGTCTGCCGCCTCGCCGTCGGGCGACAGCGGTCCGATCGCCGCCTCCTTCGCCGCGACACCTCGGCGGCCCGGTGCCTTGAGGATGGCCTCACGCGAGGGCTGGCGGAAGGCTTCCTCGGCGCTGCCGCGCAGCTCGTCCAGGAACGGCGAGACGCGCTGCGCGTCGCCAAGCACCGCGCAGCGGTGCCGCGCGCGGGTGATCGCCACGTGGAGAACGCGCCGCTCGGCCTCGGCGTTCTCCGCCAAGCGGTGGGGAAGGATCCCCGCCGTCACCCCGAAGACCGCGACGCGATCCCACTCCCGCCCCTTCACCCGGTGCACGGTGGAAAGGGTGACGCCATCGTCGATCGCGGGCCGGGCGAGCGAATCGCGTAGCCAGTACTCGAACCCGGCCGGATCGGGGTGCAGGTCGGCGACGCCGAGCAGCCCCTCGAGGTCATCGAGGTGGCTCGCCGCGCTCTGATTGCCCTTCGACCCGTCCAGGAGGTCCATCGCGCCGCCGAGCCCGACACCGTCGCGGATCAGCTCGAGCAGGCCGCGCGTGTCGGCGCCCTCGGCCGCCGCCCTCCCGACTAGCTCGATCGCGTCGGCGAGCTCGGCGACCTTGCCCGAGACGCGCTCGTCGTCGATCTTCGCAGAGATGGTGCGCAGCCCGTTGACGCTGCCCCGTCGTGAGAACCACTTCGAGATCCAGTTCGGGAACCCGCGGCTGGGCCGTCGCCGGATCGTCTCCAGATCGGCGGGCAACAGCGCGTCAGGCTCGATCGCCACCCGCAGCCAGGCCAACGCCGCCGCCATGCCGGTGCGCTCCAGGACATCGGCACGCAACACCGAGTGCACGGGCACCCCGGCCGCCTGAAGCGCGACCTGTGGCGCCAGCAACAGCGAGTTGACCCGCGCCAGCACGGCGACGTGAGGCGGCTCGGTCGGTGGCTCGGCGAGCCATTCGCGCACCACCTCGACCAGGCTTCTCGCGCCGGCGTCGGGCGGCAGGGTGAGGATCCGCAGCGCGGTGGGCTCGGCGTCGGCCGCGGGGCCGGGCCGAATCTCCTTCTCGACCCGGACCCGGTTGTAGGCGAGGAGCCTGCTCGCCGCATCGACCGTGGCCGCCGGACAGCGGTAGTTGACGTGCAGAGCGACCGTCTCGGCGCCGGCGAAGAAATCGCCGAAGTCGACCAGAAAGCGCGGGTCCGCCCCGGCGTGGTCGTAGATCGTCTGGTCGTCGTCGCCGACCCCGAACACGTCCAGCGCCGGCATCCCCAGCAGGCGAAGCAGCAGCAGGTGCGCGGGAGTGAGGTCCTGGAACTCGTCGACCAGCAGGTGCCGGTGGGCCGGCTGCATCCGGCGGCGGAAGGCGCCATCCCGCATCAGCGCCTCGATCGAGCCGTACACCTGCTCGTCGAAGTCGATCGCACCTGTTGCGAGCACGCGCTCGCGGTAGGCGTCGAAGCGATCGGCGAGGCCGGGGACGTCGTCGCGCTCGGCCTCGAGCGCCGCGGGATCGGTCAGGCCCAGCCGGATCTGGGTCAACGCGTCCAGGTAGGGACCGACGGGGTCTGTGTTGGCCATCCGGCGGGGCACCGGAAAGACGTCGTCGACGATCGCCCTCACATCAAGCTCGTCGAGAACGGGCGGGCGCTGACCCCGATGCTCGGAGAGCACGTGGTAACCGAGGGCATTCAGGGTCCGCGTCCGCGGCTCCAGGCCGGCCAGTCGGGTCTCGAGCTCGCGCTGGGCCTCCTTGTTGTAGGCGACGGCGAGCACGCCCGCGCGCTCGTAGCCCCGGTCGCCGAGCAGGTGTCGCAGGCGCTCGGTCAGCACCCGGGTCTTGCCCGAGCCCGCCGGCGCGATCACCCGCACCGGCCCGCCGTCGTGGGCGACCGCGGCGAGCTGGTCCGGCGCGAGGCCGGCGCGGGGCTCGCCCCCCGCGGGCGCCGTCGCAACGCTCCCCGCCTCGACGGACTCGGCGTGCACGATCGGCTCGGCGAGCTTCGGCACGCTCCAGCGCGGTCCGCCGTCCACCCACGCCGCGACCCCGCCGGGCAGCGAGACGTCGGGCCCGCCGTCGGGTCCCGGTGCGGCGCCGGCGGCCTCTGACTTGCGCGCCCACCACCAGATCGGCTCGCCGGAGCGCGCGTCGTAATTGTTCGCCCACACGAGGAAGTGGAGGCGGTCGGAGGCAAGCACCAGCGCGGGATCGAGCCCGTGCACCGGCGAGCCGTCCCGCTCCGGCTCGCGGAACCTTTCGGGGTCGACCGCCATCTCGACGACGAGCGCAAGCCGGTCCATCCACGCGGCATGCAGTGACGCGATCAGCTGCCCGGGTCGCGCCAGCGCCGCCTCGTCGACCCGCAAGCTGCTGCAGCCCGTCCACCGCTGGGGTGGCTCGGCGCCGGCGGCCACGATCACACCGCGACCGAGCTCGTGTGGGCAGGCGACGACCGACGCGCTCCTATCGCGGAGCGCGGTGCTTCACGCCCGACTCGGCGTTGACCGCCAGCCTCGGCTCGGTGACGGTCACGCCGCCGAGCGCCGCGTCGATCGCCTCGAGGACGTCGGGCGAGAGCTCGGTCCCCGACGCCTCGACGTTGGCGCGCACCTGCTCGGGTCGCGTGGCTCCGATGATCGCCGAGGCGACCTCGGGGCGCCGCAGGACCCACGCGAGGGCGAGCCGGACCATCGTCAGCCCGGCGTCCTCGGCGATCGGGCGCAGGCGCTGGACCGCCTCCAGCAGCTCGTCGCGCAGGTAGGGGCCGATCGGGCCTCCCATCTCGTCGTCGGCGGCGCGGGAGTCGGCCGGCGGCGGCTCACCGGGCGCGTACTTGCCGGTCAACACCCCCTGGGCGAGCGGCGACCACACGACCTGCGAGATGCCGTTCTCGCGGCAGACCTCGAACACCTCGGACTCGGGCGCGCGCCAGATCATGTTGTACTGCGGCTGCGAGGAGACGAGCTTGGCGGCGCCGGGCACGGCGAGCCCGGCGCGGATCTGCTCCGGGGTCCACTCGCTGAACCCGATCGCGCGCGCCTTTCCCGCCTCGACCGCCTCCGTCAGTGCCTCCATCGTCTCCTCGATCGGCGTCTCGGTGTCGAACCGATGGCACTGGTACAGATCAACGTGATCGGTTCGCAGCCGGGCGAGCGAGGCGTCGAGCTGCTTGGCGATCTGGGGGGCCGACAGCCCGCGATCGGTGTCCGACATCGGGAAGTAGACCTTGGTCGCGAGCACGTAGTCCTCGCGAGGATGGCGGGAGAGGATCTCGCCCCACACCTCTTCCGCCGCCCCCGATCCGTACACGTTCGAGGTGTCGAAGAAGTTGATCCCGGCGTCGAACGCCGCCTCGGTGCACACCTCTACCTGCTCGCGACCGACCCCACCGGAGTAGGTCAGCCACGAGCCGAGCGAGATCTCGGAGATCTCGAGCTCCGAGTCGCCGAGCCTGCGACGGTTCACCGGCCCGACGATAGCGACAGCGCCCGCAGCGCATGGAGGTGGAACTCCGCCATCTCGACGAGGTCGGCGAGGGCGATGTGCTCGTCGGCGCCGTGCATGCCGTCGAGATAGGCCGCCACGTCCGACGAGAGCACGGGCGCGAACCCGTAGGCGACGGTGCCGTAGCCCTTCCGCACCCAGTGCGAGTCGGTGAACCCCGTCGAGAGCACCGGAAGCAGCTCGGCGTCGCCGAGGCGGGTCGACACGTAGTCCTCGCAAGCGCGGTAGAGCGCGGTGTCGATCGGCGACTCGGTGCCGCCCTCCAGCGGCTCGAGCAGCTCGAGCTCGTAGGCGAGGTCACCTCCGATCGCGCCGGCGACATGGTCGCGGATCTCGGACACGGTCTGGCCCGGAAGCGTCCTGCAGTCGCAGATCAGGTCGGCGAACGGCGGGATCACGTTCGCGGGCTCGAAGGTCGCAAGCCCCGTCGGGGTGACCGTCATCCGGCTCATCACCGGCACGAGGTCGGCTAGAACGGGATGCTGCTCCGTGGCCCGCATGATCACCGCGTCGTCGCCGCCGGAGGGAGCGCCGAGCGCGGTCAGGGCACGCCGGACCACCGGCGGGAGGCTCGCCGGCGACCGGTGGGAGAGCAGCGCGTCGATCGCGGTCGCGACATGGCGGAGAGGGTTGTCGGCGAGGTCAGGAGTCGAGGCGTGGCCGGCACGCCCGAAGAGGCGAAGCCGCATCGACGTGGTCGGCTTCTCGCCGATCGACAACGTGACGACGCGGCGACCGCAGGCGAGATCGAGCAGCCATCCGCCACCCTCGTTGAGCGCGAAGTCGCAGCGCAGGTCGGCGCGCTCGCGCACGAGCCACGACATCCCGACGTCGGCGGTGTTGTTCTCCTCGTCCGACTCCGCGACGAGCACGACGTCGCCCCCCGGTCGCTCCCCGCTCCGCGCGAGCGCGGCAACCGCCACCGCGCGCGCCGCGAGCTCGCCCTTCATGTCGGCCGCGCCGCGTCCGAGCAGCCGGTCGCCGGCGACCCGGCCCTCGAAGGGAGGGACGGTCCAGTTCGCGCTCGGCGCGGGGACGACGTCGACGTGCGCCATCAGCATGATCGACGGTCCCGAGCCGGCGCCCCCGATCCGCGCGACGAGGTTGAGTCGCTCGGGGTCGGGGCCGACGAGCTCGCACTCGACGCCGGCGTCGCGCAGGTAGGCGGCCAGGAGCTGCGCCGCGGGGGTCTCGTTCCCCGGCGGGTTGGAGGTGTCGATCCGGATCAGGTCGCGAGCCAGCGCCACGACCTCGTCCCGGAGCTCCCCCATCATTATGTTCGCGCTCGGCCCGAGATCAAATTCCCCGCCCGCCCCCACCCTTGTAGAGCCTCGCGCTCACCGCCCCTCATCGACCGGCGGGCGGGTCTGGGCCAGGCGCCGGACGGTCTCGATCGGGAACTCGTCCTGCATCCCGCCGTCGCGCAGCTCGGCCGGGCGCGCCGCCACGAGGCAGTTGTAGACCGACTCGTGGGCGGCCTCGTAGGCGGCCGCGAAGTACGGGTCCAGGTCCTCGCCGAACGTCTCCCGCCGGTTCGAGGTGGAGAACGCGACTCCGATCTCGCCCGAGCCGTCCGCCGCGTACGACCCGGCGCGTGCGAGCCCGAGCAGCGGTCGCAGCGCGAGCCGGCGCAGCTCGTGGGGCGGCATCGGCGCGTCCGTCGCGCACACCGCGATGCAGGAGCCGTGCGGCGTGGAGCCCGCGGGCCCGGGCCCGAGCGTGCTGCCGAGCACGTCCAGGTACTCGCGGGCGCCGTAGCCGAAGTTGCACACCAGCAGCACCCCGACGTGGTGGTCGCCGACCATCCGCGACGCGGTGCCGATCCCGCCCGGAAAGTCGAAGCACATCATCCCGGTGCCCGCCCCGACCGTGCCCTCGGGGACGTCGGGCCCGAGATCCTCGAGCGCGCGTTCGACGTCGGCTTCGGTGACCGTGCGCGAGTCGGCCATGTCGCCGTCGTCGCACTCGCCGACCACCGGCAGCACGATCTCGTCGGGGCCGGCGCCTGAGGCGACGAGCGCGGCGTGATGCACCACCCCGACGGCGTGCGAGCCGCACAGGTAGACCGGGGTCCTCATCGTCCCCCGCTCATCGATCTCGAGCTTTCCCGTGAGCTCGCCCATGCCGTTGACGGTCGCGGCTCCGGCGGGCGCCGGAAGCGACGGCGGCGCGACGACGGTTACGCCCGTGCGCTCGCCGCTCTCCGCCTGGGAGTGGCCGATTCGAACGCCCGGCACGTCGGTGATCGCGTTGCGGCGCCCGGCCTCGATCCAGCCGACGGGGCCGGCGATGTCCCGCCAGCGTTCCTCAACCACCGCGTGCGTCGGCCTCCTGTCGCCCGAGCGTCGGATCGTGAAGCAGGCAGGCGGCGAGCTGGTCTCGGCCCCCCGCCGCGAGCAGCGGCGGATCGACGCTGTCACAGGGCTCGAACCGCTTCGGGCAGCGGGGGTGGAAGCGACAGCCCGGGGGGACCTGGGTTGCGTCGGGAAGCTCGCCGCCCAGCAGCTCCCGCTCTCCTCTTCCTCCCGCCTCGGGGACGGGGACGGCGGCGACGAGCGCCTGGGTATAGGGATGCTGGGGGCGCTCGATCACGTCGGTCGCCGTCCCCTGCTCGACGATCCGCCCCAGGTACATGACCGCGATCCGGTCGCACAGTGTCCACGCGAGGCTGAGGTCGTGGGTGATGAACAGCAGCGACAGGTCGCGGCGCCGCTGGAGCTCGACGAGCACGGCGAGGATCTGGGCGCGAACCGATGCGTCGAGCATCGAGACCGGCTCGTCGCAGATCAGCCCCTCGGGCTCGAGCACGAGCGCGGCGGAGATCGCCACCCGCTGGCGTTGGCCTCCCGACAGCTGGTGTGGGTAGCGGGTGAGGAAGCGCTCCGGCTCGAGCCCCACGTCGCCCATCGC
>JBOGZL010000082.1:0-2075 GCA_050697195.1 Solirubrobacterales bacterium
CACGACGATCATCCGCCGGTGCGACTACCCCTCGCCCCAGGGCCGCGCCAACTATGTGTCTTACATCTATGGCGACTGCGATCCGAATTTACCGGGAGCGGCTAACGCCGACGGGGTGCGCTCCGCCACTTGAAGTCCGGGTCTGGGCCCGCGTGCGAGCGTTCGGTTGCCGACTACGACCTCGGTCCGCCGCCCGAGGTTGCTGAGAGACGGGGTGTCCCAAGCGCGGCGTTCGCGGATCGCGTCGAGCTTTACACCGACGCCTCCACGGTAGTCGTCTTCGGCGCCTCCCGCGAGGCGGCCGAGCAGGCCGCGCTTGCCGTCGAGGCGGCGCCGGAGGCCGCCACAGCGGTTGATGCAGCGGACCGTGCTCAGACCTCGACGACCTTGCCGTCGCCAGTCGCGGGAGCGGTCGATGGCACGCTGCCGTGCAGCTCCCCCAAGGCTGACGGCCGCTGATGAGACCCGGGGGGTCACGCGGTCGGCTCGTTGCGAGCGCCATCGTGCTGGGCGTGCTCGTCGCGCCGGCGCTGGCCGAGGGGTTCCCGGACTGGTCGGGACCATACTCGAGCCAAGGGGACTCTCCCAACTGCGTAAGCAGTGATTGGGTTGATCCCGTCACGCTCCTCTTCGAGGGCGGTGAGGCCCACGCGGCGAACGTCGCCCGGGCGTTCGAAGTTCACCTCGGTTGGTTCAATCAATCAGGAGGCGGCCAGAGGCTGAGGGTGAAGGTCAACGCGACTCAGTACAGCTGCAAGTTCATGGACGCGCAGCGGGCAAATGGTGGGTCAACGAGCGCTCGCACGCATGCACGGCTGTGGCACGTCCCGGCTTCGGGCGGGGCGAACCACCAGGTCGCCGCCACTCCCCACCACGAGGACTTTGTGTTGACGTGCATCCCGCCCAGGCATGCCGTCGACAAGAACGGGCCGAACGGAAGCGGGTTCGATCGCGGCCGGCAGGCCGTCGCGAACGCCTTCGAAGCAAACCGCCATTCGCGTCAGCACCAGTCCTGGGGCAACACGCGAAACTTCAGACAGTGCGACGGTGACTTGGCTGGCAGCAACGGCAACGGCGTCAAGATCGGCATGGGCCACCGGCACTGATGCGCGAGTGCCTCCGCAGGTGGCGCACGGGACCTCTGTCGATCGGTCGCCAACGAGCTGCGCCACGCGCGTCTTCGGCGGGGGCGCTGCTTGCAGCCGTCTCCGCGCTCGCCCTGGGGTGCGGCGCGAACGACGACGAGTTCACGGGGGAGGAGGGAGAGGTCGCCGCCGTGATCGAGCGCTACCAAGAGGCGCTCGAGGAGCGGGATATCGCGACGATCTGCGGAGAACTGCTCGCGCCGAGGAGCTTCCCCCACCCGGGGGCTGGTCCCGAGCGCTGCGAACGCGTCTTCCAGGCACAAGGTAACAGAGGCGTTGCGCAAGCCGTACAGCTCGAGATCGGCTCGATCAGCATCGAGGGCAGTTGGGCGCTCGCGTCATACGCGAAGGGCGAGGGGTTCACCGAACTGATCAACAAGAACGGCCGCTGGTATCTGTCCGGTTCACCGAAGTGACGACGAGGGGAACACCCCGTGTGCGTGTAGCTGGTTCTCGTACTCGTCGGCTTCAACCCCCCAAGAGAAGCGGACAGGAGCTTGGCATATGGCCACGGCACCTTCTGTTCCACGTCCGCCTCGGCAAGGCGCGAGGCAAGTCTTCTACTCTTGGCCGCGAGCGAACGCTTGCCGAACTCGGTTCGTCAAGCGGGCTGCCTCACGGGCTCAGAGGGGCAGACTGAGGTAACTCGACGGGCCGCTGCTGCTCCCGCCCTGCAGCAGCAACGTCGAGACCGGCGCTTCACGGCGGTCATTTGATGACTGAAGGGTGTGGTGGCCCCGGGCGCACCAGATCCTTCACCGAGCTGTCGCCCCGGCGCGTCTGCTCCCGCCATCATTAGCGGCATGGAATACGCAGTGATCGCGATCTCGTTCGGGCTGGCGACCGCGATCATCGGGCGCGCGAAGGGGAGCTCGTTCTTCCTCTGGTTCATCATCGGCCTCGTCCTGCCGCTGCTCGGCCTGATCGCGG
>JBOGZL010000083.1:0-3964 GCA_050697195.1 Solirubrobacterales bacterium
CGTGGTGCTCGAACGCGGCGGGCTCGAAATCGGCGTCGAGCTCGCGGTTGAGGACGCGGAGGACGTTCTTGTTGAACTCGGCGGTGATTCCGGCCGAGTCGTTGTAGGCGGCCTCGAGCCGTGCCCGGTCCTTGACCAGGTCGGTGCCGAGCAGGAAGCGGTCCTCGGGGTACATCAGCGAGGCGATCCGGGCGAGGAAGGAGCGCCGCACCTGGGGATGGAAGTTGCCGATCGTCCCCCCGAGGAAGGCGATCAGCCCCCCGGGCTCACGCGGCAGGCGCTCGAGGTGGGTCTCGTAGTCGCACACGACCCCGTGGACGCGGAGCCCGTCGTACTCGCTGGTCAACCGCGCGGCCGTGTCGCGGGTGATCTCCTCGGAGATGTCCACCGGCACGTAGGCCTCCAGTGCGCCCGCGTCGCGCATCGCGTCGAACAGGCAGCGGGTCTTCGCCGCCGACCCGGAGCCGAGCTCGATCAGGATCGAGGTGCCGGCGGCGGCGACGATCTCGGCCCCCCGCGCGTCGAGGATCGCGCGCTCGGCGCGCGTCGGGTAGTACTCGGGGAGCCCGGTGATCCGCTCGAAGAGCTGCGAGCCGCGCTCGTCGTAGAAGTACTTCGGGGGCAGCTCCTTGAACGGCGCCGAGAGCCCCATCCGCACGTCGGCGGCGATCCCCGACAGCGGCCCGCCCTCGGGGAGGTGAACGTCGACTGCGATGCCCTCTGTTACGGCTGGGGGCTCCACGTTCCCGTCCTGTTCATACGGGCGAGCCCCACGATCCGATCACCCGTCCCGCGCGCAGCGCAAGCCGGAGAAGATCTGGCTCCGCTTCGCGTAGTCCCAGTTTCGAAACGTGGGCCGGATCACGTCCCTCCGCGTCGCCCACGAACCGCCGCGCAGGACCTTGTGCTCGTCGCCGAAGAAGACCTCCGAGTACTCCGGGTAGGGGAACGCCGCGAACCCGGGGTAGGGGCGAAAGTCCGACGCGGTCCACTCCCACACGTCGCCGATCATCTGCACCGCCCCGCAGTCGCTCGCCCCATCCGCGTACGCGCCCGCCGGCGCGCACCCGAAGGCGAGATGGTCGAGGTTCGCTCGCTCGGGGTCGGCCCCGCGGGCTGCCGCCTCCCACTCGAACTCGGTCGGGAGCCGCTTTCCCGCCCAGCGCGCGAACGCGTCCGCCTGGTCCCAGGAGACGTGGATCACAGGCTCGGCGGGGTCGAGCGACTCGGTTCGGCCCATGCGGGTCCGGCCCCAGCCCCCCTCGCCATCGCGCTCCCAGTACATCGGCGGCTCCGCGTCGGTCTCGGCTACGAACGCCGCGAAGGCCTCGTTGGTCACGGGGGTGCGGTCGATCCAGAACGGCTCCAGCTCCACCCCGTGGCGGGGGCGCTCGTTGTCGTACGCGAACCCGTCGGGGCCCGCGCCGATCTCCGACTCGCCGCCGTCCACCCTCACCATCTCGGGCCCCTCGGCGGCCGGCTCGGCGGCCGGCCCCGGGTCGCGCTCCACCGGCTCGTAGGACTCGACCATCTGGAAGAGCTGGAGCATCGTCTCGTTGTGCTGGTGCTCGTGAGCGAGCAGCATCTCGTAGACGAACGCCCCGTCGAGGAGCGGATCGTCGCCGGAGTCCAGCTCGACCTCTCCGAACACCTCGAGGGTGCGGCCCCGAACCTCCTCGAGGTAGGCGAGGCACTCCCGGCCCTCGAGTATCGGGAGCTCGCCGCGGGTGGAGCGAGGGTTCTCAATCGCGTCGTAGAGGCGGCCGAGCTCGCCACGGAGCGGCTCGCGATCGCCGACCCGCTGGACCAGCCACAGTTCCTCGAAGTTCCCGATGTGGCCGAGGTCCCAGATCAGCGGGCTGAGGATCGGCGAGTAGACGCGATTGAGCTGCTCCTCGGTGAGCGGCTCGATCAGAAGGAGGGTTCGCTCGCGCGCCTCCGCCAGCCGCTCGGCGATCGCGTCCTTGTGGGTTGAGCTCTCCTGCTGGACAGGGCCCGCGATGGGTGTGAACCCTACCGAGTGCCGGTCGCGGGCTCGTCAACGGACGGATAACCTGCGGCGCCGATGAGGATCGAGGGGGCAAGCGCGCTGGTCGCCGGCGGGGCGTCGGGACTCGGCGCCGCGGCCACCCGCAGGCTCCACGGCGAGGGCGCCCGCGTCGTGATTACCGACCTCAACGCCGAGAAGGGCGAGGCGCTCGCCGACGAGCTCGGGGGGCGCGCGTCGTTCGCGCCCGCCGACGTCACCGACGAGGACACGGTCCGCGCCGCGGTGGAGGCGGCGGCGGGCGGCGGCGGGCTGCGGATCTCCGTGTGCTGCGCCGGGATCGGGTGGGCGCAGCGGACGACCGGCAAGCAGGGCCCGCACGACCTCGAGGTCTTCTCCAACGTCGTCAAGGTGAACCTGGTCGGCACCTTCAACGTGCTCCGCCTCGCCGCCACCGCGATGAACGAGAACGAGCCGGACGGCGGCGGCGAGCGCGGGGTGTGCGTGAACACGTCCTCGGACGCGGCCTTCGAGGGCCAGATCGGACAGGTCGCCTACTCGGCGTCGAAGGGCGGGATCGTCGGGATGACGCTCCCCGCGGCGCGCGACCTCGCCAGCCGCGGGATCAGAGTGATGACGATCGCCCCGGGGTTGTTCGACACCCCGCTGCTGGGCGCGCTCCCCACCGAGCAGCGCGGCGAGCTCGGAAAGCAGGCGCCGTTCCCGGCGCGGCTCGGGACGCCCGAGGAGTACGCGCAGCTCGTCGGGCAGATCGTCGAGAACCCGATGCTCAACGGCGAGACGATCCGCCTCGACGGCGCGCTGCGGATGGCGCCGCGGTAGATCTAGAGGTCGAGAACCGCGCGCAGCGCGTCGTCCACGGAGTCCATCTCGGCGAGCGACAGGTGGTGGACGGGCTCCTGGAGGCTTGCGACGTCCATCGCCCGAAGCTGCTCGACGAGCACACGGGTCGTCGTTCCGGCGACGGTGACCTCGGGCCGGAAGGAGGTTGGTCGAACGCTCCTCGAGGTGGGCGCTACAAGGGAGGTCGAGAGCTCCGCGAAGTCATCCGACTGCACGATCACCCCGTAGCGGCCCCCGCGCTGCTCGTGGCCGCGCGCCCGCGGCGCCGGGAGGCGGACGACGGCGCCTCTGATCACGGCGGTGGCTCCGCGCCGAGCTCCTCCATCTCCTCGAGGATCGCGCGCGCCTCGGCACGGTCGGCGGGGTCGGCGGCCACCGCCCCCACCTCCTGCCGCAGCGCAGAACGCCGCTCGCGTTCGGCAAGCTCAACCAGCGCGCGCCGAATCGCCTCGCTCCGCTTCAGGCCAACCTCGCGCTCCAGGTACGCGAGCGCGGCGTCCGATTCGGAGTCGTGCCTGAACGAGATCGTCGCGGCCACCTCCATAGCGTAGCACGAATTGTCAGACAGAGTGCATGACGAAAGTGCTCAATCGGTCCCCTCAGCCTCGGGGTCGGTCCACACGTCCTTCAGCCACGGCGGGACGACCGCGAAATGGTCGCCCCGGCGGCGGCGAACGATGGGCTCCATCGCGATCAGGCGCAGCCGGTCGCGCGGCGTCACCCGGCTGACGCGGCGCAGGGCGCGGGCATTGCCGGCGTGGCTGCCCCCGGACACGTACACCGTCCGGGTCGCCGGGCCCCACCCTTCCTTCGGCCACGGCGGGCGGATCCTCACCGAGCCGTCGCGGCGCGATCCGACACGCGGGCGCCACCCGCCGTCGATGTCATGGACGTAGCCGTGGTGGGAGCTGGCGCGGGAGTCGGCGGCGCCGGGCCGCAGCCGCACCTGGTAGCTCTCCCAGTCGTCGGGGTGGTGGCTCGGCTTTCCGATCGCCGCGCTCAGCTCGCGGATCGCCTCGTCGAGCACCCGTCCCTCGGCCGTGGCGCTGCCCGGGTAGTAGAACCAGTACTGGAGGTAGAGGTTGCCGGAGCGGCCGCCGGTGCAGTCCATCC
>JBOGZL010000084.1:0-1687 GCA_050697195.1 Solirubrobacterales bacterium
GCGCAGACGCTGGCGGCGCTGCTCGGCACGAAAGCGGGCGCGCCGGCGACGGCGCCCCCGACGGGCACCGCGACCACGGGGAGCTATGTCTGATGGCCACGGCGAGGACAAGGCCCGCCCGCGCCACCCCCGCGCCGCGAAGGTTCGATTCGCGCGGCCAGGTGAGGCTCGCCGAGCGCCTCGGCCTCGCCCACATGGACCCGCTGCTGGGCGTCGCAGCGGTCGGCCTGATCGTGTTCAGCGTCGTCACCCTCGCCGCGACGACGGAGGGGGACGTCCCCGGCGAGCCGCTCTACTACGTCATCCGCCAGAGCATCTACGCCGTGCTCGGGATCGCCCTGATGCTCGCGATCACGCGCGTGGACTACTCCCGCTTCCGCGAGCTTCGGGTCGGCATCTACACGGCGATGGTCACGTCGATCGCGCTCGTGCTCGTGCTCGGTGCCGCCGCGCGCGGCTCGCGCCGCTGGATCGAGCTTCCGTTCTTCACCTTCCAGCCCTCGGAGATCGGCAAGGTGCTGTTGATCGCGGCTCTCGCGGGGTTCGTGATCGACCGCGCACGCCGGATCCCCGAACGCCAGCGAACCGCCCGGCTTCTGTTGCTCGGGCTGGCCCCGGCGGCACTGGTCTTCCTCCAGCCGGACATCGGCACCGGGGCGGTGTTCGTCGTGATCACGCTGGCCGTTCTCTTCATCGCCGGAGTGCGCTGGACGCACTTCGCCGCCCTCGGCGCCCTCGCCGTCGCGGCGGTGACCCTCGTGTTGGTGGTCGCCCCCGCCGTCGGCCTGCCGGTGCTGAAGGGCTACCAGGAGGAGCGCCTGACCTCGTTCTTCGATCCGAGCGAGGACCCGGCCGACTCCTCCTACCAGATCAACCAGGCCCTGATCGCCGTCGGCTCGGGTGGAAAGACCGGGCGCGGCGACGAGGCCACCCAGACGCAGAGCGGCTTCCTGCCGGAGCGCCACACGGACTTCATCTTTGCCGTGGTCGGCGAGCGGTACGGGTTCGTCGGCGCTGCGTTGCTTCTGTCCCTCTACGCCCTGCTGATATGGCGAGGGCTGCGCATACTGACGCTTTCGAAGAACTTGTACGGGAGCATGATCGCGGCGGGGATCGTCGCGATGCTGATGTTCCAGTTGCTGGTCAACGTCGGCATGACCCTCGGGGTGATGCCGATCACCGGTATCCCGTTGCCGCTGATGAGCTACGGAGGTTCCTCCGTTCTCACCACGTTCATGGCGATCGGACTGCTTCAGAGCATCTACGTCCAGGCGCAGCTCACCTCCAAGAGCAGGGCATCCCTGTTCTGACGCCGACGGCGCGAGCAGGGCAAACCAACCGTGTTCTGAGGTGAGCACTTGAGAAAGCGAATATTCGTATCGGTCGATCCCGGCGAGACGCGCGTTGCCGTGCAGGAGGCAAAGGGCACGGCGCGCAGCGATCGGGATGGACGCAAAAAGAAGGGCGATCGCTCCGGCGGTCGCAAGTCCGCCGACGCCGGCGGGCAGGGCAAGGACGGCGACTGGAAGGTCGCGGAGCTCTACGTCGAGCGCCGCGGCCAGCGGTCGATCGTCGGAAACATCTACAAGGGGGTGGTGGACAACGTCCTTCCGGGGATGGAGGCGGCGTTCGTCGACATCGGCCTGGAGCGAAACGGGTTCCTGCACGTGGACGAGATCGTCCTCCC
>JBOGZL010000085.1:0-3201 GCA_050697195.1 Solirubrobacterales bacterium
CGGGCTCCCGGCGCCCGAGGCGATCGAGAAGATCACCGCGTGGCTCGAGGAGCAGGGCAAGGGTCGCCACGCCGTCAACTACCGGCTCCGCGACTGGCTCCTGTCGCGCCAGCGCTACTGGGGCTGCCCGATCCCCGTCGTCTACTGCGACCGGTGCGGAATCGTCCCCGTCCCCGAGGACCAGCTCCCGGTCGTGCTCCCCGACGTCGAGGAATACGCCCCGAAGGGCCGGAGCCCGCTCGCGGCGGTCGAGGACTGGGTCTCGGTCGACTGCCCCGCCTGCGGCGGACCGGGGCGGCGTGAGACCGACACGATGGACACCTTCGTCGACTCCTCGTGGTACTTCCTCCGCTACCTCGACCCGCGCAACGAGTCGCTTCCGTTCGACCGCGCGATCGCCGACCACTGGATGCCGGTCGACCAGTACATCGGAGGGGTGGAGCACGCGATCCTCCACCTGATGTACGCGCGGTTCTTCTGCAAGGCGCTCTCGGACATGGAGTACCTCGACATCCAGGAGCCGTTCGCCAACCTCTTCACCCAGGGGATGATCACCCGCGGCGGCGAGAAGATGTCGAAGTCGAAGGGCAACGTGGTCAGCCCCGCCGAGTACGTCGAGCGGTACGGGGCCGACACGACTCGCACGTTCATCTGCTTCATCGGCCCCCCGGAGAAGGGCGCCGACTGGGCGGACGAGGGCGTGGAGGGCGCGAACGGCTTCCTGCGCCGGGTGTGGAACCTTGCCCAGGAGGTCGTGGAGCGCACGGAGGCGACCGGTGAACCCGGCGACGTGGTCGATGGCCCGGGCCTGGCGCTTCTTCGGAAGGCGCACTGGGCGATCGACAAGACCACGGTGGACATCGAGCGACGCTTCCACTTCCACACCGCGATCGCTGCCCTGATGGAGCTCGTCAACGACTGCTACCGGCTCGAGGACTCGCTGTACGGCGATCTCGCCGGGGAGTCCGCGCTGCGCTTCGCGGTCACGACCACCGCATCGCTCCTGTTCCCGTTCGCCCCCCACCTCGGCGCCGAGGTCTACGAGCAGCTCACCGGCACCCGGGTGTGGGAGCAGCCGTGGCCCGAGGCCGACCCCGAGCTGCTCTCGCGCGAGACCTTCACGCTCGTCGTCCAGGTGAACGGCAAGCTTCGCGACCGGATCGAGGCGGCTGCCGACGCGCCCGAACAGGATCTGTTGCGGCTCGCCCGCGAGAGCGAGCGCGTCCGGGAGCACATCGACGGAAAGCAGGTCGTCAAGGAGGTCGTCGTCCCGGGGAAGCTCGTGAATCTCGTCGTGCGGTAGGAGCGCCGTGCGCTCGTCCCGCCCGACACCGCCAAGTTCGCTTGCGAACTTGGCGATTGATGGGGCGCTTTGCAGCGCCTTTCTCGCCGCGCCGCGCGGCCGATCCCGGTCTGCTAGAAAGCCCGGCGCATGCTAGTGCGGCGGCAATCGGAGGCGGCCGTGACCGAGTGGCACAGCCTCCGGACCCACATCCTGATGGACGCCGGCGAGCTGGGCTCGCGGAACATGTCGGCGCTTCTGATCGAGGTTCCCCCCGGAGCCTCGGAGCAGCTTCGGTCGCACGAGGATGCCGAGCACGTGTACGTGATCGTGCGCGGCACGGGGACGATGTCCGCGGCGGGCGACACCGAGAAGCTCGAGCAGGGCGACCTCGCCCTGATCCCGCCCGCGACCGACCACTCGATCGCCAACGACGGCGACGAGCCGCTCGCAGCGATCACGGTCCAGTCCCCCGCCGTCTCGGTCGACGAGCTGTTCGACCGCCAGCTCGCCGGCAACACCGCGGCAGGCTACGACGACGACGAGGACTACTAGCCACCTGACCCGGCGCCGGGTCGTGATCCACGGGCGCGTCCAGGGCGTGTTCTTCCGCGACACGACCCGGCGGCGCGCGGCCGAGCGCGGGGTCGCCGGGTGGGTCCGAAACAACCCCGACGGGAGCGTCGAGGCCGCCTTCGAGGGCGAGCCCGAGGCGGTCGAGTCGATGGTGCGACTCGCACACGAGGGCCCGCGCGGCGCCGTCGTGGAGCGGGTCGACGTGAGCGAGGAGGAGCCGGAGGGACTCGCCGGGTTCAGCGTGCGCTGATTCGTTGCTTTCGGCGCGCCACGCGCGCGCCGTCCACCTCGAGCATCGCGGGCCGGCGTGAGCCACCTCAGCCGGTCCCAGATCCTCGTCTACGGCGCCGTCGCGGTGGCGCTCCTGCTGCTCGGGGCGCGCTGGATCCGGTCCGCCGACGAACACGGGTCGCCGGCCGGCGAAGTGAGCTTCGCGGAGACCGCGGAGGGCGGCGGGGGTCCGATCGAGGGCACGTCCGGCCGCGACGTCGTCGTCCACGTCGCCGGGGCGGTCCGCGAGCCGGGCGTATACCGGCTTCCCACCGGCTCGCGGGTTACCGATGCGGTCGACCGGGCGGGTGGCGCGATCGGGGGCGCGGGAGTGGATGGCATCAACCTCGCGGCGGTGCTCGCCGACGGCCAGCAGGTCGTGGTGCCGGGAAGGGCGGCGTCCGGGGCGGCGACGGCGTCCGGCGCCGCGGCGAGCGACGGCCCGATCAGCCTCGGCAGCGCGACGCTCGAGGAGCTCGACACGATCGAGGGGATCGGCCCCGTGACGGCGCAGAACATCCTCGACCACCGCGAGCAGCAGGGCGGGGTCTCGTCCGTCGACGACCTCGACCAGATCAGCGGCATCGGCCCGGCGACGATGGAGTCGCTGCGAAGCGCGCTCCAACCGTGATCCGGTCGATCCGGCTAGCGCCTGGCGCGTCCTTCCGCACCCTTCAGCCTGCGCTTCAGGGCGGCCGCGTCGCGCTTGGCCTCCGCGAGCCTCGCCTTCTGATCCCGCAGGGCGCCAGTGGTGCGCTCGACCTGTGCTCGCAATCTCTGTTCCCGTTCGGTCGCCTCGGCGAGCTCCTCCTCCAGGCTCTCGAGCTCACGGCGGGCCCGGGTTGCCTCCCGACGCTTCGCCGACCCCGCGGCGCGCTTGGGCGGAGGGCCGGACAAGGGTGTGCCGAGCGTCGCGGCCGACTGTTCGCGCTCGACCCGGCCGTTCACGACCCGGTCGCGCAGCTCCGGATCCCCGGCGGCCGCCCTCAGTGTCTCGGAGACCAGCTCGAGTGCGCGCGCGCTCGGGGACTGGTCCGCCTCGCGCGCGGCCGCCCCGGCGGCCTCGACTACCG
>JBOGZL010000086.1:0-3551 GCA_050697195.1 Solirubrobacterales bacterium
TCGAGCCGGAAGGTGGAGCTTCGGTCCTCGAGCGTGAGCGTTCCGACCTGGTTGTCGAAATACGGTCCCTCGCACAGACGCCAGTCGATCTCCGGCGCGGGAACCCTCGCGGCGCGAGCGAGGGCGCGCGCGATGCGGGCTGCCGGGCGGGTGAAGTTGGCCTTGATCGTGCGGCGCTCCCGCGCGTCGAGCGGATTGCGAAACGGCGAGCACACGGCCTGGTAGACGGCGCTCGTCACCTCGCCGTCGCCAGGGAACTCGACCTCGGCGAGGTAGGCGTGGTGGACGTCCCCCGACAGGACCGCGATCGACGCCGGCGCCGACCCTCGCCTCCCCGCCCCGACCTCCTCGAGCAGTGTCTCGAGGCGCCTGAACGAGATCCCGAATGCCGCCCAGTGGTCGAAGTCGAGCGCCCGGCGCAGCTTCTCGCCCAGCCGAGCGGCCACCCGGCCCCAGGCGCCGTCGGTCACCGCCTCGTTCCACGCCTCCAGGTGATGGGCGCCCTGGGCGAGCAGGAAGGGCACCGAGGTGGCGATCAGGAGGTGGTCGAACTCGCCGCCCGCGTGGTCGACGATCCAATCCCACTCCTCGTCGTCGAACATCGACCTCCGATCCTCCTCGAGTACCCGGCCCGAGCGTGAGTCCATCACGATCAGCCGGGTCCTCCCGAGATCGCGGCAATAGCTCCACCGGACGCCCTCGACCTCCTGGTCCTCCTGGGCGGCGAACTCCCGCAGGATCGGGCCGGCGTCGTCCTGCCGGCACACGGCCTGGTACTCGTCGTTCTCCTCGAGGTCGCGCGGCGAGAGGTTGCCGAGGTGCTGGTAGACCCAGTACGAGGTCAGCCCGCCGACGATCCGCTCCTTCCACCACGGCTTGCGCCGCATCTCGTCCACCCAGGTGCGGGAGATGTTCCAGTCGTCGCTCATGTCGTGGTCGTCGGTGACCATCGACACCGAGACCGTCGACAGCAGCCAGCGGATCACCGGGTCGCCCCAGGCCTCCCGGTACAGGTGGGTGTACTCCTCGAAGCTGGTCACGTCGTCGTAGGGTTCCTCGCCCGTCCCACGCGTCGCCCGGATGTACTCCCGCGTGCGCGGCGCGCCCTCGTCCACGTACACCTGGTCGCCCAGCATCAGGAGCACGTGCGGCCACTGCTCGCGCGGCTGCTCGAGCATCTCCAGCGCCTTCGCGTAGAGCGCGTCGTACTCGAATCCCCGCTCGTCCTCGTCCTTGCTCAGGTTGTACGGAGGCTCATGCGGGAGCGCGACACGGCAGGAGCCGAACGCGAGCGCGATCGGCCGCTCGCGATCGAGAGTGCGGATCGCGTTCGGGGGAAGCTCCGAGTCGGGCTCCGGCCACCGTCGCTCTCCGTCGAGCGAGACCTCGTACTCGTACGTCCCTCCCGGCTCGAGCCCGCCGATGCAGACGAGCGCGTAGTGATGGTCCTCGACCTCGAACGTCTCCCGCCTGTGCCCCAGCACCTCCACCTCGCACGAGGCGTCCGTCTCGACCCAGACCGTCGCTTCGGTCTCACTCACGTAGCGAAGCACGGGGCCGAGTACGAGCTCGCTCATGACGCACCCCCTACCCCTCCCGCGCGATCGGTACTCACTCGAACCGTGGGATGCCCTCGTCGGGGGTCGAGGCCTGGGCGTGCCGCTTTCGCCCGATCCGCCCCGCCCGGCGCGCCGCGTAGCCCGCTTCGACCGCGCTGCGCATCGCCGCGGCCATCGCTACCGGGTCCGCGGCGCGCGCGACGGAGCTCGAGAGCAGGACCCCGTCGCAGCCGAGCTCCATCGCCAATGCGGCGTCGGAGGCGGTCCCGATCCCCGCGTCCAGGATCACGGGAACGGTGGCCCGCTCGACGATGATCTGGATGTTGTACGGGTTGCGGATTCCCATCCCGGAACCGATCGGCGAGCCCCGCGGCATCACCGCGGCGCAGCCCGCCTCCTCCAGGCGCCGCGCGAGGATCGGGTCGTCGTTCGTGTACGGGAGCACGGTGAAGCCCTCGTCGACGAGCGTCTCGGCGGCGTCGATCAGCTCGACCGCGTCCGGGAACAGGGTGCGGTCGTCCCCGATCACCTCGAGCTTGATCCAATCGGACTCGAACGCCTCGCGCGCGAGCCGGGCGGTGCGCACGGCGTCGCGGGCCGTGTAGCAGCCGGCGGTGTTCGGGAGCGGAAACGCCCCGACCCGCTCGATCGTCTCGAGGACCGAGCCCTCGGCCACCGGGTCGACGCGACGCAGGGCGACCGTGACGATCTCGGTCCCCGATGCCTCGACCGCGCGCTCGAGGTCACCGAGCGAGCGAAACCCGCCGGTGCCGACGATCAGCCGCGAGCCCCAGCTTCGCCCGCCCAACTGCAATCCCGCGAAATGCTCCGCTTCGCGTCCGCTTTCGCGGGGTCGCGGGCGGGATGAGGTTTCGGGTGGCTCAGCCACCCTGGATCGCCTCCACGACCTCCACCTTCTGGCCCTCGCTGAGGCTCGTCGTCTCCCAGCCGCTTCGAGGCACGACCTCCCCGTCGACGGCGACCGCCACCCCGCGCCTTCCGGAGTCCGCGCCGGCCGCCGCGACCGCGTCGGCGACGCTCGCCCCGTCGCCGAGCTCGATCCGCTCGCCGTTCAGCTCCACGTTCATGTCGCCGCCGCCCGCTGGAATCGGGACGGCGCCATCGCCGCGGCCTCCGGCGGCGGCTCGTCGCCGGCGAGCAGCGCCGCGACCGCCTCCGCCGTGATCGGAGCGAGCAGGATCCCGTTCCGGTAGTGCCCGGTCGCCACCACGAGCCCATCGAGCTCCCCGGGCCCGATCAGCGGCGCGTTGTCCGGCGTGCCGGGCCGCAGGCCGGCGAGCGCCTCGGTCAGCTCGAGCTCCGCGATCTCGGGCAGGACCCGGTACGCCTCGCGCAGCAGCTCGTGGACACCCCCGGCGGTCACCGTGAGCTCGAAGCCCCGCTCCTCCACCGTCGCGCCGACGGCAACCCGCCCGTCGCCTCGCGGGACGACATAGACCCGCTCGGTGGCGACGATGCGCTCGCACACCGCCCCGTCCGCCGGGCCCCGCAGCTGGAGGACCTGGCCCTTGACGGGCCGAACCGGCGGAACCGCGTCCGGGGGAAGCCATGCGGTCCGTCCCGACCACGGTCCCGCCGCGAGCACGACGTGGTCGCCGCGCAGCTCGCTTCCGTCCGCCGTCCTCACCCCGCGCAGCCGGTCCCCCTCGATCACCGCCTCGCTCGCTTCGATCCCGGCGATCACCTCGGCGCCTGCCGCCTCGGACGCGGCGACCAGCGCAGCGACGAGCGCGCGGGGATCTACCTCCCCCTCCTCGGGCGCGAGGACCCCCGCCGTGCACGCCGGTGCGAGGCCGGGCTCGAGCTCCCGCAGGCGGGCGGGGCGCATCCACTCCGCCCCGAGCCCGAGCGAGCGCTGGAGCTCGTGGCGGCGGTGAAGCTCCTCCGCCTCGTCGCGATCGAGCGCCACGTGCAGGGCGCCGCAGCGCCGGTAGCCGACCGGCCGCCCCGATGCCTGCTCGAGCTCGGCGG
>JBOGZL010000087.1:0-5463 GCA_050697195.1 Solirubrobacterales bacterium
TACCCAGCCGCCGTTCTCCGGTCCCTGCTCGCGTGCGCCTGTAGACGCTGGGTGAGATCGACGTCGCTCACAGCGGCGGCTCCTCGTCGCGCATCAGGTGGCGGAGGAGATGCATCGCCACCGCGACGGAGCGATCGCGAACATCGGCCCGCCCGCCTGGGAGAACGGGCTCGCGGGCGAGCTTCGCCCCGCCGGCCCGCTTCGCGCAGAAGCACACGTACCCGACCGGCTTTTCGTCCGACCCGCCGTCCGGCCCCGCGATCCCGGTGATCGCGCAGGCGACGTCGGCGTCGAAACGCTCCAGGGCGCCGTCGGCCATCGCCTCGGCGACCTCGGGCGAGACCGCGCCGCGCTCGGCGATCAGCTCGGCAGGGACCCCGAGCAATTCCGACTTCGCATCGTCCGAGTACGCCACCACCCCGCCGGCGAGGTGGCGGGAGGCGCCCGGCCGGTTGGTGAGCCGCGCCGCGAGCAACCCCCCGGTGCTCGACTCGGCGAGCGCGATCCGGTGTCCCGACAGAAGCTCCGCGAGCTGATCGTCGATCGACTCGCCGTCGGCGCTGAACACGAACCGCCGGTGCCGCTCGGCGATCGCCTCCATCACCCGACCCGAGAGCGCCTCGTCCTCGGGCCTGTGGCGGACATCGACCACGAGCTCGGCCTGACGGAGGCAGGTCGTGATCTCGAGCGGCGAGAGGTCGATGTCGGCCTCGAGCTCGCGAAGCGTCCTCGCAAGCTCGGACTCGGGGACGCCGAAGAGGCGGAGGGTGGCGGTCCGGTACGTGGTGGCGCGATCGAGCACCGCGCGGACCGGCCCCGTCGCGAGCGCCTGCGGCCACATCGCGTGCAGCTCACGCGGCGGGCCGGGAAGAACCATCACCACCGTGTCCCCGGCGGGCACGACCAGGCCCGGGGCCGTCCCCGCGGGATCGATCGTCGTCGCGCCCTCGGGGACCATCGCCTGCTTTCTGTTCGCGGCCCGAAGCGCCTCCTCGTCGAAGCTGTACCGGCGCGCGAAGGCTCGCAGGATCGCCGCGATCTTCTCCTCCATCTCGTCGTCGAGCACCATCTCCCGACCGGCGAAGCGGCCTACCACCTCCGCGGTGAGGTCGTCCGCGGTCGGCCCGAGGCCGCCGCTGGTGACGACCAACGCGGCCCCCTCGGAGGCGAGGAAGCGAAGCGCGGCCTCGAGGTCGGCGGCGCGATCCCCGACCGTGACGATGTGGGCCACGTCAACGCCCGCGTCCTCGAGCGCCTCGGAGATCCACGGGCCGTTGCGGTCGGTGATCCGGCCCGTGAGGACCTCGGTCCCGGTGACGACGATTCCCGCCCGGACGCTCACCGGCACAGCCCGCCCGTGAAGTTCGCCTCCTCGACGCCCGCCGGCGTAACCCTGTAGGCGACGGCGTCGGCGGAGACCCTGGTCTCGGGGTCCCCGTTGACGAACACCCGTGCCGCCCCAGGGTCGAGCTCCAACCGGAAGCGCTTCGAGACATAGGGACCGTCCTCGGCGCCCGCGGCGATGAGCTGGTCGGGAACGAGGACGTCGCCGTCCGCGTCCACCACGCATGCCTGGAGGTCCGAGGCGGCGACGAGCTTCATGGTCACCTCCGCGGGAAGCTGCTGCGAGCCGCCCCGGTCGCTGCCGGCGCCGCCATCCCCCCCTCCGCCGCCGGAGCGCTTGCGCCCTGGCTTTTCGCGCTCCGCCTTCTCGGGACGGCGATCCGGCTCCTCGTCGCCGCCCGCCGTGAGGCCGAGCACGAGCAGCCCGAGCACCACGACCGCCAGGATCGCGCCGATCACGAGCCGTCGCGGGCCCGGGGGCCTCGAGCCGTCGCGGGCTCCGCGGCCCTTCAGGAGCGGCTCGGCGAGCTCGTAGCTTCGCGTCGCGGGCTCTTCGTGGCGGTGCCGGAACTCGTCCACCAGCACCTCGGAGTCGAGGCCGAGGAGCTCCGCGTAGGCGCGGATGAACCCGCGCGTGTACGCGGGGCCGGGGAGGACGTCCCACTCCTCGTCCTCGAGCGCGCGCAGGTACTTCCCGCGGATCTTCGTCCGCTCCTCGACCGTCTCGATGTCGATCCCGTGGCGCTTGCGCGTCTCGGCGAGGATCGAGCCGATCTCGAGCGGCGCGTCGCTGCCGGGGTGGGTCGCCAAAGCGACCCTATTCTCGCGCTCAGTCCCCCTCGGCGGCGCCAGGGGCGTCGTGCGCGGTGACCGGCTCGCGCTCGGGCTCCTGGTCTGCCTCGCCCTCGGCGTGCGGCGACGAGACCCGGTCGAGGACCCGCGGCAGCTCGCCCTCGGACACGAGCACCTGGCGTGGCTTGGACCCCTCGTACCCCGAGATCACGCCCCGGCGCTCGAGCATGTCGATCAGCCGCCCGGCGCGCGTGTATCCGACCCGCAGCCGGCGCTGGATCATCGACACCGACGCGGTCTGGGTCGAGACGACGAGCCGGACGGCCTCCGCGAGGAGGTCGTCCTCGTCCGGGGACAGCTCGCCCTCCGTCCCCTCGTCGGCCGGGTCGGGCTGCGCCTCGAGCAGCTCGTCGGCGAACTCGGGCTCACCCTGGCGACTCCAGTGCTTGGTCAGCTTCGCGATCTCGTCCTCGGTGATGAACGCGCCCTGGATCCGCTGGAGCTTCGAGGTGCCGGCGGGGCGGAACAGCATGTCCCCCTGGCCGAGGAGGGTCTCGGCGCCGCCCTGGTCGAGGATCACCCGCGAGTCGACCTGGGACGCGACCGCGAACGCGATCCGAGCCGGGATGTTGACCTTGATCGTCCCGGTGATCACGTCGGTCGACGGGCGCTGGGTTGCGAGCACGAGATGGATCCCGACCGCGCGGGACTTCTGCGCGAGGCGGATGATCGAGTCCTCTACCTCGGTCGGGGCGATCATCATCAGGTCGGCGAGCTCGTCGATCACGCACAACACGTGTGGCAGCGGGGGCTCCCCCACCCGCTTTCGGGCCCGGTTCAGCTCCACGAGGCTGCGCGCCCGGAGCTTCCCCATCACCTCGTAGCGCGCCTCCATCTCCCCGATCAGGTTTGCGAGCACGTTCGCGGCGAGGCGCGGCTGGGTCACCACCGGGGTCAGCAGGTGGGGGACGTTCTCGTAGTGGTTCAGCTCCACCCGCTTGGGATCGACGAGCACGAGGCGGACGTCGTTCGGCGAGGCGTGCAGCAGGATCGAGCTGAGGATCGCGTTGATGCACCCCGACTTCCCCGACCCGGTCGTGCCGGCGACGAGCACGTGGGGCATCTTCGCGAGGTCCGTCCACACCGCGTGCCCGGCGATGTCCTTGCCGAGCCAGCCGACGATCGGCGACGACCCCTTCGGCCGCCCCTGGTAGATGTCGCCGAGGCGCACCAGCCGGCGGCGCTGGTTCGGGACCTCGACGCCGATCGCCTGCTTGCCCGGAATCGGGGCGAGGATGCGGATGTCGGTCGAGGCGAGCGCGTAGGCAAGGTCGTCCTTGAGCTGGGTGACCTTCGAGACCTTGGTCCCGGGGGCGAGGCGAAGCTCGTACCGGCTCACGTGGGGTCCGATCACGGTCCCGACCATCTCTGCCTCGACTCCGAAGTGGCCGAGGGTCTCGAGCAGCGCCCGACCGACGGCCTCGCGATCGCGCGTGTCGGGGCCCGGGTCGTGTCCGTCGCCCCGCTCGAGCAGCTCCCCGGACGGAGGCCTGTAGTCGATCTCCTCCGACTCCGTCACCTCGCCGCGACGCTCGCCCTGCGGCGTGCGCGCGACCTCGATCTCCTCGCGCGGCTCGGGCGGGACGTCCGGATCCTCGTCTTCGACGTCGGGCGTCGTGATCGCCTCGTCGAAGCTCATCGGGACCGGTTCCCCGTCAGGGTCGGTGGCGGGCGGCAACGTGACGGTGATCTCGCCGGTCTTGGACTCGTCGCCGTCGGGCTCGCCCTCGGGGCCGAGGAGCTCCGTCGCGATCGGCTCGGTCGACGCGACCCGGGTCAGGACCTTCTCGCCGTCGGGGGCCCGGCGCGAGCGCGTGGTCTCGCGGACCGAGGTGGCAAGGCCGAGCGCCCCGTCTCGGGCGTGCCCCCCCGCCCGCATCAGCGAGCGGATCAGGCCGGCGACCGTGGTGCCGCTGAGCAGCAGGAGGCCGGCGACGAGCAGAAGCACGGACAGGATGTGGGCACCGATGCGCTGAAACAGCGTCGTTGCGGCCCAGTACAGGGTCTCGCCCACGATCCCCCCGTGCTCGCTGAAGAAGTCGGAGTCGAAGTAGCCGCCGTGGCGCGCCGGGGCATCGGGGCCGAGCCCGGCCGTCTGCGCCGCGTACCCGAGCAGGATCGCCGCGAGGACGCAGATCCCGCCCGCGTTGACCGCTCCCGGCGAGGCGATGAACGGACGGAGCACGAGCGCGACGCCGGCCGCCCCGAGCGCCACCGGCACGAGGCTCGCAGCTGAGCCCGCGACGTAGGAGAGCGCGTCGACGGCGGCCGAGCCGACCCGGCCACCGTCCCAACCGGCGAAGAAGACGCACCCGAGGTATACGGAGATCGCTACAAGCGCGAGGCCGATGAGGTCGAGGTGGCGCTGCTCGAGGGCTCCGATCCCTCCCCATCCCTCCGGCTCGCGTCGGCGGGAGCCCTTCGCGCGACCCTTCGACCGCGCGCGGCTGGGCGCGCGTCGACGCGCGGACTTGCGACCACGCGTGCGCCGGTTCGATCTTTCGAACACGTACGGTTCTTCGACGCCTGCACCCCCACCCCTTCGCGCAGAACAACTCCGCGACGGGCTCCGCTTCGCGTCCGCCGTCGCGGGGTTCCTGCCGGGCCGTAAAGAGTCGGTAAATGTCACAGGTGGCCGCAGGTTTGCGCTCTAACCTAATGTGGTCATGGTCACTAGCGAGGTGGCAACCGGGCGCGTGCTCGTCATCGAGGACGACGCCGAGATCGCCGACGTCCTGCGTCGCTTCCTGCGCCAGGAGGGCCACGAGGTGCGCACCGCCGTCGATGGCGAGGAGGCCCTCCCCGCCGCGACGGAGTTCGTCCCCGACCTCGTGATCCTCGACCTCGGGCTGCCCGGGATCGACGGCGTCGAGGTGTGTCGCCGCCTGCGCGCCGAGGGCGACGTCCCGATCCTGATCCTCACCGCCCGCACGGAGCTCGAGGACCGCGTCGAGGGGCTCGACAGCGGCGCCGACGACTACCTCTCAAAGCCGTTCGAGCGCCAGGAGCTGCTCGCCCGGATCCGCGCCCTGTTGCGCCGCCGCCCCCCGCGCGGCAGCGCGTCGCTGACGGTCGGCGACCTGAGCCTCAACCCGGACACCCGCGAGGTCGCCCGCGCGGAGCGCCGGATCGAGCTCACCAACCGCGAGTTCGAGCTCCTCGAGTACCTGATGCGCAACGAGCGGCTCGTGATCTCGCGCGAACGCCTGCTCGAGGAGGTGTGGGGCTACGACCCGATGGCGATGACGAACACGATCGACGTCTTCA
>JBOGZL010000088.1:0-3339 GCA_050697195.1 Solirubrobacterales bacterium
CTTCCACGCCTCAGCGCTCCCGCAGCCGGGGCAGCGAAAGCCCTCGGGCCAGCGCAGTCGCTCGAGGTAGGCGAGGCAGGTTTCCTCGTCGCCGAAGAAGCGCTGGAACTCCGGCCAGCTCCGCGGGTAGTCGCGCCCGGCGACGGGGCGATCCTCGCGCGGGCCTCCCTGGGTCGCATCCACCACATCTGGAGTCTAGTGGAGCGAAGCGGATACCCCGCACACATGTTCGTTTGCGTGTTGCGCGCACAATGTCGCAATTGTGTGACGACGACGGTGGGGCTGAGCGAGCCGCTCAGCCGGCGCTGATCGCGTCGAGCCCGACGCGGAGGCGGTTGCGGTCGACCCGGCCGCCGATCCCCTTCACGCGCCCCGAGCTCGTGTACTGCCAGGCGGTCCAGCCCTCGCCGTTCCAGTTGTCGGCGGGGACGCTCGGGCTGCTCACCCCCCAGTTGGCGACCCAGAGCCGGTGGCCCCTGCGCGCGAACTTCCTCGTATCGCCGGTCGCCTGCCAGCTCGAGGAGTTCGTGTAGATGATCGCCCGCACTCCGAGCTTGCGTCGGACCCGCTTCAGCCACGCGTGCACCCATGCGCGCAGCGAGCGCCGGTTGAGGCCCCCGAACGGGGTCTCGACGTCGAGCGCCGGCAGCAGGTCGCCCTGGCGCAGCGCGCCCACCTGCTCGAGGAACAGGTTCGCCTCCTTTCGGGCGTCACGGCGCGCGCTCTTTCGCCCGCGTCCGTCCGCGAACGCCCGGTGGTACGCGCCGACGCGGATCCCGGCCTCGCGCGCGCCGAGGTAGTTCGCCTCGTAGAACTCGTCGACACCGCACCGGTCGGGCGCCACCGCGCAGTCGCCGCCGTCCCCGCGGCTCGCCTGGACGAACGCGAACTCGACGTTGGTCTCCCCGACCCGCTCCCAGTCGATCTCGCCCTGGAACCGCGACACGTCGATCCCGGGCACCGTCTTTGCGCTCGCTGCACCGGGAGCGGCCGCCCCGACCGTGAAGCACAGTCCCACGATCAGGATCGCCTTCCGGGCGCCAGTCCCCGCCGTGCGCACCCCCGGAAAGCTAGCGCGGGCGGGTCCCCGTGAAGCAGAACTGCGTGCAGGAGAAGAAGAACTCGCCGCGCTCGCCCAGCTCGCGCTGCTCGGCCGCCCACGCCTCGGTCTCCGCGTCGCCGAACCCACCGCCGCCGGCGAGGTAGTTCGCGATGAAGGGCAACAGCCCCGCCCCGTACGTCTCGGGATCGAACTCCGAGTCCGCGAAGGAATGCGCCTCCATCTTCACGTCCTCGAACCCCCCCGATCGCATCCTCGGCGCAAGCGTGCGCGGGAGCGTCGCGTGCACGAGGTGCCCGTCCCACGCGCGAAGCGCCCGCTCCATCCTCTCCTCGTCGGCGGAGTACCAGGAGACCGTCGCCCAGTCGACGTCCCACACCACGGCCCGACCGCCGCGGCGCAGCGCCCGGTGGATCTCGGCGAGCCCCGCGTTCCCGTCCTCGACGTACTCGAGTACCTGCACGCAGACGGCGCGGTCGAAGCTCGCGTCCTCGACCGGCAGCGACGTCGCGTCCGCCTGGTGGAACTCGACGTTGTCGTGGCCCGCGCAGCGTCGAGCGGCGAGCTCGAGCATCGCCTCGCTTCCGTCAACGCCCACCACCGACCCGTCGGGCCCCACCTCCTCGAGTAGCTCGAGGCAGTAGAAGCCCGGCCCGCACCCGACGTCCAGAACACTCTCGCCCTGCCCGGCGCCGAGCGCTTCGCGCACGATCCGCCGCCGGCGGGCGGCGTCGCGGATCCGGTACACGGCCTCGATCCGCCGCGCCTCGTCGGCATCGAACGCGAGCTGGCTCACCCGCTCACCCGCGAGCACTGTATCCGCGGGTCCCCGTCTGCGTGCCGAAGGACGAGATCAGGTTCCCCCGCGGATCCCCGTCGCCTGGCCGACCTCGATCAGGTGGCCGTCGGGGTCGCGCAGGTAACAGCGGATCTCGGCCCCGCGGTCCATCGGTGGGGTGAGGAACTCGGCCCCCCGGGAGCGCCACTGCTCGTACACCGCCTGGATGTCGGCGACGCGGATGTTGAGGAAGCTGCTCACCCGGTTGAGGTCGGGCGGGGTCTCGAGGATCACCTCCGGCTTGTCCTCGGTCGGCCCGCCGCCGACGTTGATGATGATCCACGCGTTCGCGAGCTGGACCATCGAGGGCTCTCCCTCCATCACCACCTCACCGCCGAGCACCTCCGAGTAGAAGGCGCGCGAGCGCTCGACGTCCTTCGCGACGACGAAGTGGGTGAGGACGATCCCCTCGCTGGGGGCCGGGAGCTCGGCCATCTCGCGGAGCTTTGCACGAAGCACTGATCCGATCCGCGCCGGCCCGCGTAGTGACGTCCAACACAGGTCGGCGGAGAGCGATTCCTCACGGCCCTTCGTCGCCACAAATCGAGGTTCCCACCAGAAAGGACTGGCGATGAGGAAGCCACTGAAGTCCCGTGGCTGGCTGCTGCTCGCAGCGATCGCGGCCGCATCCGCGATCGCGGTACCGCTCGCGATCAGCTCCAGCCACCGCGAGGCGCCGAACATCATGCTCGACCCCTCCGCGGACAACACCGACGTCTACGCCTGGACGGCGCCGGGCGCCGAGGGCGCGCTCACGATCGCATCGAACTGGATCCCGGGACAGGTTCCGGCCAACGGGCCGAACTTCTTCCGATTCGACGATCGGGCCCGGTATTACAACAACGTTGACAGCAACGGCGACGGTGTCGCCGACATCCGTTACCGGTTCACGTTCGACACCGAGATCCGCAACCCGAACTCGTTCCTGTACGCGGGTCCCGGCACGACCGGCTTCGAGGATCCGAAGCTGAACGTGATCCAGCGCTACGACGTCGTGCGCGAGACGTACAACGCCAAGGGCAAGTTGAAGCAGAAGAGAAAGGTCGGCAACGACCTGCCCGCGGCACCGCCGAACATCGGCCCGAAGACGTTTCCCAACTACGGGAACTTCGTCGCCGGCGCGACGCGGACGCTGAAGGACGGCACGAAGCTGTTCGTCGGCTCTCGCGACGACCCGTTCTACGTCGACCTCGGCGCCACCTTCGACGCGATCAATGTGCGCGTCGGAACCGGCAACGAGGGCCAGGGGAAGGACGACTTCTCCGGGTACTCGACCTCGACGACCGTGATGCAGATCCCCGAGCGCCTGGTAACCAGGGACGGGGAGCCCGTCGCCTCGGCGGACGCGAAGAACGCTGTCGTCGGCATCTGGTCCTCGACCGAGAGGCGCCGCCTCGAGGTCACGAACGCGGACTTCGATGCCAAGTCGAAGGGCAAGGGC
>JBOGZL010000089.1:0-13082 GCA_050697195.1 Solirubrobacterales bacterium
TGAGCGCGAACCCGAGCCACATGATGCTCTGGATCTCGCCGCGCATCTCGGGCTGGCGGGTGACGGACTCGATCGTCTTGCCGAAGATGTAGCCGACGCCGACCCCGGGGCCGATCGCCCCGAACCCCGTTCCGAGCCCGAGCGCAATCGCCTTCGCGGCGTCGACGGACTCGGTTGATGCCTGGGCGATGGGAAGAAGCGCGTCCATTGCCGGACCTCCTTCGTGCCGACTGACTACATGGCCAGTTACATACCGATTGTACGCAAGCGACGACCCAGGAGCGTGAGATCGATCACGCAACCGGCCACGCCAGGGCCCGGATCCCCCGCGCGCCAGGCTCAGTCGATCAGCAGATACCGGGCCGCCGCGGTCCCGGCCTCGATGACATCGTCGAAGTCGCGGTCCGGGTCGGTGAGGACCTGGAGCGCGATCCCGTCGGCGATCCCGAACAGGAAGGCGACGATCGACTCGGCGCCGAACCGCAGCGAGAGGACGCCCTCCTTCTCCTTCGCCTCGAGGATCCGGGCGACATGGTCGCGGGAGCGGTTGAACAGCTCTCCCACCTCGCGCTGGATCTCGGGGTTGCGGCGTCCGGCCGTGAAGACCTCGAAGATGAGGTCGAAGAACCCGGGCTGGTTCTCGATCAGGTCGAGGAGGTTGGAGACGAGGACGTCGAGGACGTCGTCCACGGTCTTCGCCCGACCGAGGGGCTCGTCGAGGCGCGCCACCCTTACCTCGGAGTCCCGCCGCACGACCTCGACCAGGAGCCGCTCCTTGGTCCCGAAGTAGTAGTGGAGCAGCCCGCGGCTCACGCCCGCCTCGCGGGAGACGTGCTCGAACGTCGAGCCCGCGATCCCGCGCGCGGCGACGCTCGCGCGCATCGCCTCGACGATCCGCTGCGCCTTCTCCCCGCTCAGCTCGCGCTGCTTTGTCGCAGCCTCCATCGACCGCCAGTGTAGGCGTCAGGGCCGTCGGGTGAGCGCGGCGGCTACGAGCTCTGCGTGGCCGTCGTCTCGGGGGCCGGCGAGGTGGTCGAGGTGTACTCGAACTCCTCCTCCGCGCCGAACAGGCGGTCCAGCACCGCCTTGCGGAAGTCCTCGCTGAGCAGCAGAGCCAGGCCGGCTCCGATCAGCGCGATCAGCAGCAGCTTGCCGAGGCTGAACCTGCGCTTGCGCCGCTTGCCGCGAAGCTGCTCGGACGCCTCGCGCATCGACTCCGCCGCCTTGCGCAGGTCCTTCTGGACCTTCTTGTCGTCCATCAGCGCCTTCGCGGGGCCCTTGCCGTTCGCGATCCGGGTGTACGCGTCGCGGGCCGACTCGAAGGCCTCGCGGATGTTCGCCCGCAGATCCTCGTCCTCGATCAACCGCTGGACGTAGGGGTTGGAGCGAAGCGAAGTCGCCGCTTCGCCCGCCTTGCGCGCGGACTCCTGGGCCCGCTTGCTCCTTGCCGCCATCAAACCTCTCCTAACTCGATCGGATCCCGGTGGAGCTTATACCCGAATCAGCCGCGAGCTATCGACGGGCGTCATTCGAGCGTGTGCTCGAGCACCTCGCCCAGCTCGTTGACGTAGATGTAGGTGAGGTCCTCGCGCTCGTGGGCGGGGATCTCCTCCACGTCGCCCTTGCTTCGCTCCGGGACGAGGATCCGCTTGATCCCCGCCCGCTGGGCGGCGAGCGACTTCTCCTTAACGCCCCCGATCGGCAGCACCTGCCCCGTGAGCGTGATCTCGCCCGTCATCGCGACGTCGTTGGCGACGGGCTTGCCGCTGATCAGCGACGCGAGCGCGGTCGCCATCGCCACGCCCGCGGACGGCCCGTCCTTGGGCACCGCGCCGGAGGGGACGTGGACGTGGATGTCGTGCTTGGAGAACCAGTCCTCGGGCAGGTCGGGCGCGAGCTCGGCCTGGTGACCGCGCACCCACGAGAGCGCCGCCTGGGCGGACTCCTTCATCACGTCGCCGAGCTGGCCGGTGATCGTGAGGTTCCCCGAGCCACCCATCGCCGTCGCCTCTATGAACAGGACCTCGCCGCCGACCGGAGTCCACGCGAGACCGGTCGCCACCCCCGGGTCCTTGGTGCGGCGCCTCTGCTCCGCGAAGAACTTGCGCGGCCCGAGCAGCTCGCGGACGCGCTTCGCCGAGATGCGCGCCTTTCCGTCGAGGTTGCCCTCGGCCACGTCGCGGGCGATCTTGCGGCACACGGTCCCGATCTGGCGCTCGAGGTTTCGGACCCCGGCCTCGCGGGTGTACTCGTCCGCGATCGCGTTCAGGGCGGAGTCGGCGAACTCGATCTGGGAGGGGCGGAGCCCGTTCTCCTCGATCTGCCGGGGAACGAGGTAGCGCCGCGCGATGTGGAGCTTCTCGTCGAGCGTGTAGCCGGCGAGCGGGATCACCTCCATGCGGTCCTGGAGTGGGATCGGGATCGGGTCGAGGAAGTTCGCTGTCGCGATGAACAGCACGTCGGAGAGGTCGAACTCGAGGTCGAGGTAGTGGTCGCGGAAGCTGTCGTTCTGCGCGGGGTCGAGCACCTCGAGCATCGCGCTCGCCGGATCGCCCCGGAAGTCGGCGCCCATCTTGTCGATCTCGTCGATCATGAACACGGGGTTGCGCGAGCCGGCGTCGCGCAGCGCGCGCACGATCGTCCCCGGCATCGCGCCGATGTAGGTCCGCCGATGGCCGCGGATCTCGGCCTCGTCGCGGACGCCCCCGACGGAGATCCGCTGGAACTTGCGACCCAGGGCGCGTGCGATCGACTTCCCGAGGCTGGTCTTGCCGACCCCGGGCGGCCCGACGAAGCACAGGATCGCCCCCGGCGAGTCGGGCTTCAGCCTTCGCACCGCCAGGTACTCGAGGATCCGCTCCTTCACCTTCTCGAGGTCGTAGTGGTCGGCGTCGAGGACCTCCCGGGCGTGGGGGATGTCGAGGTTGTCCTCTGTCTGCTCGTTCCACGGCAGCTCGACGAGCCACTCCAGGTAGGTGCGGATCACCCCGTACTCGGCCGCGGCCGGCGGGAGTCGCTCCAGCCTCGAGAGCTCGCGATCCGCCGCGGATTGGGCGGACTCGGGGAGCCCGGCCTTCTCGATCCGCTCCCGGAGCTCGTTCACCTCGGCCTGGCGCTCGTCCCCCTCCCCGAGCTCCTCCTGGATCGCCTTGAGCTGCTCGCGGAGGAAGTACTCGCGCTGGCCCTTCTCCATCTCGGACTGGACCTGGGACCGGATCTTCGAGCCGAGCTGGACGACCTCGAGCTCGCGGGCGAGGATCTCGGACAGCCGCCGCAGCCGGTTGCCGACGTCGACCTCCTCGAGCAGGGCCTGCTTCTCCTCCGTCGAGATCCGCATCGCCCCCGCGATCAGATGGCACAGCGCGGAGGGATCGTCGACGTTGGCGACCGCGAGCTGAAGCTCCTCCGGGAGGTAGGGGATTCCCTCGATGATCGAGCTGAACGTGTTCTGGACGTTTCGGGTAAGCGCGTCGAGCTCGGCCGACGTCTCGAGCACGTCGGGCAGCTCCTCGATCCGCGCGACCAGGTAGGGCTCCTCGGCGATGTACTCGCCGATCCGCACCCGCTGGGTCCCCTGGACGAGGATCCGAACCGTCCCGTCCGGGACCTTGAGCATCCGAGCGACCACCCCCACCACGCCGACGTCGTAGAGGTCCTCGGGCCCGGGCTCGTCGGACTCCGGGTCCCGGGAGGCGACCATGACCAGCGTGCGCTCCCCCGAGAGCACGTCGTCGACGAGCTCGATCGAGCGCGGCTGTCCGACCGCGAGCGGGGTGAGCGTGTCGGGATAGGTGACCGTCGACTTCAGGGGAAGGATCGGAAGCGCCTGCGGGAGCGGCTTGCCCTCCTGCCCGCGGATCGCATCCTCGAGGTCCGGCGTCTCGACGACCTCGATCCCCGGTCCTCCGCCGTCGGGATCGCCGCCGGTCTCCGCCCGAAGCTCAGCCTCGCCCGCGGGATCGCGCTCCATGAGCCCCTACTCCTCCAGGCGGCGCACCGGCACGCGGCGCGACTGCTCGCGCTGCTCGACGAGCGGCAACTCGACGCGCAGGATCCCGTCCTCGTAGGTCGCCTTCGCCCCCTCGGCGTTGACGTCCGCGCTCAACTCGATCACGCGCCGGAACGACCCGCTCTCGAGCTCGAGTTGCTGGTAGATGCGCCCCTCGGTCTCCTGAACCGGTCGCTCGCCGCTGATCACCAGCTCGCGACCGCTGACCTCGAGGCTGACGCCGGCGAGCGGGACGCCGGCCAGGTCGGCCTTGACGACCGCCTTCGGCGACTCGTCGCCGCAGTAGTACACGTCAACCCTCGGGGAGAAGCCCCGCGCGCGGCGCGTGCCGACCATCGGGCGCTCCCACACCGCGCCGAGGAACTGGTCCATCTCGCGGCGCATGCGATGGAAGTCGGTGAACAGGTCGCGCCTCGGGGGCATCGCTCAATTAAGGGTAGCTGCGGAGTGTCGGCGGAATCACCCGACCTCATACACGTCGCCCTCGCGGGCGAGGGTGACCTCCCCCCCGAACGTGTCGCGGCCCTGCTCCAGGGCCCATCCCGCGTCGAGCTCGTCGGAGATGTGGGTGAGGACCACCCTGCGGGCTCCCGCCCGGCGCGCGTGCTCGCCCGCCTCGGCCGGGGTCATGTGTCCCCGGTCGCCGGTTCGCTCCGGTCGGGGCAAGGTCGCCTCGACGAGCAGCAGGTCGGTGTCCCGAGCGATCTCGACCAGCTCGTCGGAGGGGCGACAGTCGGCGCCGTAGGTGAACCTCCCGGCCCCGTTCGCGGAGCTAAAGTCGAGCGCGTACGTGGTCGTGAAGTGGGGAACCTCGCCGAACCGCACGCGGAGGTCGCCGATCTCGACGGTCCCCGCTGGGTCGTACTCCTCGAGCCGGAACGCGTTCTCCAGCAGGTCGTCGTTTCCCCACGCCCCGACGACGCGACGAAACGTCCGCCGTGCCCCCGGCGGCGCGAGCAGCCGGGGGCGGGCGGGGTTGTCGGTCCCCGGCCACTCGGCGACCGGGACCGGCTGCTGGCGGGGCGCGTAGGTGAGCGCGTACGCGTACGGAACGAGATCGAGGAAGTGGTCGGCGTGCAGGTGCGAGATCAGGACGGAGTCGATCTCGGTGTAGTCGCGGTGCAGGCGGAGCTTCGAGAACACGCCGTTGCCGCAGTCCAGCAGCACCGACGTGTCGCCCTCGTCGATCAGGTAACCGCTGCAGGCGCCTCCCGCGTCCTCCCACGAGGGCGACTTGCCGAGGACCGTGACCCGCATGAAACGACCATACCCCGCAGCGTGCTCCGCTCCCGCTGCTGCGGTGGTTCGTCTCGGGCTGCTTACGCCGCTTGGGCCTGGCCCGGGTCGCGTAGCAGCAGCGCGGGCTGGCGGGGCGGCACCAGTCCCTCGGGGCGGTTCGCCCGAAACGTCGAGCACGGGGCGTCGAGGTCGAGCGCGCAGAGGTTGTGGCAGCGGAAGAAGCAGTCGTCGCAGGTCGGGGCCTTCTTCTTGCGCTTCGGGCTCGACGGGCTCACCGCGAGCCATATAAGCACTGTGGCGGCGGGGCGCAATCCCGCTTTCACGCAAAGCGCTGCTTCTTCGCAGTCGGGGCGCTCGCGTCGATTCTCGAATCGCTGCTCTTTCGGGATGTTTCCTCGGGGGCGCCCAGCGGCGCAGAGGGGTGGCGGCGCCGACCGGTGGGTCGGAAGGCAGCGGGTAGAATCTCGCCCGTGGCGCAAGAGAGGTCGAAGCGACTCAGTGCCTCGCCGCCGCTGTTCGACAGCGGCTTCCTCGACTTCTTCTCCCGCATCCACCCCGCCGTCCCCGCCGTCGTCTTCGTGCCGGTGATCGGGGCGATGGTGTGGCTCGGGGTGGACGGCGGCCACGGCATCCTCGAGACCGTGCTGCTGACGGCGGCCGGCCTGCTGCTGTGGACCCTGACCGAGTACTGGCTCCACCGGCTGCTGTTCCACTGGGAGCCGCAGTTCCGCTACGGCGACCGCCTCCACTTCATCATCCACGGCGTCCACCACGACCATCCCAACGACCGCATGCGCCTCGTGATGCCGCCGGCGCTCAGCATCCCGCTCGCCGCCCTGTTCCTCGTGCTGTTCGTCGTCGTCTTCGGGACGCCCGCGGCCTATCCCCTGTTCGCCGGCCTGCTCGTCGGATACCTGACCTACGACTACACCCACTACTACCTCCACCACCACACCCCGAAGAGCAGCCTCGGCAAGCGGCTGCGCGAGCAGCACATGCGCCACCACTTCCAGGATCACCGTTACGGGTTCGGCGTCTCCTCCCCGATCTGGGACGTCGTGTTCCGGACGCTGCCGCGCAGGCGCAGGGCGTAGCTCCAAGACGCCCGGGCGGGATAGGCGCACGGCGGCTGGGTAGGGAGGATGGCCACGCCGATAACGCGACCGTTTCCCTACCCAACCGCCGTTCGCCGATCCCGGCTCGCGAGATCGGTGTCGCCCGCCCCCCCTACGGCGGCGGAAGCCGCTCCCCCTTCTCGAGCGCCTTGCGAAGCCGCAGGACGCGCCGCACCGAGCCCTCGAAGGTCGCCTCGTTCATCGAGCCACCCTGATAGGTCTCGCGCAGCTCCCGATAGCCGGCGAGGCCCTCGTCGATCTCCTGCTCGGAGAACAGCAGGAGGTCGGCGCCGGCACGCGCGGCGAGCACGCCGCGGTGCGGTATCGGGCCGAAGTCCTCGAGCCCGCCCGCCTCGAGGGCGTCGGTGATCGTCACGCCCCTGAACCCGAGGTCGCGGCGGAGCTGTCCGCGGATCACCGGCCGCGAGAGGCTCGCCGGCCGTGCCGGATCGAGGGCGGGATAGGTCGCGTTGGCGATCATCACCAGCCTCGTTCCCTCGGCGATCGCCTTCTCATACGGGAACTCGTCCACGTCCCTCAACGTCCGCCTCGAGAGATCAAGCGTCACCGGAGCGGTGTCCGTGTCGGTGGACCCCGCCGCCCCGAGCCCCGGGAAGTGCTTCGAGGTCGCGGCCACGCCCTGGCGCTGCTGGGCCGCGATGAACGCGCCGCCGAGCCGCGACACCTTGCGGTGATGGGTGCTGTAGATGCGACCGAACATCTGGAGGAAGTTGTCCTGTCCGCTGAGGACCCCGAGCACCGGGGCGAGGTTGACGTTTACGCCGACGCCGGCCAGCGTCCTGCCCGCGGCGCGGCCCGCCTGCTTCGCGAGCAGCCGGCTGCGGGGGCTCTCGCCGATCTGCTGCTCCGTCATCCCCGGCGGGCCCGGGATGCGGCGGACGATCCCACCCTCCTGGTCGGTCATCAGCAGCAGCGGTCGCCGCAGCGGCCGGGGGAGGACCGCGTGCTCGGCCGCGCTCTGGAGCTCGGCGATCACGTTCGCGATCTGGGTCCGGTTGGCGATGTTGTGGCCGAAGAAGATCACCCCGGCGGTCTTCCCCTCCCGTATCAACTCGAACAGCGCGTCCGGCGGCTCGAGCCCCTGGTAGGAGGCGATCACCCGCTGTCCGACCAGCTGCGGCGTCGAGATCCGATCGACCGCCGAGGGCCGGTCGGCGCGCTCCCGTCCCCCGGCCCCGGACGCCAGCCACGCCGTCGTCGAGACGATCGCCGCGGCGACCAGGACAGCGATCCACACCCGCGACATGACTCGCCCAGTCACTTCGCGCTCACCTTACCGATGCGGGCCACTTGTCTACCATCGTCCGCGTACACACACTTTTCGCACACACACTGAGAAAGGAAGCCTCAGATGCCACCACAGCCTCGCGACGTACTGGGTCAGGCTCGATCCCTGATCGAGCGTCGCCTCAAGGAGCTCGACGACGAGCGCGCGAAGCTCGAGCGAACGCTTTCGGACCTCACGGACGGCAGGGTGGGCAGGCGCCGTCCCGGCCGGCCGCGCGGATCCACTACGCGTCGCCGCCGGGGTCGCCGCGGCGGGACGCGCGCCGACCAGGCGGTGAAGATCGTGTCGGAGAACCCCGGGATCACCGCCTCCGAGGTCGCGAAGCGGATGCGGATCAAGCCCAACTACGTGTACCGCGTGATGGGTGAGCTGAAGAAGGACGGACGGGTCCGCAAGCGCGGCCGCGGGTACGTGGCGACCTAGCTTAGCTACAGCAGCCCGAGGTCCTTGACGGCATCGCGCTCCTCGCGCAGCTCGCCGACGCTCGCGTCGATCCGCTCGCGTGAGAAGTCGTCGATCTCGAGTCCCTCGACGACGCTCCACTCGCCACCGGAGCACGTGCACGGGAAGCCCGAGATCAGGCCCTCCTCGATTTCGTAGGACCCGTCGGCGGGCACGCCCATCGACACCCAGTCCCCCTCCGGCGTGCCCGCCACCCAATCCCGAACGTGGTCGATTGCCGCGCTCGCCGCCGACTTCGCGCTCGAGGCGCCGCGCGCCTCGATCACGGCGGCGCCCCGCTTCTGCACGGTGGGGATGAACTCCTCGACCAGCCACTCGCGCTCGCCGACCACCTCGGTGGCGGGCCGATCGCCGATCAGCGCATGGGTGATGTCCGGGTACTGCGTCGTCGAGTGGTTGCCCCAGATCGTCATCCGGCGCACGTCGCGGACGTGGGCGCCGGCCCTGCGCGCCAGCTGCGCCTTGGCCCGGTTGTGGTCGAGCCGCATCATCGCCGTGAACCGCTCGCGGGGGACGTCGGGCGCGTTGCGCATCGCGATCAGGCAGTTGGTGTTCGCGGGGTTGCCGACCACCAGCACGCGGATGTCGGCGGCGGCGCCCGCGTTGATCGCCTGTCCCTGGGGCTTGAAGATTCCGCCGTTCGCCTCCAGGAGGTCGGAACGCTCCATCCCCTTGCCGCGCGGGCGCGCGCCGACCAGCAGCGCGATGTTCGCTCCCTCGAAGGCGACGTTCGCATCGTCGGTGATCTCGACCGAGTCGAGGAGCGGAAACGCGCTGTCCTCGAGCTCCATCACGACCCCGGCGACCGCCTTCATCGCGTCCGGTATCTCGAGCAGGCGAAGCTCGACCGCGGTCTCGCGGCCGAGCATGTCTCCGCTCGCGATCCGCGGCAGCAGGGCGTAGCCGATCTGACCCGCCGCTCCGGTGACGGTCACTTTCACGGGCACAACGTCACCTCACTGCATCTCCTCTATCACCGCGTCCGCGAACTCCGACGTCCCGACCGCGGTGGGGTCGTCACGGGTCGGCTTCAGGTCGTAGGTCACCTTCTCCCCCGCTCGGATCACCCCAGCGATCGCGCCCTCCATCCGGTCGGCGGCGTCCACTTCATCGAGGTGGCGCAGCATCAGCACACCGGAGAGCATCAGCGCCGTGGGATTGACCTTGTTCTGTCCCTTGTACTTGGGGGCGGAGCCGTGGGTCGCCTCGAACATCGCCGCCTCGGTGCCGATGTTCGCTCCCGGGGCCAGGCCCAGTCCGCCGATCATCCCGGCGCCGAGGTCGCTGACGATGTCCCCGTACAGGTTCGGGAGGGCGATCACGTCGTACTCCTCCGGCCGCGAGACGAGCTGGTTGCAGAGGTTGTCGATGATCCTGTCCTCGAACTCGATCTCGGGGTGGCGCTCCGCGACCGCGCGGGCCGTCTCCAGGAACAGCCCGTCCGAGAACTTCATGATGTTCGCCTTGTGGGCCGCGGTCACCTTGCGGCGGCCGTTGCGCTTCGCGTAGTCGAACGCCGCCTCGACGATCCGCTCTGTGCCGAAGACGGAGATCGGCTTGATCGAGATCCCGGCGTCGTCGCGGACAGGGGCGTCGTGGTCGACGAGGAACTCGCGCAGCTCCTCGTTCTCCTTCGTCCCCCGCTCGAACTCGATCCCGGCGTAGAGGTCCTCGGTGTTCTCGCGCACGATCACGATGTCCACGGTTTCGAAGCGCGAGCGCACCCCCTCGTACAGCTTGCAGGGTCGGATGCAGGCGTAGAGATCGAGCTCCTTGCGGAGCTGGACGTTGATCGACCGAAACCCGGAGCCGACCGGGGTCGTCGTCGGACCCTTGATCCCGACCCCGTTGCGCTTGATCGACTCCAGGGTGCGGTCGGGGAACGGATTGCCCTCCTCCGCGTACACGTCCTCGCCGGCCGGATGCTCGTCCCACTCGAACTCGACGCCCGTTGCCTCGAGCACGCGCCGCGTCGCCTCCGCGATCTCCGGCCCGGTCCCGTCGCCGGGGATGAATGTGACCCGATGAGCCACCGGCGCGCATCCTTCCATACGATGGTCCGCCGGCTCGCGCCACCGGTTCTGGGAAGATTCAGGCATGGCGAAGGTGGAGCAGCACCCCGCGCCAAAGACCCATGAGGTCTTCAACCAGTCCACGCCGCTCGAGAACTACAACGTGTTCGGCGAGGACCGCGCGCTCGTCGAAGCGCTGAGGCGCGAGGGGGGCGAGTGGGCCGAGGATCGCGCGCTCCAGATCGGCGAGGTAGCCGGCCGCGCGCGGACGTTGCGCTGGGGCGCCGAGGCGAACGAGAACACCCCCGTGCTTCGCACCCACGACCGGTTCGGGAACAGGATCGACGAGGTCGAATTCCATCCCGCGTGGCACGAGCTGATGCGGATCGGGATCGGGGACGGCCTTCACGCGCTGCCGTGGCGGGAGCCGCAGCCGGGCGCCCACGTTGCACGCGCCGCGATGTTCATCACGCTGTCGCAGGCCGAGGCGGGGGTCGGGTGCCCGATCTCGATGACGTACTCGGCGATCCCCGCGCTGCGCGCCCAGCCCGAGCTCGCCGAGGAGTGGGAGCCGCGGTTCCTCTCGCTCGAGTACGACGAGCGACTCGTGCCCGCTCCGGACAAGACCGGCGCCCTGTGCGGGATGGCGATGACCGAGAAGCAGGGTGGCTCGGACGTGCGCGCGAACACCACCGTCGCTCGGCCGCTGAACGGCGGCGGCCCCGGGGCCGCGTACGAGGTGACCGGCCACAAGTGGTTCTGCTCCGCGCCGATGTGCGACGCGTTCCTGGTCCTCGCTCAGGCCGAGGGCGGGCTCTCGTGCTTCCTGCTTCCCCGCTTCACTCCCGACGGCGAGCGCAACGGGTTCCACATCCAGCGGCTCAAGGACAAGCTCGGCAACCGCTCCAACGCCTCGAGCGAGGTCGAGTTCCGGTCCGCGTGGGCGCGGCTGATCGGGGAGGAGGGCCGCGGCGTCCCGACGATCATCGAGATGGTCAACCACACCCGGCTCGACTGCACGATCGGCTCGACGGCCGGGATGCGGGCCGGCGTCGCACATGCAGCGCACCACTGCTCCCAGCGCTCCGCGTTCGGGAAGCTCCTGATCGAGCAGCCGTTGATGCAGAACGTGCTCGCCGACCTCGCGGTCGAGTCCGAGGCGGCGACGGTGTCAGCGATGCGGCTTGCCCGCTCCTTCGACGAAGAGACATCAACACCGCCCGCGCCCGAGGGCGCGGGCGGGTCCCCGGGGCTCAAGAGGCTCGCCACGCCTGTGCTCAAGTACTGGATCTGCAAGCGGGCGCCGGCGCACGCCGTCGAGGCGCTCGAATGCTTCGGCGGCAACGGCTACGTCGAGGAGTCGGGGATGCCGCGGCTGTTCCGCGAGAGCCCCCTGTCCTCGATCTGGGAGGGCTCCGGCAACGTCCAGTGCCTCGACGTGCTGCGGGCGATGGCCCGCAGCCCGGAGGCGGTCGACGCCTTCTTCGCCGAGGTGAACGAGGCCGCCGGCGCGGAGCCGCGGCTCGACTCCTACGCCGCCTCCGTCCGCGAGGAGCTCGGCGACCTCGAGGCGATCGAGGCGCGCGCACGCCGCGTCGTCGAGCGGATGGCGCTCGCGCTCCAGGGCTCGCTGCTCGTCCGCCACGGTGACCCGGCCGTCGCCGACGCGTTCTGCGCCTCGCGCCTCGCGGGAGATTGGAGCGGGGCCTTCGGCACCCTCCCGGCCGGGACCGACTTCGGCGCGATCGTCGAGCGCCACACGCCGCGCGTCTGAGCGACACCATGCGCTCGCGGGGACGGGTTGGGGCGGCGCTCGCCGCGCTGTGCCTCGGAGTCGCGCTCTCGGGATGCGGTGACGACGACGGGCCCGACCCCGCCGACCCAGCGATGCTGCTCGATCACATTCCCCCGGGCGCTTCCGAGCTCAGGTTCGCCGACCTCGCGGCGATGAGGTCCCAGCTCGGGCTGCCCGAGGACGCCGACGTGGCCGACTTCCCGAGGGGTGAGCATCCTGCCGACGACGGCCAGCGCCGGCTCGCGATGACGGCGGGAGCGCTTCTGACCTATCTGGGACTCGGAGTGAAGAGGGGACTTCGGCGGGCGATCGATCATGGCGCGATCACGGCCGCGGCGAGCAACGTGACGACCGGCGCACCCGGCATCTCCGTGATCAGGACGAGCCAGCCGTTCGACGAGATCGCGGCAACGCTCGAGCACGAGGGCTACACGCGGGCCGGCAACGTCGTGCGCTCGCGCAAGTATCGCGGCGCTCCGAAGAGCAGCCGCGGCTCCATCGAGACGTATGGGTCCGGCGCGCGGATCAAGCCAGCGCTGCCGGACCAGGACTTCCTGCGCCGGTTCAACTACCCGGTGGTGGCGGACGCCGGGGACGGCGTGGTCGTGCTCGGCTTCGAGCGTCGCACGGTCGAGAACGCCGTCACGGGCTCGGCTGGGTCAGGCGACCCCGTGCGAGCGCTGCTCGAGGACGTCGAAGGTGTCGCACGAGGCTCGGCCATGATCGTCGGGAACTGCGTGCGCGCCCTCGCGGTCGGCGAGTCGTTTGACCCGCATGTCACCGAGCTGAGGATCGACATCGACGGCGAGGCGTCCGCGGACCGGTTCCGCCTCCCGGAGTTGCGCGAGAGACCGCACCTCGAGTACGGGGAGCCGGGGGTGGGTGGCGAGACGCTCACCGCCGAGATCGTCGGCGGACGGGATCCCGATCTCCCGGGCGTCGTGATCGCACGCGACCTGTCCGTGCTCGCTCTCGATCCGGACCGGATCTACGACTGCTAGCCGCTACGGCTCCGGGTTCCCGCCCGCCGGAAGCCGCTCCAACATGATCGAGGACACGGGGCCGAAGCCGAGCTTCGCGTACAGCTCCTTCGCGTCGGCGGTGCCGAGCAGCCAGCGCAGGTCGCGCTGAGGGCCGCCGT
>JBOGZL010000090.1:0-18773 GCA_050697195.1 Solirubrobacterales bacterium
CCGCACGGCTCTCGGCCGACCGTGGCGCGAGTTCGAGCGCGCCCTCGACGCCCGGATCGCCGATGCCGCCCTCATGGCCTGAAAGGATGACTCGTCCGTGGATCTTTGGTTGACCAAGCGGAGCTAGATCCAGCCCTTGTCGCGGGCGATGAGGACGGCCTGGGCGCGGTCGATCGCGCCGAGCTTGCGGTACACGTTGTGGAGGTGGGTTCGCACCGTGCTCGGCGACAGCGAGAGGTCGTCGGCGATCTCCTTGTAGACCTTCCCCTCCGCGAGCCCCCGCAGCGCGTCGAGCTCCCGACCCGAGAGCGGGCACGGCTCCGGCGCCCGGCGCCGGGGAGTGTGGGCGTGGGGGAACTCGTACAGCAGGCTCTGGAGGCGGTCTCCCTCGACCCCGGAGAGTGCGCCCAGCTCGGCGATTCGCTTCGCGGATACCGGGTCCCCGTGGCTGTAGTGCGCGACCTGGTCGGCGAGCGCGATCACGGCGACCGGTCCCTCAGCGTCCGCCGCGTGATGGCGCTCGACGGTCGAGGTCACCGCGGGCGGCAGGCCCCAGCGCCGGGTCAGCACGCCCCCGACCAGCGCGTGGTCTATTCCCAGCTCGCGGCGCTCGGCCGCGACGCGGTCCTCCGGGGCGCGCGAGCGCTGGTCGACGAGCTCCGAGTATCCCGGATAGAGCCGCGTGAGCACGAGGCGCCCGACGTCGTGCAGCATCGCGGCGAGCCCGAGCTCCTCCCAGTTGGCGTGCCCTCCCACCTCGGCGACCCGCACAGCCGCGTGTCGCGTGGCCACGCTGTGGCGTCGCAGCGGCTCGAGCTGATGCTGCCACTCGCCCGGCGGCTCGAAGATCTCGTACTCGTCAAGCTCCTCCGCGGCGGCCCCGACGCCCGCGGGCGTGACCACCTTGACCGCGTCCGCTACCCCCCACACCGGGCCGCTCGACGAGCCGTCAGCCGACGCCGCGCGGACGACGGCGACGACGAGCGAGAGGTCCGACTCGACCGTCTCGGTCACCTCGTCCTCCGACGGGGAGGGCTTGCCGAGCAGGCGGGAGAGGCGCCGCTTCGACTCGGCCAGCATCGGCATCCGCTCCACCGCCGCGAATGCCTCCGCGAGCCGGTGACCTCCCCGGCCCAAGCCGCGGGTGCGGGGAGGCGGAGCGCCGTTGCCGGCGGCCTGCTTGCGGGTGCGGGACGCGCCGGACTTGGACCGGCTCGGCTTCGCTCGATCCTTCTCCGGCTTCGCCGCTCGTTTGCGTGTCTTTGCTGCTCGGGGCATCCAGAACCACGAGGACGCGGCGCTCTCGACCGCCCAGCGCCCTCATCGTACGCTTGTCCACCCCCCTATCGGCAGAATGGGCCCGCAGGCTTAGCGCTGAGGCGCCGAGAGCCGCGCCAGAGCGCGCTCGATGCGTGCTTCGGACTCCTCCCTTCCGAGCGCCGAGAGCGACTCGAAGATGCCCGGAGACACGGTTCCCCCGGTGATCGCAACCCTCAGCGGCTGGAACACCTGCTTCGCCTTCACCGCGTGGCGCTCGACGACGGCGCGCAACCCTTCTTCGAGCGTCTCGGGATCGAAGCTCGGGCACTCGCGCAGTGCCTCGAGCGCGGCGGCGAGCAGGGAGCCCGCCTCGCCCGTCATCACGCGCTCCCATGCCGCGGGGTCGTCTCCGGGCTCCTCGAACAGGAACCGGATCAGCGGCCACACCTCGTCGAGCGTCTGGGCCTTCTCCTGGACGATCTCGCACGCGGCCCGCCGCCGATCGGCCGGCGCTGCCTCGAACGCCGCCCGCGCGCCGGGATCGCTCGCCTCGAGGTGCTCGCCCACCCGCCGCACGTACTCCTCGAGCGGCAGCTCGCGCATGAAGCGACCGTTCATCCACCGCAGCTTCTGCTCGTCGAAGATCGCCGCCGACCGCCCGACTCGCTCGATGCCGAATCGCTCGACCAGCTCGTCGGTGGTCATCAGCGTCGTGTCGTCCTCGGTCCCCCACCCCAGCAGCGCGAGGTAGTTGCGCACCGCCGCGGGCAGATATCCCGCCTCGCGGAGCGCCTCGACCGAAACCGCCCCATGGCGCTTGGACAGCTTGCGCCCGTCGGGGCCGTGGAGGAGAGGAAGGTGCGCATACCGCGGCGGCTCGACACCGAGCGCGCCCAGCACGAGGAGCTGCCTCGGGGTGTTGGAGAGGTGGTCGTCGCCGCGGACGACGTCCGTGATCTCCATCTCCGCGTCGTCGACGGCGACCGCGAAGTTGTAGAGCACCGACCCGTCGCCGCGCGCGATCACGAAGTCGTCGAAGAGTCGGTTCTCGAACCGGATCTCGCCCCGGATCGCGTCCTCGACCACGGTCTCGCCCTCGTCCGGGACCCGGAGTCGGATCGCCGCGCCGTCCACGTCCGCGGCCTCGCCGCGGTAGCCCCCGCCACCGTGCGCCTGCTTCCACTCCCTGACGTCCTCGGCCGTCGCCGGGTCGGGGTACGCGTGGCCGGCGTCGATCAGCTCCCGCAGGCGCGCCGCGTGGCGGGGCGCGCGATCGTGCTGGCTCGCCGGGCCCTCGTCCCAGTCGAGCTCCAGCCACCGCAGCGCCTCGAGTATCTGCTCGACGTTCTCGGGGGTCGAGCGCTCGCGGTCGGTGTCCTCGATCCGAAGCACCAGCGCCCCGCCCCGGCCCCTGGCAAGGAGCCAGTTATAGAGTGCCGTGCGAGCGCCCCCGATGTGCAGGGCGCCGGTGGGCGACGGGGCGAATCGGACGCGGGTCGGAGCCATCTTGGTGATCGGGATCCATGTTTCCACAGCCGGCGGGCTCGACCGCGCCGTCGAGCGGGGCGTCGAGCGAGAGGCCGACGCGATCCAGGTCTTCAACCAGAGCCCCCGCGCGTGGCGCCCGACCCGCTACAGCGACGCAGACTTCGCCGCGTTCCGAGAGGCGATCGACGGCTCGCGCATCGACGCTGTGGTGATTCACGCGATCTACCTGATCAACCTCGCCACCCCGGACCGCGAGGTGAGGCGCAAGTCCACCCAATCGCTCGCGCACGCGCTGCGGGTCGGCGACGGGATCGGCGCCGACGGGGTGGTCGTCCACGCGGGCTCGCGCAAGGACACTCCGCACGCGGATGCCCTCAAGCGCGCCGGAAAGGCGATCGACCACGTGCTGGGGGAGTCCGAGTCGTGCCCGCTGCTGCTCGAGAACACGGCCGGGACCCAGGGCCCGCTTGGTCGCAACTTCGACGAGCTCGCCGACCTGATCGAGCATGGCGGCGGGGGCAAGCGACACGGTGTGTGCATCGACTGCTGCCACCTGTTCGCCTCCGGGTTCGAGATCGGCACCCCGGGCGCGATGACGCTCGTAGTCGACGAGCTCGACGCCAAGCTGGGGCTCGACCGCGTCCGATGCCTTCACGTGAACGACTCCGCCGCCCCGCAGGGCTCGAACCGGGACCGCCACGCCGACCTCGGCGCGGGCGAGATGGGCAAGGCGGGGCTGCGCCCGTTCCTCTCCGAGCCGCGGTTCGAGGACCTCCCGGCGCTGATCGAGACGAACAAGTCCGACGACCCCGAGCATGACCGCAAGGAGGTCCGGGCCGCGAGACGACTTCGCAGGGAGGGCCTGAAGCGTCGTGGGTGACGGCCGCGAGAGCCGGTCGGTCAGGTCAGCGCGTCGCGGAGGTCGAACACCCGCACGCCCTCGGGGCCGGCGTCGGTGCAGTCGAAGAAGCGCGGGTTGACGCACTCGAACTCGGGCCCGTCACCCTCGAACGCGGGCTCGATCCCGAACTGGCATTGCGGGAGGGGATCGCCGGTCATCTTGATCCCGCCGTACCCGCCGTGGCGCTCCGCCGCCTCGAATGCATCGATGTCGATCTCGCCCTTGAACACCTTGCGCATGCAGCCCATGAAGCGACGCCCGCTGAGCGGGTCGAGGTAGCTGTACAGGTACCGGCACCGAAGCTCGAGGCAACCACGGGGCTCGACGAGCTTGTCGCAGAACGTCTGGCACTGGCGGCACTCGCCGGCCTTCGCGGTCTCCTCTCCGCTCTGCTTCAGGGGCACGGGCTGAGTGTAAAACCACGGTGAGGGGGCTGCGGTGGCCGCGACGGCCCCCGGATCCACCTCGCGAGCCGCCAAGTTGTGCTATGCGGCGAGCGCCTGGGGGCCGAGCAGCGAGTCGAGCTCGGCGCGAAGGCCGTGCGATGGGGCGACCCGGTAGTTGCGCCCGAGGCGCAGCTCGCGTGTCCCGGCGCGGGTCCGCATTCGAAGCAGCACCTCGCTCTCGCCGGGAAAGTTCGCGAGCACCGAGCGCAGGTCCTCGAACAGGGTCGGCGCGAAGTCCGCGGCGTCGATGTGCAGGACGAGCGGGCCATCCTGTGTCGCGAGGCCCCTGGCGCGGGCGGCGTTGCGCTCCGCCTCCGTGGGCTCGAACACCTCGGCCTCCTGGACGACCAGCTTCGTCTCCCCGCGCTCCTTGTGATCGACGCGCCCACGGACCAGGATCACGCGGTCGATCTCGATCTGGGTCGCGCTCGACGCGAACGCGGAGTTGAACACGAGCAGCTCCACCTGGCCCTCGAGGTCGTCGAGCGTCGCGAACATCATGTCGTCACCGCGCTTCGTGCGCACCTTCTTGCGCTCGGTGACGAGGCCGCCGACCGTGACCCAGGAGCCGTCGGCGGTCGAGGAGAGGTCGATCAGGGAGCAGTCGACGCGGGCGCGGAGCGCGTCTCGCACCTCGGACAGGGGATGCTCGGACAGGAAGGTCCCCAGCGTCTGCTTCTCGAGCCGCAGAAGCTCGCGAGAGTCGAACTCCTCGCCGAGGATCGGCGGGTGCTGGTGGGAGACCGCGGGGCCGGACTCGGCCGGGCCACCGCCGAGATCGAATATCGACGACTGCCCGCGCTCCGCGTCCTCCTGGGCCTTGTGGCCGTTCGCCTGCGCACGCGGGAGCACCTCGAGCATCGCCCTGCGTGACGCGCCCGTGGAGTCGAACGCGCCGCACTGCACCAGGCACTCGGTCGCCCGCTTGTTGACCGCGCGCGCGTCGACCCGCTCGCAGAACTCCCACAGCGAGGAGAACTCGCCGCCGTCGGCCCGCGCCGCGAGGATCGCCTCGACCGCGGCGTGACCGACGTTCTTCACCGCGTCGAGCCCGAACCGGATCCGCTTGCCCGAGACGACGAAGCCGTGCTCGGACGCGTTCACGTCCGGCGGGAGCACCTCGATTCCCATCTGGTGGCAGCGGTTGACGAAGAACGGGACCTTGTCCTTGGTCGACATCACCGAGGAGATCAGGGCGGCCATGTACTCGGCCGGGTAGTTCGCCTTCAGGTACGCGGTGTGGTACGCGATCAGCGCGTAGCAGGCGGCATGACTTTTGTTGAACGAGTAGTCGCTGGCCGCTTGCATCAGGGACCACAACTCCTGCGCGACCCTGCGCTCGGTTCCCGAGTCCGACAGCCCGGCGAGGAACTTGTCCTTCATCTGCGCCATCAGGTCGCGCTTCTTCTTCCCGACGGCCTTGCGCAGGTCGTCCGCCTCGGCGCCGCTGAACCCCGCCATCTGCTTCGCGATCTCCATCAGCTGCTCCTGGTAGATGCAGCACCCGTACGTGGGCTCGGTGATCGAGCGCAGGCGCTCGTCGGCGAACCGCACCGTGGAGGGATCGCGCTTTCCGCGCGCGTAGTCGGCGATGAACCGCATCGCCCCCGGCCGGTAGAGCGACACGAGCGCGACGAGGTCCTCGAACTCGGTCGGCCGCACCTTGCGCAGCGCCTCCCGCATTCCCTCGGACTCGAACTGGAACACGCCCACGGACTCGCCGCCCGAGAGCATCTCGTAGGTCTCGCTGTCGTCGAGCGGGAGCGCCTCGAGGTCGAGCTCGACGTCGTGGGAGCGGGCGATGATGTCCACAGCGTCCTCGATCACGTCGAGGTTGCGCAGCCCGAGGAAGTCCATCTTCAGCAGCCCGATCTGCTCGATCGGCCCCATCGAGTACTGGGTGACGGTCTTGTACGCGCGCTCGCGCGGGCCGCTGCGGACCTCGCCGTTCGCGCCCCCCGCTCGATCCTCGGCGAGCTGGAGCGGGACGATCTCCTGCAGCGGACGGTCCGAGATCACGACCGCCGCGGCGTGGATCGAATGGTTGCGGACGATTCCCTCGAGCCCCTTCCCGACGTCGATGATCTGCCTCGCCTCGGGCTCGGTGTCGTAGGCTCGCTTCAGCTCCTCGCCGGGCCGCAGACAGTCCTCGAAGCTCGGGTTTCGGCCCATGATCGGCTCGGGGATCAGCTTCGCGATCCGGTCGCCGGTCCCGTAGTCGAACCCGAGCACCCGTGCCGCGTCCCGGGTGGCCGCCCGGGGGGCCATCTTGCCGAAGGTGATGATCTGGGCGACGCGGTCGCGCCCGTACTTGTCCGCCACGTAGCGGATCACGCGCTCGCGCCCCCGAACCGAGAAGTCGATGTCGATGTCGGGCATCGACTTGCGCGCCGGGTTGAGGAAGCGCTCGAACAGGAGGTCGTTGGCAAGCGGGTCGAGCTCGGTGATCCCAAGGCTGTAGGCGACGATCGAGCCCGCCGCGGACCCGCGGCCCGGGCCGACGGCGATCCCCTCCTGCTTCGCGAACCGGACGAAGTCCCAAACGATCAGGAAGTAGGACTCGAACCCCATCTCGAGGATCACCCCGAGCTCGTAGTCCAGCCTCTCGACCGCCGTCGCGGGCGGCGGGTCCCCGTAGCGCCGAGCGAGCCCCTCGAGGGCCTTCCGCCGCAGCATCTCCGCCGGCTCGTCCCCGTCCTCGGTCGGGTAGCGCGGCAGGAGCAGCTCGCCGAGCGTCATCTCGACGTTGCAGCGCTCCGCGACCTCCACGGTCGTCGGGAGCGCGTCGGGCCAGGCGGCAAACGACTGCGCCATCTCGTCGGGGCTCTTGAGGTAGAACTCGTTCGTGTCGAAGCGCAGCTTCGGCTCCGCCAGCGTGGACTTCGTCTGCACGCACAGGAGCGCGGCGTGGTTGGAGTAGTCCTCACGGTTGAGATAGTGGACGTCGCATGTCCCGACCAGGGGGCGGCCGACCTCGCGCGCGATCCGCTCGATCCCCTCGTTGGCTCGGTCCTGCTCGGCGATCCCGTTCGCCTGAACCTCGAAGTACACGTTCTCGGCCCCGAAGACGCCCAGGAGGTCGTCCGCGTGGGCGCGGGCGTCGGCGGGTCGCTCCTCGACGATCCGGCGGCAGAACCGCGACTGGAGGCAGCCGGTGAGGGCGATCACGCCGTCGGAATGGCGGTCCATCAGCCCCATGTCGACGTTCGCCCTCCCCCGCGCGAAGCCGTCGAGGAAGCTCGCCGAGCTCAGCCTGACGAGGTTGCGGAACCCGGTCTCGTTCGCGGCGAGCAGGGTGAGGTGGTTGCGCTCGTAGCGCACCTGCTCGGCGACCGCGCCGACGTCGTCGACGAGGTAGGCCTCCATCCCGAGGATCGGCTTCACCCCTGCCGCGCGGCAGGCGTCGTACATCTCCACCGCACCGTTCATCACCCCGTGGTCGGTCAGCCCCAGCGCCGGCATCCCCAGATCGGCCGCTCGGCCCGCCAGCCGGTCGATCTTGCAGGCGCCGTCGAGCAGCGAGTACTCGCTGTGAACATGGAGGTGAACTGCCTGAGCGGACCCCGACGGCATCGGTGCCCAACATTACGTAGCGGGGCGGTCGAACCGGGAGGCTCGAGGCCGGCGAATCGCGGAGCTTGCGGAGGCCGCTCTAGGAGTGCAAGCCGCCTAGGGCCCGTCCGCGCGCGGCGGAAGCTCGTTCCTCCGCGGTCTCCTCGGCGGCGGAGGCGTCGATCACGACGACCTCCCAGGTGTTCTGCCCGATGTCGACGATCTCCCAGGCCGCGCCGGGTGCCCCTGCTCCCATGCGGCTACATCCTAGCCCTGCCCCGCCCCCGGTGTGCCGGGTACTCCGCCCTATTTGCGCGTTGCGGCTAGCCGCGCCGAGCATCGGCGCCGGGAGGCGGGCTCAGGCGGCTGAGCGCGCTCGCGACCCGCTCCTGGGCATGGTCCACGGCCTCGATCCGCTCGCACGCCGACTCGGTCGCCGCGAGGATGCGCTCCCGTGCCTCGCGCTCCGCCTGAGCGATCGAGCTGGACGGGGCCGATTCCAGCACCCGGACGGCGGCGGCCACGACGCGGTCCGCCTCGGCCTCGAGCCGGCGCCTCGCCTCGGCGAGGGCGTCCTCGACCTCCCGCTCGAGCGGGGTCCCGGTGGCCTCACCGGCCGTCGGGGTCGCGTCGGCGGCCGCTCGGATCTCGCGCGCCAGCCGCTCGAGCTGGTCCGCGATATCGCGCATCGGCTCGCCCATCGAGGCCAATGCTCCTATACGCGCCGGACCGACGGCACGACCGATGACCGCTGTCCCGGGACAACGGCCGATGGCCGCGGTCTCGGGATCCGAGTGCCGCGGCCGGCCGGTCTTGCTGACTGGTCGAGCTGGTCTGGCTAGGCAGCAGGGCTGTGCGTCCGCAGGCGGGCGAGGCCCGCTCCAACGGCGATCAGCACCAGGCCACCACCGAGCAGGAAACCGACGTCCATCCCCGTGAACGGCAGGACGCCGCTGCTGTCCGAGCTGCTGCTCTGCGACGTGGGCGTTGCGCCCGGGTCGGTCGGGTCTCCGCCGCCGTTCGTCGCGCCAACCGCTTCCCCGCGCTCGCCGCTGTACGCGTCGAACGAGGAGTCCTGGGCGTACGCGGCCGGGGCCAATGCCAGACCCGCGACGACAGCAATCAGGCTGGCGACGCGGAACAAACCGATGAACCTTCCCCTACACATAAGCGATACTCCTTGCCGGCTCGAATTTACCCCGCAGTAAGCGGGAAGCCGCGCCTCATCCTTGGGCACGAGCCGGAGCAGTGTAGCGGATCGGCCCGCTGTTGCAAGCCTTATCTGGTACCCGCGATCGGACCTTCATAAACCTTTCACAAACTGGTCACGGGTCATCTACAGAATCGGCTCTCGCTCGTCTTCCCGACCAGGCCGCACACCCGGCGCACGGTCATCCGCCGCAGCTGCGCGAGGGTGAGGGGCCGACCGGCGCGGGCGCGGCGGAGCGCGAGCCGGATCAGGGTGTCGCTGGGGTTGAGCTCCGCGGCCCGTTCGAGCCGGGCGAGCCCGGCGGCGCGCTCCCCCTCGACCGCGTCGAGCGCGCCGAGCTGAAGCACCGCGTACCAGTTGCGCGGCTCGCGCTCGAGCGCGTCCTGGAGCGAGGCCCGCACGCGCTCGGGCTCCCCGAGCTGCTCCGCGATCGTCGCCTCGACCACGTCCGGCTCGGCGCTGAGGAAGTTCAGACCCCGCGCACGATCGAGGCGATCGAACGCCGCGGCGGGGCCGGATCGCCATGTGCTCTCGGCTGTCTCGACGTCGCGTGCCGCCGCCCACGGCAGCGCGTACGTGACGACGGCGAAGCCGACCGCGACGACCGCTATCGCCGCCGCAAGCAGCTTCACGGGGGTCGGCGATTCGGCCGCCGGGCGCGAGGACGGCTCTGAGTCCGCCCCTGCGCCCACCCGCCCCGCGATCGCCAGCCACGCGAGCGCCGGGCCGGTGAGCCCGGGAATCGACCACAGCCAGTCTCCCGACGCGTGCACCAGCCAGTAGGAGAACGCGACCAGCGCGGCCGCCGAGACACCGCGCGTGAACGAGTCCTGGCCCGCGAGGCGGGCGCGTACGGCACGGACGATCGAGAACCCGAGAAACCCTGCAAAAAGGGCCGCGCCGACGATCCCCGTTCCGGCGAGGATCCCGATCGGAAGGCTGTGGGCGTAGAGCGGCTCCTCGAACGTCTCCCGCTCGCGGATGTAGGTGACCGCGAAGTTGTCCGCGCCGGCTCCGACCACCGGCGCTTCGGCGAATTCCTCGTCGAGCGCGACGCGATAGTAGTCGTACCGCCCGCTTCCGAGGGTCCCTGTGAATCGCGAGTCGTCGGACCCCTGAGCGCCGTAATTGCCCTTGAAGTCGTCCCACCGGTCCTCGGCCCAGCTCACCGGGTTTCCGATCACCCCGATCAGCAGGATCACCCCCGCGATCGCCCCGGCGACGCCCGCGAGACCGAGCCCGCGGCCGGCGACGCGCTCGGTGCGCGGCGAGATCGCAACCCCCCGGTCCGCGAGCCCGAGTCCGCAGCCGAGGGCCCCGAGTGCGAGCGCGGAGATCGCCGTCACCTCGCCGACGCGATCGAGCGCGGCGCCGAGATCCCCCCTGTTCTCGGCGACCGTGAACACGTCGAGCAGCGTCGGCGCCGCGAGGGCCGTCGCCGCCCCCACCGGTACGAGGACCAGGATCGAGCGCACCCGGTTGGAGACGATCGCCACGTACAGCGCGAGCACGATCGGAAAGGCGATGAACGCCCCCCTGCTCTGGGGGATGATCGCGAGCTGGACGAGCAGCCCGGCGGCGGCCAGCAGGACGCCTCGCGCCGCCCACGGGGTCTCGCGCCGCGAGGCGAGGAAGATCGCCGGCCAGAACGCGGCCGCGAACAGCGCCGCGACTGCGTTCGTGTAGCCCATCGGCGCGACGAGCCGCGAGCCGTTGTTGAACAGGAGCTCCGGCTCGTCGGCGGAGATCCCATCGATGACGACGGTCGCTCCGAGCACCGCGACCCCGACCGCGTACGCGCCGAGGACGATCGCGGCGCTCCCGGCCCGCCACCGGGGAAGCGCGAACAGCCCGAACACGCTCAGGTACAGCAGCGTGCGGTTGGCGCCGTCCCACGCGTCCGCCTTCGCCTCCGCCCACCCGATCGAGAGAAAGCTCCAGACGGTGAACGCGGCGAGCAGCCCGAACGCGATCACGGTGAGCCGCGGAACCGGCTCCAGCTCGGAGCGCAGGGCGATCACCGTCACGACGAGCAGCCCGAGGAGGAAGATCGCTCCGGGATAAAGCGCGGTGGGCGCGTAACCGCCCTGCGCCGCGTCCCAGGCGACGAAGACGCCGACCGCGAGCAGGCCTGGGATCAGCTCGGGCCTCGCGCGCAGGCGGCTGAGGAGCTGCACGGCGGTGAATCTACATGCCCCATCCCCGGACCAGGCGCCGGGATACCCTTCGGCCCCGGCCCGTCGAAGGCCGGCCCACCTCGATGAGATCACTGGTGACAGGCGGCGCGGGCTTCATCGGCTCACACCTCGTCGATGCCCTGGCCGAGGCCGGCGACGAGGTCCTCGTCATCGACGACCTGTCCGTGGGGAGGCGCGAGAACCTCAGCGACGCGCTCGCCCGCGGGGTCGAGCTTCGGGTCGGCGACATCACCGACCACGGCTCCGTGGACTCGGCGTTCGCGGACCTCCACCCCCAGCGCTGCTTCCACCTCGCCGCTCAGGCCGACGTCCGGCGCGCGCTCGCCGATCCGGCCCTCGACGCACGGGTCAACGTGCTCGGCACGATCAACGTGCTCGAGGCGGCGAGACACGGGGCGACTCCGGTGACCTTCGCCTCGACCGGGGGCGCGATCTACGGCGAGGGCGACAAGCGTCACCCGCCGCTCGACGAGGCGGTCCGCTGCGAGCCCGAGAGCCCGTACGGGATGAGCAAGCTCGCCGCGGAGGGATACCTGGAGCTGTTCGCCCGCGCGCATCGGGTTCCGGGCGCGGCGCTTCGGCTCGGCAACGTGTACGGGCCGCGCCAGGACCCGAGCGGCGAGGCCGGCGTGATCGCGATCTTCTGCGGGAGGCTTCTCGGCGGCGACCGGCCGACGGTGTTCGGGGACGGGCTTCAGACGCGCGACTACGTGTACGTCACGGACGTGGTGGCGGCGCTGCTCGCGGCCGCCGACCGCCTGACGTCCCCCGAGGACTCGATTCCGGGCGTGCTGAACGTCGGGACAGGGACGGAGACGAGCGTGCTCGAGCTCGTGAAGCGGCTCGCCGAGCTGAGCGGGGACGCCGAGTTCGAGCCCGAGCATGCTCCCGCCCGCCCCGGCGAGATCCAGCGGATCGCGCTCGACAGCGGCGCGGCACGCCGCGCCCTGGGCTGGGCGCCCGAGACCGACCTCGGTGCGGGCCTCGCGCTCACCCTCGAATCGTTCAGGCGAGGTTGACCGCGACCAGTCGGGCGAACACCGCGTAGCGCTGCGCGGCGCTGTACAGCGGATGGCACGCGGTGAGAACGAGACGCTCCTCCCCGATGTCGCGCACGATGTTCACGTCGGTGGGCTCGACGATCTCGATCCTGTCGACCGCGTAGGTGAACTCGCCGTACGGCATCTCGACGACGATCGGGTCGCCGTCCTCGATCTCGTCGATGTTGCGAAACGGCGCCAGATAGGTGGTCCGATGCCCCGCGATCCCGATCGTGCTCCCCTGGCCGGGGAACTTCGTGTCCGGATAGCGGCCCGGTCCCTTCTGGAGTGTTGCGGTGTCCGTTCCCTCGACCACCACCGCGTCCAGGCCCAGCCGTGGGATATCGATCCGACCGATCGCCCTCCCGGTCTCCACCTCGTCCTCGAACGCGTCGGCGAGCCTTCTGGCGGCGCGGAGGTCGGTCAGGCCCTCGACGTCGGGGAGCGAACGCTCCGCGAACGACTGCTCCAGATCGTCGAGCTCCCCCTCCGCGCGCTGCTGCTGGATCGCCCCGTAGACCGAGGACACCGGCTCCTCCCACGCCAGCGTCACGCCGACGTCCGCGAGCACGACGAGCCCGGCGGTGATCAGCGCGGTGGAGGTGATCGCCAGGAACCGGTGCACACGGGGCATCATCGCGCACCGCGGCCCGGACTCCGGGCTCCCCGGTGCGTGCGAGACTCCCCGCATGCCGGAGCCGCGATTCGCTCCCAGGACCGCGTCCTATGAGGCTGTCGGCGACGACGTCGGTCGAGTGCTGCTGCTCTACTCCGGTGGCCTCGACACGAGCGTGATGCTGCGCTGGATCCAGGAGTCCTACGGGGCGGAGATCGTCACCCTGACGGTGGACCTCGGCCAGCCCGAGGAGGACTGGGAGGTGGTCACCGGCAAGGCGCGCGACCTGGGCGCGGTCGAAGCGGTGCTGGTCGACGCTCGGGAGGAGTTCGCCCACGAGTACGTGCTTCGGGCGATCAAGGCGAACGCGCTGTACGGCGGCGGCTACCCCCTGTTCACGGCGCTCGGGCGCCCGCTGATCGCGAAGCTCGCGGTCGACCACGCACGGCGGATGGGGTGCGACACGATCGCCCACGGGTGCACGGGGAAGGGAAACGATCAGGTGCGGATCGAGGGCGCGATCGCCACGCTGGACCCCGATCTCAAGGTGATCGCTCCGGTTCGCGAGTGGCGGATGGGGCGCGAGGAGGAGATCGCGTATGCGCGCGAGCACGGGATCCCGGTCGCCGGCGGGACGGAGTCGCCGCCGTACTCGACCGACGACAACCTCTGGGGGCGGTCCTCGGAGGGGGGCACGATCGAGGATCTCGACCGACCCCCCGCGGAGGACGTGTTCAGGCTCGTGGTCCGCCCCGAGGAGGCGCTCGACGAGCCACAGCAGCTCACCGTCTCGTTCGAGCGCGGGTCCCCGGTTGCGATCGACGGCGATTGCCTCGGGCTGGTGGAGCTGCTGGAGCGGGCCGCCGACGCGGGGCGGCGCCACGGCGTCGGGATCGTCGATCACGTCGAGGATCGGATCGTCGGGCTGAAGGTCAGGGACCTGTACGAGGTCCCCGCCGCCGCGATCGTCCTCACCGCGCACCGGGAGCTGGAGCAGCTCGTTTCCACGATCCACCAGAACAACTTCAAGCCTGCGCTCGAGCGCCAGTGGGCCTACCTGTGCTACGCCGGCCTCTGGCACGAGCCGCTCCGTGCGGACCTCGACGCCTACATGGATGCCGTGAACGAGTTCGTCACGGGGGAGATCGCCGTGAGGCTGTACAGGGGCTCGGTCACCCCGGTCACCCGCTCCTCGCCGTACGCGCTGTACGACCGCTCGCTCGCCGGGTTCGGGGAGTCGGGCGGCGAGTTCAGCCAGGCCGCGAGCCCCGGGTTCATCGAGCTCTTCACGCTCCAGAGCCGGACCGCCCACCGTGTGAGATCCCGCGATCCAGGGAAGGAAGGGAGCAGATGAGCACGTTCTACGAGACGATCGGCCGCGCGGTGGTGTGGCTCGTGCGCTACCGCTACGGTCGCCAGATCCGGATCGCCCTCGGCATCGGGCTTGCATCGATCCTGCTCGGTGGCTATCTGGCCGCGAGCCGCAGGTACGAGGAGGGCTAGACCGGGCGGACAGATGTTCTGGTTGCGGGCGAGCCCGCGGTGGCGAACAATAGGGCTGCTCTTCGGTAAGACGCGGCAAGGACGCTGCGCTACTGCCACAAGGGCACACAGATGGCTGGGGTTTCGCTCCACCTGCGGCGACGGCTGTTGGGCCTCGCGATCCTGGCCCTCCTCGGGGGGATCGTCGCGCTGGGCGCGCCCGAGCGAGCGCCCGCCGCCACGCTCCCGACCGGCTTCCAGGAGGACGTCGTCTTCTCGGGTCTCACCGAACCCACGGCGGTGCGGTTCTCGGCCGACGGAAGGGTGTTCGTCGCCGAGCGCTCGGGCTTGATCAAGGTGTTCGACAGCCTGAGCGACTCTACCCCGACGGTGTTCGCCGACCTGCGGACGAATGTTCACAGCTTCTGGGACCGGGGCCTGCTCGGGCTCGCCCTCGACCCCGACTTCCCCATCGACCCCTATGTCTACGTTCTCTACGCGTACGACTTCGACCCCTCGGTCCCGGGGGACTTTCCCCGCTGGGGAACGCCCGGCGTGAGCTCCGATCCGTGCCCGAATCCGCCCGGTGCCACGGGGGACGGCTGCGTCGTCACAGGCAGGCTGTCACGCCTGCAGGTGAGCGGAAACCAGATGGTCGGTCCCGAGCAGGTCCTGATCGAGGACTGGTGCCAGCAGTACCCGAGCCACTCGATCGGGGCCCTCGAGTTCGGGGACGACGGGGCCCTTTACGTGAGCGGAGGAGACGGAGCCAGCTTCAGCTTCGTCGACTACGGCCACGAAGGCAGCCCCGTGAACCCGTGCGGTGATCCCCCCGGCGGCGTGGGAGCGACCTTGACTCCCCCCAGCGCCGAGGGAGGCGCCCTGCGCAGCCAGGACCTTCGAAGCGCGGCCGATCCGACCAGCCTCGACGGCGCCATCCTTCGGGTCAACCCCAGCACCGGCGCTCCGATGCCGGGCAATCCGACGACGAGCGGTGACACCAACGCCCGCCGGATCGTCGCCTACGGGTTTCGCAACCCGTTCAGGTTCACGATCCGGCCCGGGACGAACGAGATCTGGGCCGGCGATGTGGGCTGGGGCACGTGGGAGGAGATCAATCGGATCACCAACCCCGTGGCCAGCCCCGTCGCGAACCTCGGCTGGCCGTGCTACGAGGGGAGCCTGCGGCAATCCGGCTATGACGGCCACGAGCTGAGCATGTGCGAGAGCCTCTACAACGCGGGGCCCGGCGCTGTCGTGGGGCCCTACTTCCAGTGGAACCACTCCAGTCAGGTGGTGAGCGGCGAGTCGTGCCCCACCGGAGGCTCCTCGATCTCCGGGCTCGCCTTCTACGAGGGGGGCAACTATCCGTCCCAGTACGACGACGCCCTGTTCTTCGCCGACTACGCGCGCAGCTGCATCTGGGCGATGTTCCCGGGCGCCAACGGCCTGCCGAACCCGGGAAACCGGATCACGTTCGCCGCCGGTGCGCCGGATCCGGTCGATCTCCAGATCGGGCCCGGCGGCAACCTCTTCTACGTCGACTTCGGCGGGACGGTGCGCCGGATCCGGCACTTCTCCGCCAACCAACCCCCGACCGCGCGCGCCGCCGCGAGCCCCCAGAGCGGGCCCGCTCCGCTGGCGGTCAACTTCGACGGCACCGGATCAAGCGATCCCGATCCAGGTGACTCGCTCACCTACGCGTGGGACCTCGACGGCGACGGTCTCTTCGACGATTCCACGAGCCCCACCCCGAGCCACGAATACGACGTGGGGACGCACACGGTCCGCCTCCGGGTCACCGACGAGGAGGGCGAGAGCGACACGAGCGACCCGGTCACGATCAACGCCGGCAACACGGCCCCCTCGGTGACGATCGACGCGCCGACCGCTCTGACCACGTGGCGGGTCGGCGAGCAGATCGCCTTCTCCGGCCGTGCGACCGACCCGCAGGAGGGCACCCTCCCGGCCTCCGCACTGTCATGGTCGCTGAGCCTCGAGCACTGCCCCTCGAACTGCCACACCCACCCGATCCAGTCCTTCCCCGCGACCGCCGGCGGCACCTTCAACGCGCCGGACCACGAGTATCCGTCCCATCTCGAGCTCCGCGTCACGGCGACCGACTCCGGCGGCCTCCAGGACACGGAGACCCTGCCGCTCCATCCCAAGACCGTCGAGCTGGGCTTCGACAGCTCCCCCGTGGCCGGAATCGACCTCACGGTGGACGCGCAGAGCGAACCGACTCCGTTCACCCGCACCGTGATCGTGGGCTCCAGCCACTCCGTCGCGGCGCCCGCCACCGTCCCCGGGACACCGGTCTACTCGTTCGACTCCTGGTCCGACGGCGGGGGCCGGATCCACGACATCGTTGCGCCCGCGGATCCGACCACCTACACCGCGAAATACCGAGCGGGCGTTCCCACGGCGGTGGCACGGGCAGAGCCGAGCGTCGGTGACGCTCCGCTCCCCGTCCAGTTCGACGGCACCGGATCAAGCGATCCCGATCCGGGTGACTCGCTCACCTACGCGTGGGACCTCGATGGCGACGGTCGCTTCGACGATTCCACGAGCCCCACCCCGACCCGGACCTACGGGGTGGGGACGCACACGGTCCGCCTCCGGGTCACCGACCAGCTGTCCAATCCCGACGTCGACACCTTGGCCATTACTGCCCGGAACACCCCGCCCGTGGTCGCGTTCGATGCCCCGCGGCCGGAGGAGAGCTGGCGCGCGGGCGAGGCGATCCGGTTCTCCGCCCACGCTCTGGACCCGCAGGACGGTCGGCTCCCGCCCTCCGCCTTCTCGTGGTCCGCCCTGCTCGGTGAGTGCGCCGCGGGCTGCCCGGAGCGTACGTTCCTGGAGGGCGTCGGGCCCGCAGGGTCGTTCGAAGCGCCGGACCGGGCGAACCCCTCCTCGCTCGAGATCGTCGCGCGCGCGGTCGACCGCCAGGGACTCTCGAGCACCGGGTCCGTGTCGCTCGATCCGCGGACCGTGCCGCTGCGGTTCCGCAGCCGCCCGGTGAAACGCGTGCGACTGGTGGTGGAGGGCGACAAGGAGCAAACTTCGTTCCGCCGCAGGCTGGTGCTCGGCTCGACGGTCCGCCTTCGCGCCCCGCGCCGCTTGCAGCGTCGGGGCGCCGAGTATCTCTTCGACCACTGGTCCGACCACGAGCCGCGGATTCACGAGGTGACCGTGAAGACGAGGGACGAGCGCTACACCGCCGTATACGAGCGGCGCTAGATCGGCGTTCCCGGGCGCTCCACGAACACGATCTCGTCCGCGAAGCGGCTTGCCTCCGGCGGAAGCGCAACCGGCGGCTTGAGCAGGGCCACGTCGGCCCGCCGGTGCTTCCCTCGCCTCTCGGGTTCTGGATTGAGGCGTCGCCTCTCCCGCTCTCGCGGTGTCTCACCTGCGCCGAGCCGCCGGTCCTCACCGCTGCGTCTGTCCAATCCCCGACGCTCCGAGATCACCTCGATGCCCGGCACGTCGCGCAGGTGACGACTCAACAGCTCCCGAAGGCGGGGGCGGTTCTCGGGCACAACGCAGTAGATCGTGCTTTCCTGCCGGCGCAGGTCCGGGGCTGGTTGGTGATTCTGCCTGGACATCTCGGGCCTCCGTTCGATGTGAGGACGCGATCCCCTATCCGCTCAATCGGCGTCCGCGCGTGCGAGCGAGACCCACGACCCCCAGACCTACGACATCCGTTTGCTCCGAGCGCTCGATCCTGACCACGATCCCGATACAGCCGCGTCCCAGGTTGGCCCTGCAGGCTTTGTTGCAGCTTGCAGGGCCTTAACGGTTCGTTAGTATCCCGGCCTTCACATAACCGCCGAGTCCTCCCAGTTCGGAGGAACGGGGGAACCAGGTGGCGGTCGCCCCTCGGGGCGGGCCGCCGGGGGCGAATCACCCACGTGTAGCGCCATGTCCTTCGGCGCGAGCCCGTCAGCTAACCCCGTAGGCGCGAGAAGGATGATTCCGAACCGCAACAGCCGGGCAATCCGCGCCCTCGTGGCGATCTCCCTCGCCGGCATCGCCGCGCTTGGCGTCGCGACCGCTCCCGCCGGGGCGCAGGAGATCGGCGCGCTGGAGTCGCGGATCGCCGGCGCGCGCACGCAGGCGCAGGGACTCGCATCCGAGATCGAGTCGAAGACGGCCGCGCTGTCTGGCGCGAGGGCGAGCGCCGCGGCCGCGGCACAGCGCGAGGCTCAGCTCGCAGGGGTGCTCGCGGAAGGGCGCGAACGCGCCCTGGAGCTGGAGGAACGCGTCGCCGAGGCGGAGGCCCGCCTCGCCGAGGCGCGCGACCGACTCCGCAGCGCGATCGAGGCGCTCGAGGAGCGCCTGGTCGCGATCTACAAGGGCAATCTGCCGGACGCCACGACGCTGATTCTCGAGGCGGACGGTTACGAGGACCTGATCACCCGAGCCGAATACCTCGAGCGGATCGAGAACGCCGACGCCGATCTCGTCGCCCGGGTGCGCGTGCTGCGCGACGAGGTCCAGACGCAGCTCGCCGCCGTCCGCGACGCCCGTGCCCGCCAGGAGGCGTTCAACCAGCGGGTCGAGGCCGCCCACTCGCAGAT
>JBOGZL010000091.1:0-5688 GCA_050697195.1 Solirubrobacterales bacterium
CTTGCCGGCGCGCGCCAGGTCGAGTGCGCCGTGAACGGGATCGGCGAGCGGGCGGGGAACTGCTCGCTCGAGGAGATCGTGATGTTGCTTCGGACACGGCGCGACGAGCACGGTCTGGACACCGGGATCGACACCCGCGAGATCGCGCGCACGAGCCGGATGGTGACGCGCTTCACCGGCTACGCCGTGCAGCCGAACAAGGCGGTGGTGGGCCGAAACGCGTTCGCGCACGAATCCGGGATCCACCAGGACGGGGTGCTCAAGGAGCGCACCACGTACGAGATCATGGACGCGACCGAGGTCGGGCTGGACTCGAACCAGATCGTGCTCGGCAAGCACTCCGGGCGCCACGCGCTCCGGGACGCGCTCACCGAGCTCGGCTTCAAGGTCGAGGGCCAGGCGCTCAACCACGCCTTCAAGCGCTTCAAGGAGATCGCGGACAAGAAGAAGAACGTCACCGCGCTCGACCTCGAGGCGATCGTCTCCGACGAGATGCGCGAGCGCTCGGAGCGCTACGAGCTCGCGTGGTTCGACGTCGAGGCGTCCTCGCGCCGCCCGCCGCATGCGAAGGTCGAGGTGTCCCATCCCTCCGGTGCGCGGAAGGTGGGGGAGGCCTCCGGCGACGGGCCGGTCGACGCGATCTTCAGCGCGATCCAGGGCGCCGTCGAGGTGGAGTGCGAGCTGCGCCAGTACACGGTCTCGGCGGTGACCGAGGGCGAGGACGCGCTCGGCGAGGTGACGGTGATGCTCCGCGCCGGAGGCCGCCTCGCGAGCGGCCAGGGAGTGTCCACCGACATCCTCGAGGCGTCGGCCCGCGCCTACGTGCGCGCGCTGTCGAACGCGCTCGAGGGCGCGGCGATCCGCGAGGCCGAGGCGGCGACCGCCGACGCGGCCACGGAGCCGTCAACGCCCGGGCCGTAGGCAGCGAGGACGCCCGGCCGAGATCTGATTTCGCACCACTCTCGCCACGGTCGGCGCGCGTTGCGCGCTGGATCGCGTGCGACAATTGGCGAGATGAGCAAGGCGGCGGAACGCTGGGACAAGAGTGACGCCCGCGCCGAGGAGCGGCACAGGAACCTGCTCGAGCGCCAGGAGCGCAGCGAGCGACTCTTCGTCGCCGCTCTGAGCGACGTCGCCACGAGCATCCAACGCAACACCGCGCGGCTCGACGACATGGCCGACGCGATCCGGGCCAACACACGCGCAGTAGTGACGGTGCTGAACGGTCTCGAGCCCCGGTCAGGGTAAAGCGCGCGCACCTATAGTTCGCGTGTGCCCGGCGCCCTGGATGGCCGCGTAGCCGTCATCACCGGCGCCTCGTCGGGGATCGGCGAGGCAACAGCGGTCGCGCTCGCGAAGGAGGGCGCGGCGGTGGCGCTCGGTGCGAGGCGACTCGACCGCCTGGACGCGCTCGCTAGGCGAATCTCGGACGACGGCGCCAGGGCCGAGGCCTACGAGGTCGACATCACCGACGAGGGCTCGGCTCGTTCGTTCGTCGAGGGAGCGGCCGAGAAGCTGGGCGGGCTCGACGTCCTGATCAACAACGCCGGGGTGATGCTGCTCGGTCCGGTGCAGGGTGCCGACACCGAGCACTGGCGCCGGATGGTCGAGGTGAACTGCCTCGGGCTCCTGTACTGCACCCACGCCGCGCTTCCGCTGATGCAGGAGCGGGGAGGAGGCCACATCCTCAATGTCTCCTCGGTGGCCGGCCGCCAGGCGGCGCTCGGGTCGGCTGTCTACAACATGACCAAGTTCGGGGTGGTTGGCTTCTCCGAGGGGCTGCGACAGGAGGCGCTGCATTCGAACATCCGCGTCACCGTGGTCGAGCCGGGGTTCGTCGCCACGGAGCTCCAGGGGCACAACGAGCTCCCAATCGTGGTCGAGGGCGTCGAGAAGATGCGCGAGGAGATCGGCGAGGTGCTCGAGGCCGAGGACATCGCGCGGGCGATCGTGTACGCGGTCTCGCAGCCGGAGCACGTCGACATCAACGAGATCCTGATCCGGCCGACGCGACAGCGGCGCTGACCGGGTGTTTGGTAGACGCCTGTACGTGATAACGTACAAGCGGTGATGGCCGTGGAGGCGCGGAATGGCAACCGGGCGGGGTCTGGGACCGCGGCGCTCGGACCACGGGTCCGGTCCCTGCGCGAGGCGATGGGGATGTCGCTTCGCGACCTCGCCGACCGCACCGGGGTGAGCGCGCCGATGCTCTCGCAGGTCGAGCGCGGGGAGACCAGTCCCACGCTCGCGGTCGCGGGGCGGATCGCCGCCGGGCTGGAGCTGAGCCTCTCGCAGCTCCTGCGCCTCGACGAGGGCGGACATCTGGTGATCACGCGGCGCGGTCGCCGCCGGACGCGGCGCCGCGCGGGCCATCGCGTCGAGGAGCTGACCCCGGCGATTCCCGGCCAGCGGGCAGACGTCTCGCTCCACCTGCTCGACTCCGGCACTGCGACGGGCGGCACGGACGACCCGCCGATCCACGAGCCCGGAAGCCGCGAGACGGTGTACGTGCAATCCGGCGCCGTCGTCCTGGCAATCGACGGCGCCGAACACGAGCTGGGGGAGGGGGACAGCGTGACGTTCGACGCCGACCTCGCACATCGCTTCGAGAACCGCGAGGACGAGGCAGCCGAGTTTCTGGCCGTCGTCGCGGCGGGCCTGCGGAGGAGCTGACGGTGCCGAAGACGCTCTTCGACAAGATCTGGGAGTCACACGAGGTCGCCGACGGGCTGATCTACATCGACCTCCACCTCGTGCATGAGGTCACCTCGCCGCAGGCGTTCGACGGCCTCCGGCTCGAGGGACGGGAGGTTCGCCGCCCCGACAAGACGCTCGCGACTGCCGACCACAACGTTCCCACCGACGGAACGCCCGCCGCGCGGCTGATCGCCGACGAGCTCTCGCGGGTCCAGGTCGAGACGCTCGAGCGCAACTGCGAGGATTTCGGGATCCCGATCTACTCGCTCGGCTCCGATCGCCAGGGGATCGTGCACGTGATCGGACCCGAGCTCGGGCTCACGCAGCCGGGGCTCACGGTCGTGTGCGGGGACAGCCACACCTCGACGCACGGCGCGTTCGGCGCGCTCGCGGTCGGGATCGGGACCTCCGAGGTCGAGCACGTGCTGGCGACCCAGTGCCTCGTGCAGCGGCGACCCGACACGATGCGGATCAGCTACTCGGGCGAGCTCGGGGCCGGTGTCACTCCCAAGGACCTGATCCTGGCGACGATCGGGCGGCTCGGGACCCGCGGGATGGCCGGGCACGCGGTCGAGTACGCGGGGCCCGCGATCTCCGCGCTGTCGATGGAGGGGCGGATGACGATCTGCAACATGACGATCGAGGGCGGCGGCCGCGCGGGGATGGTCGCGCCCGACGAGACGACGTTCGAGTACATCCGCGGGCGAAGCGCCGTCCCGGACGATTTCGAGGCCGCGGTTGAGCGGTGGCGCGGGCTGCCGACGGAGGACGGGGCGACGTTCGACCGCGAGGTCGACGTCGACGCCGCCGACCTCTCGCCAATGGTCACCTGGGGCACCACCCCGGGGATGGTCGTCGAGGTGACGGACTCGGTCCCCGATCCGACCCGGTTCGACTCGCCCGCGGATCGCGAGGCGGCCGGACGCGCGCTCGCGTACATGGCGCTCGACCCCGGTATCCCGATGCGCGAGATCCCGCTCGATCGGGTGTTCATCGGCTCGTGTACGAACTCGCGGATCGGCGACCTGCGCGAAGCCGCGTCGATGGTCGAGGGGCGGCGAGTGGCCGACTCGATCCGGGGGATGGTCGTTCCGGGCTCGCAGCAGGTGAAGACCGAGGCCGAGGCCGAGGGCCTCGACGAGGTGTTTCGCTCCGCGGGCTTCGAGTGGCGCGAGGCGGGATGCTCGATGTGCCTGGGGATGAATCCCGACATCCTCGCCGAGGGCGAGCGCTGCGCCTCGACCTCGAACCGCAACTTCGAGGGACGCCAGGGGCAGGGCGGCCGCACCCACCTGGTCTCGCCCGCGATGGCGGCGGCGGCGGGTATCGCCGGCCACTTTGTCGACGTGCGCAGCTTCTGAAGCGTTAACCCAGTTTTCACCGTCTTACCGAACCACAGGAAACATCATGAAGAAAGTATTCGCCCTCGTACTCACCGCCATCGTACTCACCGGCTGCAACACCATCTCGGGCTTCGGCCGCGATGTGCAGAAGGTCGGCCAGGTCGTCACCGGCGCCGGCGGCAAGTAATCAACGAAACAGCTGCGCAGGCAGCGAGAGGGGCACGAACATGGAAAAATTCACCGTACACGAAGGCCTGGTGGCGCCGCTGGACCGCGCCAATGTCGACACCGACGCCATCATTCCGAAGCAGTTCCTGAAATCGATCCGCCGCACCGGTTTCGGCCCCAATCTATTCGACGAATGGCGCTACCTGGACCACGGCGAGCCGGGCCAGGACTGCAGCGGCCGTCCGGTGAACCCGGAGTTCGTGCTGAACCAGTCGCGTTACGCCGGCGCCTCGATCCTGCTGGCGCGCAAGAACTTCGGCTGCGGCTCCTCGCGCGAACACGCGCCATGGGCGCTGCAGCAGTATGGTTTCCGCGCCATCGTCGCGCCGAGCTTCGCCGACATCTTCTTCAATAACTGCTACAAGAGCGGCCTGCTGCCGATCGTGCTGTCCGAAGACGAAGTCGAGGGCCTGTTCCAGGCGGTGCAGGCCAATCCCGGCTTCACCCTGGTGGTCGACCTGGAGCAGCAGCGCATCGGCGCGAAGGACGGCAGCGTCTCGTACGGCTTCGCCATCGACGACTTCCGCAAATACTGCCTGCTCAATGGCCTCGACGACATCGGCCTGACCCTGCGCCACGCCGACGAGATCCGCAGCTTTGAACAACGCCACCTGGCCGCCCAGCCGTGGCTCGCCAACACTATCTAAGAGAGACTGCATGAAAATCGCAATCCTGCCGGGCGACGGCATCGGCCCGGAGATCATCAAGCAAGCGGTGAAGGTGCTGGATGCACTGGGCGAACCGTTCGAGATGGAAACCGCGCAAGTCGGCGGCGCCGGCTATGCCGCCCACGGCCACCCGCTGCCGGAAGGCACGCTCAAACTGGCCAAGCAGGCCGACGCGGTGCTGTTTGGCGCCGTCGGCGACTACCAGTACGACTCGCTCGAGCGCGCGCTGCGCCCGGAGCAGGCCATCCTCGGGTTGCGCAAGGAGCTGGGCCTGTTCGCCAACCTGCGCCCGGCCATCCTGTATCCGGAGCTGGCCGGCGCCTCCACGCTCAAGCCCGAAGTCGTCTCCGGCCTGGACATCCTGATCATCCGCGAACTGACCGGCGACATTTATTTCGGCAAGCCGCGCGGCGTCCGGGTATGCCCGGACGGCCCGTTCCAGGGCCAGCGCGAAGGCTTCGACACCATGCGCTATGCCGAAGGCGAGATTCGCCGCATCGCCCACGTGGCCTTCCAGGCCGCGCGCAAGCGCGACCGCCGCGTGACCAGCGTCGACAAGGCCAACGTGCTGGAAACCTTCCAGTTCTGGCGCGACATCGTCACCGACGTGCACAAGGAATATCCGGAAGTCGAGTTGTCGCACATGTACGTGGACAACGCGGCCATGCAGCTCGTGAAGGCGCCGAAGAACTTCGACGTGATCGTCACCGGCAACATGTTCGGCGACATCCTCTCGGACGAGGCCGCCATGC
>JBOGZL010000092.1:0-24446 GCA_050697195.1 Solirubrobacterales bacterium
CGCTCGCACCCAGCGCTCGCTGATCCGCCAGCTCGACGCGTTCCGGCGCCGGGTGCGCAGGCAGCGGGAGCGGGCCGACCGCGCGGAGGGGAGGCGCCACTGGACCCGGCTGCGCAACGGCGCCGCGCGGCTGCTGCGCCAGTCGCGGGCCGAGCGGTGAATCTCTTCATCCAGGGGATGCGGCGGTCGGGGACGACGATCCTTTACGACGCGCTGCTCGCCGACCCGGAGCTGAGCTGCTTCTACGAGCCGCTGCGCGAGGAGAAGGTCACAGAGGGCGGGGGCAGCGGCGCGCGCGAGGGCGACGCGTTCGCCGAGACCAGCGCGCTGCGGGAGGAGTTCCGACGCGAGCGCTACCCGGAGCTCGCGATCGAGCAGTTCAACTGGGGAGGGCCGCGCGAGCCGGCGCTGGAGCTCGAGCCCGAGCTCCCCGAGCACTGCACCGCGCTCCTTCGCCACCTGCTCGAGCACGGCGCGAGCGAGGGGAGCGCTGACAGCGTCGTCAAGGAGACCCGCCTGTACTGCAAGCTCGCCGACCTGCACCGGATCGACCCCGACGCGGCGCTGGTCCACGTCGTCCGCGATCCGCGCGCCGTCGCCGCCTCGATCGTCCTCGGAAGGGGACGGCGCCGGCAGCGCAAGCTGCGCACTCCCGACGACTTCTTCGCCGACCGCGTGGAGCGCAAGCTGTGGTCGAGCCGCGAGATCTCCCGTCGGCTGCTCGAGCGCTCCGGCTATCCGGAGATCGACAATCCCTCGAACGTGGAGCGCGTGCTGGTGGTCTGGAGGCTCACCTTCGAGGCGGCTCGCGTGGAGGGCAGGCGCCTGTTCGGCGACCGCTACCTTCCGCTTCGAAACGAGGACCTGCGCTCCAACCCGGCCGCGGCGATCGGCCGCGTCTACGCGCTCCTCGGCCGTCCCACCCCCGACGCCGTCGCCCGGTGGGCGAAGCGAAACGTGAGCTCCCGCCAGCAGGTATTCGCCCGGGAGGACCCCCGGTGGCTCGCCAGCTTCGAGCGCCTCGTGCTGGGCGAGGCGATCGAGCAGGCCGGGTACGCGGACCTGCTCGAGCCCGGGGCGTACAGCTCGCCGGAGGCCCGGTTCGCGGGCGCGATGCGCAGGGCGCGCGACCGCCTCCGCGCGGCGGGGCGACGGGGCTAGCTCGCATCACCTCGCCCCGCGGTTCTGCCATCCTGAGGCGCCGCACCACCGGGGTCGGGGGCCCTCACACATGCGCATCGGAATCGTCTCCAAGTGGTTCAACCGTGGGCAGCCCGTCGTGGGCCGCTACCTGCGCTCGGCGTTCGACGCGCTCGGGCACGAGACCTTCGTGCTCGCGCGCCCGAAGAAGGAGCGCGGCCCGCGCCCCGGTGCGCTGGACCGCGACGACGTCTGGGACCAGCCCGCGATCACCGAGGCGTCCGCGTTCGAGGTGCCGCTCGCCGAGTACGAGCGCTGGATCGCCGAGAACTCGATCGAGGCGATCTTCTGCGACCAGAACTACCAGTTCTCGGAGCTCGCGACGCTGCGGCGCGAGGGGACAAAGGTCGCGGGGCGGTTCGTGTGGGAGCACTTCGCCCGCCAGCACGTTGAGGGGGCTCGGCAGGCGTACGACCTCGTCTACTCGATGACCCGCGCGGAGCAGGAGCGCTACCGGGAGTGGGGCCTCGAGACGCCCTACGTCCCGTGGGGGTGCCACCCGGAGCTGACCGCGATCGAGCCACGCCGGGACGGCGATCTCGTGCGTTGCATCTATCCGGGCGGGTTCATCGGCCACCGCAAGCCGGTGAAGGAGGTGGTCGAGGCGTTTGGGTGGACGAACGATCCGCGCCTCCGCCTCGTCGTCACCGCGCAGGTGGATCGGCGGCTCGAGGAAGTGGGCGAGATCGCCGCGGGCGATCCCCGGATCGAGATCGAGCTCGGCGACGCTCCGCGGCTCACCTACCTGCAGCGGTTCGCCGACTGCGACGCCTGCCTCGCGATCAGCCGCTGGGAGGGGCTGGGGCTGCCGCTGTACGAGGCGATCGCGTTCGGGATGCCGGTGGTCACCAACGACGTCCCGCCGATGAACGAGCCGATCGAGCACGACGTCAACGGGCTCCTTGTGCGCTCGCATCCGGACGGCGAGGCGAAGTCGGGGATCACCGCCTACCTGCCCGACGTCGGCGAGCTCGCCGCGGCGATCGAGCGCCTCGGCGACCCCGAGGTCCGCGAGCGCCTCGCCGCGGGAGCACGCGAGATGCGCGCGCGGCGCTCGTGGTCGCGCACGGTCGACGGCATGGCGGCTCTCTTGAGGCAGCTCGAGGGCGTTCCCTCGGGCGTGCCAGAGTAGGCCGGATGGATCCCTCCGCGACAGGCGACCGCGCCGCGCGCCCGCCGGTGCCCTTCATCGTCGGGGTCGGGCGCTCGGGAACGACCCTGCTTCGGCTGATGCTCGACGCGCACCCGGACCTCGCGATCCCCCCCGAGACGCACTTCGTACCCGAGCTCCTCGAGCTGTTCAGTGCGCCAAGTTCGCAAGCGAACTTGGCGGTGGTCGAGGGCGCGGGGGAAGTCGAGCCCGAGCAGGTCCTCGAGGTGATCACGTCGGGGCGCCACTGGGGGGACTTCGGGCTCACCGAGGACGCGCTGCTCGAGCGCCTCGGCCCCGCGGGACCGAGCGACGCCGCGGCCGCGATCCGCGCCCTCTTCGAGCTCTACGCCGAGCGCGAGGGCAAGCCGCGCTGGGGCGACAAGACCCCGATCTACGTCAAGCACATGCGCGAGATCGAGGCCGCGATCCCCGAGGCGCGGTTCATCCACCTCGTCCGGGACGGTCGCGACGTCGCGCTCTCGCGCGCCGGGCGCGCGCTGCGCCACGCCGCGCCGCTGCCCAAGGTCGCGCGGCGGTGGAAGCGGCGGATCCTCAAGGCCCGCAAGCAGGGAGAGGGACTCGGCGGGTATCTCGAGATCCGGTACGAGGACCTGATCCTCGACACCGAGCCCACGCTGCGGGCGGTGTGCGAGCTGATCGAGCTGCCGTGGGACGAGCGGATGCTCTCCTACCACGAGCGAGCCGGCGACCGGCTCGCGGAGTTCGGCGACCTCCCCGGCGTCGGGGGGAAGCCGGCGCGCCCGGGCACCGAGCGGCTCGCCGCGCACGCGAAGACCCGCGAGCCACCCGATCCCGCCCGGCTCGCCCGGTGGAAGACCGAGATGAGCGCCGCGGACCGCCGAGCGTTCGAGCGCGCGGCGGGCGACCTGCTCGCCGATCTCGGGTACGAGGTGCGGCGCGGCGCGGGAATCCGGCGGGTCGTGGGACGGGCGGTCGCTCCGCTGCGCCGGTCGCGGGCACGCAAGCCGCGGGTGGAGGTTCGCGCCGACGAGGTCGAGGCGATCCCCGGCCACGAGGGGCTCCCCGCTCCGTTCGTGGTCGGCGTCACCCGCTCCGGCACGACGCTCCTGCGGATGATGCTCGACGCCCATCCCCAGCTCACTATCCCGCCCGAGACCCACTTCGTCCCCGACCTGATCGAGGCCTCGCGCGAGGAGCACGCCTCGCCCGAGCGCCTCCACGAGGTCGTCGTCGGCAACCGGCGCTGGGGGGACTTCCATCTCGACTCCGACGCGCTCCTGGAGCGCTTCGAGGCGATCCAGCCGCTCAACGCCGGCGACGCGATCCGCGCCTTCTTCGAGCTCTACGCCGAGGGGCAGGGCAAGCCGCGCTGGGGCGACAAGACCCCGATCTACATCAACAGGATGATGCTGATCGAGCGCGCGCTTCCCGAGGCCCGCTTCATCCACCTGATCCGGGACGGCCGCGACGCGGCGCTCTCGCGCGCGAAGCGCGTTCTGAAGGAGCCGACGCCGATGTACAAGGTCGCGGAGCGGTGGCGAAACCGGATCCTTCGCGCCCGCGAGCAGGGCCCGCGGCTCGAGCACTACCTCGAGCTGCGCTACGAGGACGTGGTCCTGGACTCGGAGGCGACGCTGCGGCGGATCTGCGAGTACGTCGATCTGCCTTGGGACGACGCGATGCTCCACTACCACGAGCGCGCCGCCGAGCGGATGGCCGAGATGCACCGCGACCTCCCCCCGGAGCCGGGGAAGCCGCTGCGTCCCGCCGACCACCGGATGGCCGCTCACGCGCTCACCTCGGAGCCGCCGGACCCGAGCCGCCTCGGACGGTGGCGCACCGAGATGAGCCCCGAGGACTGCGCCGCGTTCGAGGAGGCAGCCGGCGAGCTGCTCTCCGAGCTCGGCTACGAGCTCGAGGGGGAGCCGGCTCAGCGATGATCCTCGGAGGGCGAAGGAAAGCGCGCGCGCCGTTCGTGGTCGGCATGAACCGCTCCGGGACGACGCTCCTGCGGATGATGCTTGATGCGCACCCCGAGCTCACGATCCCGCCGGAGACCCACTTCATCCCCGACCTGATCAAGGTCGGCCGGGAGGGCGCCGCGACCCCGGAGGCGCTGCTGAAGGTGATCGTCGCGCAGCGCGAGTGGGGAGACTTCGGGCTCACCGAGGACGAGCTCCTGGCGCGGTTCAACGCGATCGGATCGCTGAACGCCGGCGATGCCGTGCGTGAGTTCTTCGCCGCGTATGCCGAGCGCGCCGGCACGCCGCGCTGGGGGGACAAGACCCCCCGCTACGTGACCCGGATGCGGCTGATCGCCGACGCGCTCCCCGAGGCCCACTTCGTGCACGTGATCCGGGACGGGCGCGACGTGGCGCTCTCGGTTCGCGACCGCACGGTCAAGGACTACACCGTCGAGCGGGTCGCGCAGCGGTGGAAGGAGAAGATCTCGAAGGCGCGCCGCGACGCGCCGCTGCTCAAGCACTACATGGAGCTTCGCTACGAGGAGCTGATCCTCGATCCCGAGCGCGCCCTGCGCGAGATCTGCGCGTTCGTGCGACTCCCCTTCGACGCGGCGATGCTCACCTACCACGAGCGCTCCGAGGACCGCCTCCGCGAGATGGCGCGCGAGCTGCCCGCCCAGGGCGGCAAGACCGAGCTCTCCGTCGAGCGGCGGATGGCGACCCACGCCCGCACCACCGAGCCGCCGGACCCGGAGCGGGTGACGCGGTGGCGCAAGGAGATGAGCGCGTCGGAGCGCGACGCGTTCGAGTCGGTCGCCGGCGACCTGCTCGCCGAGCTCGGCTATCAGGTCGGCGAGCCTGGCTCACACCCGGCCGCGGCGGACGCGGCAGCGAGCGAGCGTCAGGATCTGATTCCTCGCGAGCGAGCGGAGCGAGTACGCGGCCGGCCTGTTTTCGGCGAGCTCGAGACTCCGCGGCGGGCCGGCCCCGTCCGCCGCCTCGCGCTTCGCGCCCGCGAGGTCCGGGCCCGCCGCGCGTCGAGCCGGCGCGTCGCCTCGGGCGAGATCCCGCCGGCCCCGTTCATCGTCGGCGCGACCCGATCCGGGACGACGCTGCTGCGCCTGATGCTCGACGCCCACCCCGAGATGGCGATCCCCTCCGAGACCCACTTCATCCCCGACCTGATCAAGGCGTACCGGCTCGAGAGCGCGTCGCCAGAGCGCCTCTGCGAGGTGGTCACCTCCCACCGGCGTTGGGGCGACTTTCACCTCGACGGCGCCGAGCTCCTGGAGCGATTCCGGTCGATCGACTCGATCAACCCGGGCGACGCGACCCGCGCGTTCTTCGAGCTCTACGCCGAACGCGAGGGAAAGCCGCGCTGGGGGGACAAGACCCCCGGGTACGTCCGCGAGATGCACCGGATCGAGAGCGTGCTCCCCGAGGCCCGCTTCATCCACCTCGTTCGCGACGGCCGCGACGTGGCGCTGTCGGTGCTCGGCATGAACTGGGGGCCGAGCACGGTGCCCGAGGCGGCGTTCCGGTGGAAGAAGCGGGTCCTGCGGGCGCGCGAGCAGGCGCCCCGGATCGGGCACTACGTCGAGATCCGCTACGAGGACCTCGTCCGCGACACCGAGGGCACGCTGCAGCGGGTCTGCGAGTTCATCGAGCTTCCCTACGACGACGCGATGCTGCGCTACCACGAGCGCGCTGAGGAGCGGCTGCGCGAGAAGGCGCGCGACCTCGATCGCGGCCCCGAGAAGGAGCCCCAGCCGGCCGAGGCGCGAATGGCGAGCCACGCGCTCGCGACCGAGCCGCCGGACCCGGAGCGGATCGAGCGCTGGCGCACCGAGATGAGCGCCGAGGACCGCGCCGTGTACGAGGAGCTCGCCGGCGACCTGCTCGCGGACCTCGGGTACGAGGTCGGCGACGGCGCCGTCGCCGCGCCCACGCGTTAGTGGCCGCGCTTTCGGCCCGGAGCGGTCAGAGACGTGGAGCGGCCCGGCTTTCGCCGGGCCGCGCCAACAACATGCGTTTCTGCGCCAGGCCGGTTACGGAACCTGGAACGACTCCTGGGTCTGCGGGTTGGACCGCTTCCAGTCGCGGGTCTCGATCCGGTCGCCGTTCTCGTCGAACACGGCGAACGCCTCGAAGCCCCGGTTCCGCTGCGCCTGGTCTCCGGCGGGCGGAGCGCCACCTCGCAGAAGGCCGCCATTGGTGTACATGACGTCGTTGTACCAATAGGTCGACCAGGAGTCCGAGTTCCCGATGCTCGTCTCGAGATCGGCGAACGCGAGCTCCTCGGGGGCCGCCGGGTCGCTGAAATCGAACAGCGAGCTGCCGCCCTTGTAGAAGGCCTGCACCTGCAGGTAACTTCCGTCATCGGTCGGCAGCACGGTGCCGTTGTGCGACACGCACTCCTCGGCGCTCTGCGGCCGCGGAATGATGTAGCGGCCGAGCAGGTCGTCAAACCCGTCGACCGGCGTGCCGGGCTCCACCAACGGATAGAAGAAGGTGAAGCCGCGCTTGGTGTCGGACCCGTCGCACCGGGCCTGGACGCCACCGCCGCTCTCGTCGACCGCCGCGACGACCTGACCATCCCAGGTCACCGTGGCGTTGTGGACGAAGTCGAACGACTCCCAGCGCTCGTCCGCCGGGGTGCTCGGATCGTCCTCTTCGACCTCGCGCTGGATCAGCGTGTGCGGCTCCCCGTCCTCCGACGTGGGGTCGCCACGATCGCTGATGTCCCAGTACTGGAGATCGCCGGCACACGAGCCCACGACGATGTTCCGAGGCTCGAACACCTGGAAATCGTGGCAGGCCTGGAACGGCTCCTGGGTGCCGCTCGCCGGCTCTCCGTCATGGGGTGGATGGAACGGCCCGTCATTGTCGTAGAACTCGGTGTCCGAGGCCAGTGGCTGCTTGTGCACGCTGCCAGCCTCCGGATCCGCCAGCGGGAGGCTGACGATCGAGATCTTGCTGTGCGGCGGATCACACGTCAGGCCGAGCGGGTCGGACTGCGGGTGATCGATCTCGGGCGTGATCTGCGACAGCAACGGATACGAGGGCACGTACGCGTGGATCTCCCCGTTCTTGCGGTCCGGAACGAGCGTGTGGGTGTGCGACCCGCACTCGGTCCGGTACATCCGGAGGAACTTCGGGTTGCGGGGGTTCGAGACGTCGAACATCCGCAGGCCCTCGAACCCGAACCGCGCCCTGGTCTGCTGGACGCCGTTCTCGTCCTCGGTAGTCGTGCCCGTGTCCACCCCGGTGCAGTCCGGAGCAGTCACCGGCCGGTCGATCGACTGCAACATGATCTTCCGACCGTCCTTGGCCTTGAACACGGACAGGTCGCCCTGGTTGGCGCGACACCTCGTGTCGCTCAACAGATCCAGGTTCGACGGCTTCTTGATGTCGAAGATCCGGAACCCGTCGTAGTTGCCGACGTACGCCTTGTTGCCCATGAAGGCGATGTCGGAGTTGATCGTGCCGTCCTTGTCGGCGACGTCGAGGAGCTTCATGCCCTCCATGCCCGCCCCGAAGTTGGGCTGCCCGGGCGTCGGCACGGGAATGCCGTCGCCGTGGCCCTCGCCGGGGTCGGCGGTGGCGACCGCCGTGAGCGCGAACAGTCCAACCACGAACGCGCAAAGCGGCGCCAAGCGAGTGATGCCTCGCATCATCTCTCCTCTCTGGTGTCTTCGCCGGGCGGATCTCGCCCGACGGCTATCGCGACAATGCCTCCGGGGATCTCCCGGCGACACGGGCGGCCCATACCCAGATCGAAACCGGGATAAACCAGAAGCTATGGGTGGGTCACGCGCAGGACCCGGTCCGCCGGGACCGCACCGAGGCGCTGGACCTCACCGTTTGGCCAGCTCACCTTCACGGAGGCGGAGTCGGCCGCCCCGAGCCCGAAGTACAGGCGGTAGTGCCCCTGGGAGAGGTGCGAGCCGTCGTTCTGTCCCACCCACTGGGTCTGCGTGCGCCCCGCCGCCGTCGCGCTCACCTTCGCGCCGATCGCCTCGCGATTCGCGGGCGGGCCGCTCAGCTCGACCTCGAGCCAGCGGCCGACCGGGCCGACGTTCTCGAGCAGGCTGAGCGAGGTCTGCTTGCCGGCGCCCTCCGTGCGGACGGCGAGGGCGGCGTCCCGGGAGCCGTCCGAGTCGAAGTCGAACCACGCCGCGACCGCCCTCAGCGCCGGCCCGCCCGGAAGCGCGAGCCCGGTGTGGGTGAAGCGACGATCCGCGCCCTGCCTGAACAGCCCGCCGGGGACGAGGTGGAGGTCGGAGAGGCCGTCGTTGTCGTAGTCGACCCAGTTCGCGGTCAGGGCGCGGGAGGGCAGCCCGACGGATTTCGGCTTCTCGGCGTGCAGTCGCCCGTTGCGGTTCACGAGCAGTGTGCTGCCCGAGCGCGCGGCCGCGAACAGGTCAGGGTCGCCGTCGTTGTCGTAGTCGGCGACCGCGAGCTTCTGGGCGTTGGAGGCGTGGCGCCCGCGGAATGTCTGGGCGCTCTCCCACTCCCCCTTGCGGCGGCGGTAGACGACGAAGCGCTTCTTTCGCGCCGCGACCAGCTCCTCGCCGCCGCGATCGTCGACGTCGAGCCATTCGAACGCGGTCCCGCGCACGTTCGCCCGCCGGAGGCCCCCCGAGACGCTCTTGAAGCTCCCGCTCGGGCGCTGCCGGAACAGCCTCGGAGGATCGCCGAAGCAGTCCGCGAACACGTCGAGGCGGCCGTCGCGGTTGTAGTCGACCGCGGCGGCGGCGCGCCCGCGGCAGGTCCCCTTGCGGATCCCGGTCCCCGAGATCGCGTCCCGGAAGCCGGAGTCGCCGCCGAGCAGGAGCTCGTCCTGGACCACTCCCTTGTAGTCCTCGATGTTCCCCGACACGCCGCCCCGGGTGACGAAGACGTCGAGACGACCGTCGCGGTTGTAGTCCGCCCATGCCATCGCGTGCCGATCGCGCTGGTAGAGCGTGAACTGGCGCGAGGCGGGGCTCACGGCGCGGCGCCCGGCGAACACGTCGGAGGGAGAGAGCGGGGGATCGATCGAGACCTCCAGCGGGAGGCCGGTGCTCCGGGGCTTCAGGCGCACGGTCGCGTCCCCGCTCAAGGAGAAGCGGGCCACCGTCCGCGGCGGATGCGCGGCGGTGTCCGTGGTCAGCGCGACCTGCGCCCCGGTCGCCTGTTCGAGCGTGGTCTGAGCGAGGAACCGCAGCTCCCCGCTCGCCGGCTGGCCGCCCACCGTGCGGAGCGTGATCCCCGCGTGGCGGTAGATGTAGAGCCCCGCTGCCCCGGTCTGCGGCAGGTTGGGATCGTCCTCCCAGCCGGGGAAGGCCGGCGTCTGGTTCAGCCCCGCGGCGGTGAGCCGGTCCTCGAACGCCCCGCTCCCGTCGTTCGCGAGCAGGAGCTGCGTCGAGAGGTGATTCGTCGTGAACACGTCGAGATCGCCGTCGCCCTCGTAGTCGACCACCCCGAGGTCGTCGAGGGTGAAGGCCCGCTCCGGGAACTCGCGCGGCTCGAACCAGCCGTCGCCCTGGGCGCCGGCGGATCCCGCTGGCGACATCGCACAGGCCACGCACGCGGCCGCCGCCGCCACTGCCCCCGCCACTCTCATCCCGGGCTCAGCCTACCTTCCGGTCACTCCGCCCACCGGAACGGGCCGTCGATGGTCGGGGTGAGGGGAAGCTTGCCCGCCAGCCACCGGTAGCGCTCCGATCCCGGGTCGAGCGGCGGGCGCAGCTCGTCGAGGAACCCGGGCAGGTGCCCCCAGCGGTGGTAGTGGACGTGGACGAGGTCATCGAGGTCGAGATCGCGCACGCCGGCCGGGAGCAGCCTGCGCTTGGGAAGCGGGTAGTTGTATTCCTCGGGAAGGATTCGAACTCGATCGTGGATGTCGGCGATCACGCCCGACCACGCGACCTGCTCCATCAGAACCGGCTTCTTGAAAACACAGCCCGCCTCGAAGAGTCGCACCAGCGCCTCCTCCCACGCACCGAACAGCCCCGCCTCCCGGCGGGCCGCCACGAGGCCGGTGTTCCAGTACGCGCGCACCCGGGCGCGATCGACGGTCGTGGTCACGAACGGCCACGAGCGCACCCCGAGCGCGTCGTACACCCGCTGCCAGAACGGCTCGTTCGGGTCCCCCGGCCCGGTCGATCCCGCGGTGCGGCTGTTGCCGACCGGCTTCGCCGCCGCGAGCCACCCGTCCTCCACGAGCGCGCGCGGCTCGTCCAGGAACACGGTGTCGCTGTCCACGAACACGAGCACGTCGTGGTCGAGCTCGCGCTCGGCCCACGCCGAGACGTAGACCTTGTTGAGCACGGGCGGGTCGCGGTAGGGAGTCTCCATCCGCATCTCGACCGGAGCGACGTCGAGCGACCGAAGCCGCTCGAGCGTCTGCGCGCTCGGCGAGTCCTCGGGGGCGGTGAACGCGTACACGGCGGCGCCCGCGAGCGCCCCGCCCCAGTCGCGCACCGACTCCGCGAACAGCACGCTCTGCGACTCGAGCTTGCCGCGCGCGACCCGGATCAGGAACGCGATCTCGCTCAAGTCAGAGATGGCTGAAGTTCGGCCACACGGAGAGGTCGATCTCGGGGCAAAGCCGGGCGAGCTGGCGGACGTCGTCGGCCAGCCTGGTGACGAGCTCGGCGTGCATGCGCTCGGGAAGCGGGGGCTTGTCGCGCGGGGAGCGCTCGCGAACGAGCTGGTTCGGCAGCTCGTCGAACGGCTCCAGGCCGAGGAACGCGCACGTGGCCCGCAGCTGTCCGCCGGGATCACCGAGGCAGCGCTCGAACTGCAACACCAGGACCCGCTCGCGCGGGTAGAGCTCGAACAGCCGCTTCAGCTCGGCGTGGTAGAAGCTCCGCCACAGGGCGTCGGTGATCTCGATCATCCGCAGCGGGCGTTCGGTCTCCTCGGCGAGCCGCACCATCCGCGCGGCGCCGGATCGGTAGCGCTCGATCGGATCGCGCAGGATGACGAGGATCCGCGCGTCGGGTGCCGCCTCCGCGAGCAGGGGAAGCGACCAGTAGTCGTGCATGTATCGCGGCGTCCACTCGCCGCTGATCGACCCGGCCGGGCGCGGGAAGAGGCTGTGGTAGCGGCGCGCGAAGTCCGCCGGGACCTCGCCGTTCCAGAACCGGTTGAAGTAATGCAGCTCCTTTCGCTGGCCCTTCACCCGCACGACCTCGGGGTGGGCCTCGATCGCGCGGTACCACCAGCTCGTCCCGGAGCGCTGCGCCCCTACCCCGACGAAGTCCGGAGGTCCCGTCCGCCACCCCTCGGGGCACTCCGGGACCTCGATCGGCTGCGCCCAGCGTGGGGTGCGACCCCGTGGGGGGGCGTCTCCAGGCTCCTTGGAGCGCTCTCGTAGCGCCCTGACTCTGCGGATCATCACTGATGCCTCGCGGCGGGATGTGCGTGCCGTCAGCCGGACTTGCGGTCGTCGAAGCGTACGTGCACGAGGCGGTCGGCGTTGACGTCCTCGAGCTTCGAGGACGCTCCGTCCGGCCACCGCACATTGACCGCACGCGCCTCGCCTGAGTCCCCGAGACCGAAGTAGAGGCGGTAGTGGCCCTGCGAGTAGCGCGAGTCGTCGCTCTGCCCCACCCACTGAGTCTGGGCACGCTCCTCGGTCCTAACCCGAACCCGCGCGGCCGCGGCCGGATAGGCGCCGTCGGGCCCGGTCAGCTCGAGCGCGAGCCAGTGGTTTTCGTGGTCGCCGTTCTCGAGCACAGACGCGCTCCATCCCCGGCTGTCCGCACGCGCCAGCAGCAGATCCCGGGCCCCGTCGGCGTTGAAGTCGAACCAGGTCGCGAGCGCATCGAGGGTCCCCGCGGGTGAGGAGGCGAGCCCGGTGCGCTTGAACCGGCCGCCGCTCGTGCGGCGGAAGATCCCCTGCGGAGCCGCGTACAGGTCGGCCCGCCCGTCGTTGTCGTAGTCGACCCAGCTCGCGGCGAAGCTGTGGAGCTTCGGGAGCCCGAGGCGGCCGGGGCTTCGCGCCCGCAGGTGCCCGTCGCGGTTGACCACCAGCTTGTTGCCGGTCGGCGAGGCCGCGAACAGGTCGGGGTCGCCGTCGGAGTCGTAGTCGGCGACCGCCACCCTGCCGGGGGCCTCACCCCCCGTCTGGAATGCGTCCCGCTTCGACCACCTGCCCTTGCGGGAGCGCTTGTAGACCACGAGCCGGTGGTTGCGCGACGCGATCAGCTCGTCGCGCCCGTTCCCGTTCACGTCGAGCCACCGGAAGTGGTCGCCGCCGATCTCGGCCCGGGCGAGGGCACCCGAGCGGTTCGTGAACGTCCCGTCCTCGTTCTGCCGGTAGAGCGCCGGAGTCGCCGCCTGGCAACCCCAGAAGAGGTCGAGGAGCCCGTCGCGGTTGAAGTCGACCGGCGATGTCTCGCGCGCCCGGCAGGCGCCCTTGAGGAGGCTCGAGGCGCCGATCGCGTCGTGAAACGTCGATCCGTCCCCGAGCATCAGCTCGTCGGTGATCAATCCGCCGAACTCACCCACGCGCCGCTTGAGCCCACCGCGCACGATGAAGACGTCCATCCGGCCGTCGCGGTTGTAGTCCGCCCACGCCATCCCGTGGCGATCCCGGAGCTGGAGGGTGAACCGGTGCGCCGGCGGGCGGACCCCGAAGGCGCCGACGAAGATCGCCGCCAGCGGGTGGGCCTGCTCGATGTCGACCTCGATCGGCGCCGCCATCTGCTCGGGCTCGAGCTCGATCAGGGCGTCCCCCTGGGAGGTGAAGTTGACGACATGCCGCGCGGGGCTCTGGCTCGTGTCGAAGTCCTTCGACACGTCGGCGCCCTCGTCGCGGTTGACCTCGACCGGGAACAGGAACTCGATCCTTCCGCTCACCTCCTCGCCGGGATCGGCCTCCACCACCACCCGCAGGGCGCCCTCCGCCGCGTCGTTTCCCGGCGTCCTGAACACGTAGACGCCGTCCTCGCCCATCGGGGGAGCGAGCGGGATCTCGAGGCCGGGGAAGTCCGGTGACTGGTCGAGGTCCACCGCCGACAGCCGATCCTCGAACACGCCACCCCCCTGGTTGGCGAGCAGCACCTCGCGGTCGTTGTGGTTGGTGGTGAACACGTCGAGGTCGCTGTCGCGGTCAAAGTCGACCACGCCGAGGTCGAAGATGAGCCGCGTCGCGATGTCGATCTCGCGCGGCTCGAAGTTCGCCTCGCCCTGCGCGCTCGCCGCCGAGGCGGTCCAAGCTCCCAGTCCGACCGCCGCGCACGCCGCCATCGCTGCAGCTCCCGCCCTGCGCACCGCTGCAACGTTAGCGCCGCAGGCGCCAGCAGCCATGGCAGTATTGGCGGGTGCGGATCTTCAGTCGCCTGCGCGGCGCGGGGCGGACGGCCGGCCCCCCGGCTCCGTTCATCGTCGGCGTGGCCCGCTCTGGCACCACGCTCCTGCGGCTGATGCTCGACGCGCACCCCGAGCTGGCGATCCCTCCCGAGACCCACTTCATCCCCAAGGTCGTGAAGGCCTGCGACGAGCCCGGCGACCCCCACGAGCGCGTGCTCGAGCTCCTCACCACCCACCGGCGGTGGCCCGACTACGGGCTCGACCCGGCGGAGCTGCGCGACCGGCTCGATCGGATCGATCCGCTGAGCGCGGGTGACGCGCTGCGAGCGTTCTACGGCCTGTACGCCGACAAGCAGGGAAAGCCGCGCTGGGGCGACAAGTCGCCGTCCTACGTCCGCAGGATGCGCCGGGTGGAGTCGGCGCTGCCGGAGGCGCATTTCATCCACCTGGTCCGAGACGGTCGCGATGTCGCCCTGTCACAGGTGGAAGTGGACTTCGGGGCCGATGCCATCGAGGACGCGGCCCGCGACTGGGTCGAGGGAATCGGGAAGGCGCGGCGCCAGTCGCGACGCGTCCGGCGCTACATCGAGCTCCGCTACGAGGATTTGGTCGCCGATCCCGAGCCAGCGCTTCGGCGCGTGTGCGAGTTCGTCGAGCTTCCGTGGGACGCCGCAATGCTCGACTACCACGAGGGTGCCTCGGATCGAATGGCCGAGGTGACGCGCGACTTCGAGCGCGGCGGCGGGCCGGCGATCCCCGCCTCGGTGCGAGCGGACCGCCACACCCGTGTCGCCGAGCCGCCGCAGCGCGCACGCGCCGGTCGGTGGCGGACCGACATGTCCCCCTCCGACCAGGCGGCCTTCGGGCGCGTGGCCGGCGAGCTGCTCGCGGAGCTTGGGTACGAGGTCGGGGAGCCGGCGCGGAGGTGAGCGTCCAGGAAGCGCGTCACCGGGAGCTCGGGCTCACGGACTCGGAGTACGAGCGGATCCGCGAGCTGCTCGAGCGCGACCCCAACGACCTCGAGCTGGCGATGTTCTCGCTGCTGTGGTCCGAGCATTGCGCGTACAAGCACTCGCGAAAGCTGCTGCGCCGGCTTCCCACCGAGGGGCCGCGGGTGCTGATGGGGCCGGGGGAGAACGCGGGGGCGGTCGAGGTCGGCGACGGCGAGGCGGTCGCGTTCAAGGTCGAGTCCCACAATCACCCCAGCGCCGTGGAGCCGTTCCAGGGGGCGGCGACGGGGGTCGGGGGAATACTTCGGGACGTGTTCGCGCTCGGCGCACGGCCGATCGCGGTGCTCGACTCGCTGCGCTTCGGGGAGCTCGAATCCGATCGCTCCCGGTACCTGTTCGACCGCGTCGTCGCGGGGATCGGGCACTACGGCAACTCGATCGGCGTTCCGACGGTCGGCGGCGAGGTCTACTTCGAGGCTCCCTACGAGCACAACTGCCTCGTGAACGCGATGTGCGTCGGGCTCGCCCACGCCGACGGGATGGTCCGGTCGGCAGCCGTCGGGGTCGGGAACGCGGTCGTGATCCTCGGCGCCTCGACGGGCCGCGACGGGATCGGCGGGGCATCGGTGCTTGCCTCCGCAGAGCTCGAGGCGGGAGAGGAGAAGCGGCCGTCGGTCCAGATCGGCGATCCCTTCGAGGAGAAGAAGCTGATGGAGTGCTGCCTCGAGCTTCTCGACCGCGGGCTGCTGGTCGCGCTCCAGGACCTCGGGGCCGCGGGGCTCACCTCGTCGGCCTCAGAGATGGCGGCCAAGGGCGGTGTGGGCATCGACGTCGACGTCGACCGGGTGCCGTTGCGCGAGGCCGGCATGGCGCCGTTCGATGTGATGATCTCCGAGTCGCAGGAGCGGATGCTGGCGATCGTGGAGCCGGGCCGCGTCGACGAGGTGGTTGCGGTATGCGAGCGGTGGCAGACGGGGGCCGCTGCGATCGGCGAGGTCACCGATGCGCGGCGAATCCGGGTCCTGCGGGGCGACGAGGTGGTCGGCGACGTTCCGGTGGAGGCACTGGTCGACGGCTGCCCGCTCTACGACCTCGACCCCGCCGAGCCCGAGGGGTGGATGTACGCGAACGAGGCAACCCTCGCCGAGGACGGCGATGCCGGGGCGATACTCCTCGCGCTGCTCGCCTCGCCGAGCATCGCGTCGAAGCGGTGGGCGTTCGAGCAGTACGACTCGATCGTCCAGTCGCGCACCGTGCGCCGCCCCGCGACCGCCGACGCGGCGGTCCTGAAGCTCGAGTCGGGCGGGGCGATCGCCGTGTCGATCGACGGCAACGGCCGCCGGGTCGCGTGCGACCCCTACCTGGGCACGGTCGAGGCGGTGCTCGAATGCGCGGCAAACCTCGCGTGCGTCGGCGCGGATCCGCTCGGGGTCACCAACTGCCTCAACTTCGGCAACCCCGAGAAGCCGCACGTCGCGTGGCAGCTCGACCGCTCGACGCAGGGGCTCGCCGACGCGTGCCGCGAGCTCGCCGTCCCGGTGGTGGGAGGCAACGTGTCGCTGTACAACGAAACCGACGCCGGGCCGATCTACCCCACCCCTGTCGTCGGGATGGTGGGGGAGCTCCCGGACCCGTCGCGGGCAGGCTCGGACGCGCTGCGCGAAGGCGACGCGGTCGCCGTCGTGGGCCCGTTCGTCCCCTCGCTCGCCGGCTCGGAGCTCGCGAAGCTGCGCGGCGAGCTCGGCTCCGGCCTGCCGGCCGTGCCCGCCGACCTCGTCCGGGCGGCGATCGAGCTGGTTCGCGAGGGCGTCCGCGCCGCAAGGCTGACGTGCGCCCACGACGTCTCGGACGGCGGGCTCGCCTGCGCGCTCGCCGAATCCGCGATCGCGGGCGGGGTCGGGGTCCGGGCCGATCTCGATCGGCTGGTCGAGCTCCGCGGCCTGTCCGGCGAAGCGTGCCTGTTTGGAGAGGGACCGGGCGGGTTCGTGGTCGGCGGCGAGCGCGGGGCGATCGACGACCTAGCCGCGGCGGTCGGCGAGGCCGGCGCGCTGGTGATCGGCGAGGCGGGCGGGGAGCGGATCGAGCTCCGTGCGGCGGAGGTCGAGCTCTCGATCCCCCTCGCCGACGCCGAGAGCGCATGGCGCTCGCTCGGCGGGCGCATCGAGGCGGGCTGACGGGACCCGCCCCGGTCATCGGGCGCATTCGCTAGCATCGTCGCCTTCGAGCGCGGGCGTGTTGGGCGGCCGGTCGGGACTCTGGTCGCCGCGACTTAGGGGCGCCGCGCTTGTTGAATCGCTTGATGCGAAGGATTCGCACATCCCTGCGGCTGCCCGTCGCCGCACTCGCGCTCGTCACGGTCGTGGCCGTGGTCGGGGCCGTTTCGCTGTCCCAAAGCGCCTCCCCGGCGAGCGCGGCCCCGGGCGACAAGCCGAACGTCGTGATGGTCGTCACCGACGACCAGCGGTTCGACTCGCTCGACAAGCGCGCGATGCCCGCGACCAAGAAGCTGATCGCCGACAAGGGCACGGTGTTCACCGACACGATCATCACGACGCCGACCTGCTGTCCCTCCCGCGCCACGATGCTGACCGGCCAGTACGGCCACAACAACGGCGTGATCGCGAACGCCCCGGGCTATCGCGCCATGGGGGAGCCCGGGAACACGCTCCCGGTGTGGCTGAAGGAGGCGGGCTACCAGACCGCGCACCTCGGCAAGTATCTGAACGGGTACCAGGGCGCGGTTGAGGAGAGGACCGAGGTCGCGCCCGGCTGGGACCAGTGGTACACGCTGCTCACCCCGCGCCAGTACTACGGCTATGGACTCGCCGTGAACGGCGGGGAGGAGAAGTTCGGAAACAGGGACAGCGATCACTTCACCCGTGTGATCAACCGCCAGTCCGCGCACGTGATCCGGCGATTCGCGTCCAAGAACGACCCCTTCTACGTACAGGTCGATCAGTTCGCTCCCCATACCGAGAGCGGGACGAGCGCGGGCGCGACCCGCTGCAGGGGAGGCGCCGTCCCCGACCCGCGCGACACGGAGCTGTTCGAGAAGGTCAAGCTCCCCCGGACGCCCAACTTCAACGAGCAGGACGTCAGCGACAAGCCGTCCTTCATCCAGAGCCGGGACCGTCTCGACGCCACGGGGAAGAAGAAGGTCGCCAAGCGGATCGGCTGCAGGCTGGCCTCGCTCCGCGGTGTGGATCGCGGCGTGAAGAAGATCGTCCAGACCCTGAAGAAGGAGAACGAGCTCGACAACACGGTGATCATCTTCACCTCGGACAACGGGTACTTCCAGGGCGAGCACCGGATCTCCGTCAACAAGACCTTCCCCTACGAGGAGGCGCTCCGGGTTCCGCTCGCGATCCGGGTCCCGCCCGGGGTCGCCGGCGGAGGCGCAGGCGGGAAGGTTAAGGACCTGGTCTCCAACATCGACCTCGCTCCTACGATCCTCGACCTCGCCGGCGGAGAGCCGTGCGCCGAGGCGCGATGCCGGGTGATGGACGGGCGCTCGATGGTCCCGCTCCTGAGGGGCGACGGGGGAGGATTCCCCAACGCTCGCGCGCTGGTTCTCGAGTACGGGCGCGAGCGGGACAAGACCGGGCTCTTGTGCGAGTACACCGGGATTCGCGAGCCGACCCGCATCTACATGGAGTACACCGGCCTGGCGCTGAACGGCGGCTGCGATCCGATCGAGGAGGGGGAGCTCTACGACCTCAGGGGTGACCCGTTCCAGCTCGAGAGCGTCTTCCGCCCCAACGGCTCCGCGGGCAACGGGCAGGGGGCCCTGAGGGCGAAGCTCGACGAGCTCCGCGACTGCGCCGGGATCGCGAACCGCGATCCGCAGCCCCCCGCCCGCGCCTCATACTGCGAATGAAGCCGGCGCGCGGCCTGCTCGTGCTCACGGCGCTGCTCGCCGTCGCGGTGGCGTTTCCGTCCGCGGCATCGGCGGCGAAGCGGCCGAACATCGTCGTGATCACGACCGACGACCAGACGCTCGCGTCGGTGCGACCGGACACGATGCCGAACGTCGCAAGGAAGCTCGCCGCCAAGGGGACGACTTTCAGCGAGGCGATCGTCACCACGCCGCTGTGCTGTCCCTCGCGCGCGACGTGGCTCACCGGGCAGTATGCCCACAACCACGGGGTCACCTCCAACCGGCTCGGCTACGCCGCCCTCGAGGAGAAGGACAACACCCTCCCGGTGTGGCTCGGCCGGGCGGGGTACAAGACCGTCCACGTCGGCAAGTACCTGAACGGTTACGAGGCGGCTGTCGGAGACCCCACCGAGGTGGCGCCCGGGTGGAGCCACTGGTACACGACGCTCGGAAGCACCCGCTACTACAACTTCGACGTGGCGGCGAACGGGCGTCAGGTCCACTTCGGCCAGCGCGACGACGACTACGTCACCCGGGTGATCAACCGCAAGGCCGCGACCCTCGCCCGCCGCCTGTCCCGCAATCGCAAGCCTCTCTACATGCAGGTCGACCACCGCGCCCCGCACACGGAGACCGGGATCGAGACCCGCGGGGGGTGCGGCGGGCGGACCGTGCCCGATCCCGACGACAAGCAGCTGTACAAGGGCTCGGCGCTCCCGCAAGCCCCCTCGTTCAACGAGGCGGATGTGTCCGACAAGCCACCGTTCGTCCAGTCGCGGCTGCCGATCGACCCCAACAGGCTGAAGAAGCTGACGAAGCGCTACACGTGCGCGCTCGCCGCGCTGCGCGCGGTGGACCGCGGCGTGGGGCAGATCGTCAAGGAGCTGAAGCGCACCGGCGAGCTCCGCAAGACGGTGATCGCCTTCACCTCCGACAACGGCTACTTCCACGGCGAGCACCGGATCGCCGTCGGGAAGATCTATCCCTACGAGGAGGGGATCCGGGTGCCGCTGATCATGCGCGTTCCGGCGCAGTACCGGGGCGGCGGTGAGCGGGTCTCCGAGGTCGCCCAGCCGGTGGGCAACATCGACATCGCGCCGACCGTGGCGGAGCTCGCGCGCGCGCGGGCGTGCGGCGGGGGCGGCGCCTGCCGGGTGATGGACGGGCGCTCGCTGGTCGGGCTGCTGAGCGGCGACTCGGGTGGCTTCCCGGGGGGCCGCGCGCTCGTCACCGAGTACCAGGTGGGCAACAACGGCAGCGGCGAGGACGGACTGTGCCGGTACTCGGGGGTCCGTGTTCCGAGCGCGATCTACGTCGAGCACGTCCTCGCGGACGACGTGACCAACGGCTGCGTCGACGACCCCGTAAGCGAGCTCTACGACCTCGACGCGGACCCGTTCCAGCTCCAGAACCTCGCCGGGTCCGGGACCGGGCTCGAGGCCGCCCTCTCCGACCGGCTCCAGGGTCTGCGGGACTGCGCCGGGATCGCCGGCCGCGACCAGCGAGTCGACGGCCGCCCTTACTGCGAGTAGCTACTCGAGCTTTAGCGTCCCGATCATGCCGAGCTCGCGGTGATTCGAGATCGTGCACACGATCGAGTACTCGCCGGGGTCGGCGTCCACGGTCACCTCGCCGCTGTCGCCGGCGTCGACGTCCGGGGTCGCGGCGACCTCGGTTGATGCCTGCTCGGGATCCGAGCCCTCCTCGATCGTGAGGTTGTGGACGGCCGATCCGGTGTTCTCCGCGGTGATCTTGTCTCCCTGTGAGGCGGTGAGGTCGTTCGGCTCGAACTCGAACTCGGTCATCCCGACCGTCTGAGCTCCGCCGCCGCCCCCGCCCGTCTCGGTCTCGGTCGCCGTCGTCTCGGCCGCGGTCATTTCCCCGTCGTCGTCGTCACCGCCGCAGCCCGCGACGACGCCGACGGCGGCGATCACGAGGAGCAGGGGGAGAATCCGCAGCGACCGCATGCGCCGGGAAATCTATCGGCCGCGCGCCGAGCCCGTTGCTACGCTTCGAATGCAGGCACCTCGCCTGTCGAGTGCCCCTTCCCGCAAGGCATCAATGCCTTTGAGATCGTGAGCGAACGGCCTATCCCGGACCGTGACGGCCCGCGTGATGAGTGCGGCGTCTTCGGCGTATACGCGCCCGGCCACGACGTCGCCCGGCTCGCCTACTTCGCGTTGTACGCGCTCCAGCACCGGGGGCAGGAGTCCTCCGGCATCGCCACCTGCGAGGGCGGCCACATCACGACGCTGCGCGAGCTCGGGCTCGTGTCCCAGGTCTTCGACGAGGAGAAGCTGCACGCGCTCTCCGGGGACATGGCGATCGGGCATGTCCGCTACTCGACCACCGGCGGAGGGGCGTGGGAGAACGCGCAGCCCGTGTGGCGCGCGGACCGGCGCGAGGTCGCCCTCGCCCACAACGGCAACCTCACGAACGCCGTCGAGCTCTACAACGAGCTTCGCGAGCGCGGCTTGTCCTTCCGCGGGACCTCGGACTCGGAGATCATCGCGGCGCTGCTGTCGTCGAGCGAGGCGGACACGATCGAGGACGCGGTCGCGGAGGTGATGCCGCGCCTCGAGGGCGCCTACTCGACGGTGGTGATGACCAAGCACGCGGTGGTCGCGTTTCGCGACCCGCACGGCGTGCGGCCGCTGTCGCTCGGCCAGCTCGACGACCGCCACGTGGTCGCCTCGGAGAGCTGCGCCTTCGACATCATCGGCGCGAAGCTGATGCGCGAGGTGCAGCCGGGCGAGCTCGTCTCCCTGACCGAGGACGGGCTCGAGGTCCGGGAGGCGGTACCCGCGGAGCGGGCGGCGTGCTGCGTGTTCGAGCACATCTACTTCTCGCGGCCCGACACCCGGCTCGAGGGAAAGGTCCTGCAGCAGGTCCGCGGCCGGATGGGCGAGATCCTGTGGCGCGAGTCGCCGGTCGAGGCCGACCTCGTGATCTCGGTGCCAGACTCCGGCAATCCCGCCGCGAACGGGTTCGCGCGCGCCTCGGGGATCGCCCAGGACGACGGGCTGATCAAGAACCGCTACGTCGCCCGCACCTTCATCCAGCCCGGGCAGGAGCTGCGCAAGCACGGGCTGCGGATGAAGTTCAACCCGCTCCCCGAGATCGTGTCCGGCAAGCGGGTCGTGGTCGTCGACGACTCGATCGTGCGCGGGAACACGACCCGGCAGATCGTGGGGATGCTGAAGGACGCCGGGGCACGGGAGGTCCACCTGCGTATCTCGGCCCCCCCGATCCGCCATCCGTGCCACTACGGAATCGACATGTCCACCCGCGAGGAGATGATCGCCCACGGGCGCACCGTCGACGAGGTCGCGGCCGAGCTGGGGGCGGACTCGCTCGCCTACCTCTCGATGGAGGGCGTATACGAGGCGGTCGGGACCCCGGCCGAGCACCACTGCGACGCATGCTTCACCGGCGATTACCCGCTCGGGGACGGCGGCGAGGGAAACGGCAAGTTCGCGCTGGAAGAACTTCCGGTCGAATCCTCCGCTCCCACTCGCGCCTGAAGAATCAGTGATGGACAGGCGCTCGTTCCCGCGTCCGGTTCGACCGGGTCAGTTCAGAGTTGCGGTACTTGCTTCCGGGACGGGGACGAATCTCCAGGCGATCCTTGACAAGGTTCACGGGCGGGACGGGATCGAGGTGGTCGCGGTCGCCTCCAACAACCGCGAGGCGATCGCGCTCGAGCGCGCCGCCGCGGCCGGAATCGAGACGGACGTCTTCGATCGCCCCAGCTATCCGGACCGGGAAGCCCGCGACTACGCGATCGCCGAGTGGCTGGCGAAGCGCCGCGTGGACCTGATCGTGCTCGCCGGCTACATGGAGCTGATGTCGAGCGCGTTCGTCGCCCGCTTTCGGAACCGGATCGTCAACGTCCACCCCGCCCTGCTTCCGTCCTTCCCCGGCCTCGCCGCCGTCCAGCAGGCGCTGGACCACGGCGTCAAGGTCACGGGCGTCACGGTCCACTTCGTGGACGAGGGGGTGGACTCCGGGCCGATCATCGTCCAGCGCGCGGTCGAGGTGCCGCCATCGCGCGAGTGGCAGGAGCTCGAGGACCGGATCCACGCGGTCGAGCACGAGCTGCTTCCGGAGGTGGTCCGGCTGATCGCCGCCGGGTCGGTGCGGGTCGACGGCGATAACGCGCGCGTGGTCACCGTCGCCCCGGATAGCTCGGGGCGGTAGCCGGGCCGGACCTTGCGGCGCGCCGTTGCGCGGGCATACACTCGGCGCACGTCGCCGTCGCACCCTAGGACCTGTCCCGATGAGCACCCAGACTCCCCCCGCCGACACGAGCGAGCCGCTGGGCGCTCCGGTTCGCGTTCGGCGCGCGCTGATCTCGGTCTCGGACAAGACCGGGGTCGCGGACTTCGCGCGCGGGCTCGCCGGGCTCGGGATCGAGATCGTGTCAACCGGGGGGACGGCCCGGGCGCTGCGCGAGTCGGGAATCGAGGTGCGCGCGGTCGAGGAGCTCACCGGCTCGCCTGAGATCCTCGACGGCCGCGTGAAGACCCTCCATCCGCGCCTCCACGCGGCGCTGCTGGCGGTCCGGGACGATCCCGAGCACGCGGCGACGCTCGAGGCGGAGGCGATCGAGCCGATCGACCTCGTGTGCGTGAACCTGTACCCGTTCGCGGCCGTGGTCAACGGCCTCGACGTGGGCGAGGCCGAGGTGGTCGAGAACATCGACGTCGGCGGCCCGACGATGATCCGCGCGGCGGCGAAGAACCATCGCTACGTCGCCGTGGTCGTGGAGCCTGAGAGCTACGACGCGGTCCTCGCCGAGCTGCAGGAGTCCGACGGGGCGATCTCGGGGGAGACGCGCCACTGGCTCGCGAACGAGGCGTTCGCGCTCACCGCCCACTACGACGCGGCGATCAGCCGCTGGTTCGGCGCCCGGTACGAGGTCTATCCGGGCCACCTGCTGGTCGCGCTGGAGAAGTTCCTCGACCTCTCCTACGGCGAGAACCCGCACCAGCGCGCGGCGCTCTACACGGAGGTGGGGAGCCGCTCCCACGTTCTGTCGAAGGTCGCCAAGCTGCACGGCCGCGCGCTGTCTTTCAACAACGTCCTCGACCTCGACGCGGCACGGGGAGTGCTCGCAGAGTTCGAGCGGCCGGCGTGCGTGATCGCGAAGCACAACAACCCCTGTGGGGTGGCGCTCGGTGAGACGATCGACGAGGCGCACGCGAAGGCGCTCGCGTGCGACCCGCTATCGGCGTTCGGCGGCGTCGTCGCGCTGAATCGGGAGGTCGGCCCCGCGCTCGCGGAGCACCTGCACGAGAGCTTCATCGAGGTCCTGATCGCCCCGGGCTACGGGGACGGCGCGCTCGACATCCTGCGCCAGAAGGAAGCCGTGCGGATCATGGAGGACGCCGAGCAGCGCGCGTACGAGACGGCCGAGCGCGACGTGAAGCGGGTCCGGGGCGGGCTGCTGGTCCAGGATCCGGATCGCGGCGCCGACTCGCGCGACGGGATGAACGTGGCTACGAAGGCGCTGCCCGACGAGGCCCAGTGGGCCGACCTCCTGCTCGCGTGGCGCGTGGCCCGCCACGTGCGCTCGAACGCGATCGTGCTCGCGAAGGACCTCGGGACGGTGGGAATCGGCGCGGGCCAGATGAGCCGCGTGGACTCGGTGCGGATCGCGATCGAGAAGGCGCGGGAGGCGCGGGGCGCCGACGCGGACGCTTTCCTCGGCGGATCGGTGGTGGCCTCCGACGCGTTCTTCCCGTTCCCCGATGGGCCCCGGGCGGCGATCGACGCGGGCGCGCGGGCGTTCATCCAGCCCGGCGGCTCGGTCCGCGACACCGACGTGGTCGCGGCGTGCGACGCGGCGGGCGTCGCGATGGTGATGACGGGCCGGCGCCACTTCCGCCACTAGCGGTGGCGGAGCTCCACGTCCTGCGCGTGTTCTGCGCCCCGGACGGCTCCGGCGGCAACCCGGCTGGGGTGTTCCTCGACGGCGACCGCGTCGCGGAGGACGCGCGACAGGGGATCGC
>JBOGZL010000093.1:0-12574 GCA_050697195.1 Solirubrobacterales bacterium
CGAGCGGCCCCTGCGTCGGCAACCTCCACGCGACCACCCGCGACCAGCCGCTCGCCGAGGAAGAGGCGCGGCTCGCCGCCGAGACCGCGGTTCGGTGGGCGGACGGCGCGCCGCTGATCCTCGGCGGCGACTTCAACCTGCGGCCCGAGCGCTCCGGTGTCTTTGACGAGCTCGAGCGGCGCTTCGAGCTCCTGCCCACCACCGCCCCCAACGCGATCGACCACGTCCTCGCGCGCGGACTCGACGTGGCCGAGGCGCCTAGCCGGTGGCCCGCCGAAGCCCGCGAGCTCCCGTGGGAGGGACTCGCCGTGCGGCTCTCCGATCACGCGCCGGTCGATGCGCTGTTCGCCTCCAGGGTGGCGCGTTCATCGGCTGACGGGCATTAGGCTTCTTCGCGATGGCGCAGACCTCCCAAGCGCAGGGCTCGGGCGGAGGAATGAGGAAGCCCCCCACCTCGGCGGACCCGGGTCGCGCCGACAAGAGCGTCCAGGCGTTCCGCGAGGCGCTCGAGAAGAGCGTCACCCTGTCACGTGACCGGCTTCAGGAGGTCGTCGACGACGCCGTCGCCCGGGGGCGGATCACCCGCGACGACGCCAACGAGCTGGTCAGCAGGCTCGTCAGCCGGGGCCGCCAGCAGAGCGAGTCGATGCTGCGCGACCTCGAACGGGTGCTTCAGGAGGCGCAGCGCCGGCTGCGCTGAGCGCTAGCTCGTCGATCCGGACGAGCTCTTCTTGGACCGAGACGCGCTCTTCGACCCCGACGAGCTCTTCTTCGACCCGGAGCCGCCCGACTTCGAGGCTGCCGAGGACTTGCCACTGCCCTGGCCGCGAAGCTGCTGACGGCGCTTTCGGACCTCCTTCTCCACCTCGTCGAGCACGTCCGCTGTCGCGCTCTGGACCCAGTCCCTGAAGCTGTCGAGCTGCGCACGGAGGTCGTCCGGCGTCGCCGAGCTCGACGCGTCCCTGATCCTCGAGACCGCGGACTCGATCCCCGAGCGCACCTCCCCGCTCGCGCTCTCGCCGGCCCTGCGAAGGTCCTCGAGTGCCTTCTGAAGGTCAGCGGAGATTCGCTCGCGCGTGCTCTGCTGGCTCTTGCTTGACTCCATCCGCGGGTCCTCCTGTTCTCCGAGCGTGTGGCGAGTCTTTGCGCACCAAGCCTACCTCCGCGTGAGCTCCCGCGCGAGGGTTGTGAAGTCGAGACACTCCCCGAGCGCGTCGGCGAGCAGCTCGGCGGCATCGAGCCGCTGGCCGCGGCGCCACAGTCCCCGCAGCCACTCCCCCGCCTCGGTCGAGTCGAACCAACGCTCGCCGAACCGATCCCGGAGCGATCGACGCCAGCTCGTCTCCAGCGCCCATGCCCTCAGGTAGCAGGCGACGTAGAACGCGGGGTCGACGTCCGAGAGCCAGCTCTCCCCCGGCCACACGACGCGGGTCGAGCCGCCGACGAGCTCGACGTAGCGATGGGGCATGCCGTCAAGTCGGGGCGCCTCCGAGTGGAGCTCGAGCTCGTAGGCGATCTTCGCCGCATAGCGCCGCAGCATCACGAGCTTCACCGCGCGGGCGTGGTCGAGGACCGGCCCGGCCTCCGCGACGCCGAGCCGGGCGGCGAGCCACGCCGGATCCTCGGTGAGGTGCTCGAAAAGGAACGCGAACGACTCCGTGACCGCGTTGTCCCCGAGCCGTTTGTCCTCGAACGGAATCCCCGAATCGACATGGGCGTAGTGCTCCACGTGGCCGCCCTCGTGGAACAGGGCCTCGTAGTCGTCGCGCCCTCCGACCGGGGAGATCACGAGGTAGACCTCCTGCGGGACTCGCGGCGTGGCGCAGAACGCACGCGGGCTCTTGGTCGGCCGCGGCTCCGTGTCGAGGTGGACGTTCTCCTGCGCCGCGAGGTCGATCCCGAGGCCCGAGACCGTCTCCGCGAAGGCATCGACCAGCCGCTCGCCCGGAAACGACTTGTCGAGCCGGGGGGCGCGAAAGAACCGTGGCAGGTCGGAGCGGCGCAGCTCGCCCAGCGGCGGAACACCGGCGCGCTCCAGCTCGGGGTCGGTGAGCGTCGCGTACGCGGCGTCGGTGGCGTCCAGGAACTCGCCCGCCTGCCGGCCGAGCTCCGCGAGGTCGATCCCGCGCAGCTCCGCGTACGCGTCGCGGTAGCTCGCCCACCCCAGCTCGCGCGCGAGCGCGTGGACGCGCTCGAGCGCCGAGAGGTGGTGGGGGTTGAGCTCCTCCGCGAGCACCTCGTTGCGCGCCGCCTCGATCGCGGCGCGGCGCTCGGGATCGGGCTCGTTCGCCTGCTCAACCGCGACCCCCCGGTACGGGATCGCCGAGCCGTCGACCTCGACCTCCAGCGATGCCTCGAGCTCCGCGAGCGTGGCGGCCTCCGCCCTGGTGGCCTGGCCGAGGTACCCGTCGAAGCCGAACTGGAGAAGGTGGCGGGCGCGCCTCCGATCTCCCCCGTCCGCGGACCGATCCCACGCCTCGCGCAACCCCTCAACCGCGTCGCGCGAGAAGAGTTCCGCGTGGCGCTCGTAGATCGCTTCGATCTCGAGCGACTGCTTGCGGCCCGAGAGGTGGAGGTAGTACTCGCCGTCGAGCTCCTCGCAGAAGAGCTCGGCGTCGTCGCGATAGGTGTCGAGGTCCAAGTCCAACGCGCTGCAACGATAGGAGCATGGAGCGCCCGAGCCGCGGCGAGGAGCTGGTTCTCGAGGTCGACACGCTCGCGTACGGCGGGCGCGGCGTCGCGCGCTCGAACGGCTACGTCGTGTTCGTCGCCGGCGCGCTTCCCGGCGACCGGGTTCGCGCCCGGCTCACGAAGGCGAAGCGGGGGTACGCGGAGGCGCTGGCGCTCGAGCTCCTTCGCCGCGGCCCCGACCGCGTGCCGGATCGCTGCGAGCACGGCGGCGAGCCGTGCCCCGGGGCGCCGTGGCAGGGCCTCGCGTACGAGCGCCAGCTCGCCCACAAGCACGAGCAGGTCGCCGACGCGCTGGAGCGGATCGGGGGTCTGGAGGGATTCGAGCTCGAGCCCGCCGAGCCGGCGCTCGAGCGGTGGCGGTACCGGAACAAGCTCGAGTACTCGTTCGGCGACCGCGACGGGAACGTGGCGCTCGGTTTCCACGCCCGCGGCCGGTGGGACCTGGTCGTGGACGTCGACGACTGCCTGCTCGCCTCCGAGCGCAACAACGGCGTTCGGAACGAGATCAGGGCGTGGGCGCGCACCGAGGGCATCCCCCCCTACGACCGTCGCGAACGCGACGGCGTGCTCCGCAACCTCGTCGTCCGCGAGGGACGTCGGACCGGCCAGCTTCAGACTCGGCTCGTCACCTCCCCGGCCGGGATCTCCCGCCCGCCCGTCGATCTGCACACCGTGATCGATGGTCCCTCGGGCGGAACCGACGGCCCGACCGGCGCGCTCGGGCGCGAGCACCTCGAGGAAGAGGTCGCCGGGCTTCGAATCCGGATCTCCCCGGACGCCTTCTTCCAGACCAACACCGAGATGGCGGAGCGGCTGTACGCGATCGCGCGCGAGTACGCGGGCCTCACCGGCCGCGAGCGGGTGTTCGACCTCTACTGCGGGATCGGGACGATCGCTCTCGCGCTCGCCGCTGACGCGGGCGAGGTCTGGGGACTCGAGGTGGTCGAATCGGCCGTCGCCGACGCGGCCGAGAACGCAAGCCGCAACGGGATCTCGAACGCCCACTTCATCGCCGCCGACACGAGGCTGGGGATCCGCCCCCTGGTGGAGGAGGCGGGCGCGCCGGACGTCGTCGTCGTCGATCCGCCGCGCTCGGGCCTGTCGAAGAAGGTGGTCAGGCGGGTGATCGAGTGCGGCGCGCCGCGAATCGTGTACGTGTCCTGCAACCCGACCACCCTGGCACCGAACGCGGCCCAGCTCTGCGAGGCCGGCTATAGGCTCCGGCGCGTGCGCGCGGCGGACATGTTCCCCCAGACTCCCCACATCGAGTGCGTCGCGCTGTTTGAGCACACCCGGCCGAACCGGACGCGACAGCGGAGGATTCGGCCGGAATGACGAGAGGCTTTGGCGTCACCGCGGGGCTCGATCCGTCTGTCGCGGAGCCGCTCGCGGCACGGTGCGCGATGCTCGGCTTCGCGTCGATGTGGTCCAACGACCACCCGGCCGCGAGCGGCCTGGAGACGCTCGCGACCTTCGCCCGCTCGGTGCCGGGGATCGATCTCGGGGTTGCGGTGCTGGCGCTCGACCGCCACAAGCCGGAGGAGATCGCGCGCCGGATCGAGGAGCTGGGGCTGCCGCCCGAGCGGCTGTGGATCGGGGTCGGCGCGGGCTTCTCGGAGCGACCGCTGACGACGATGCGCGAGGCGCTGCCGGAGTTGCGCGAGCGGCTGGGACAGGTCAAGCTCGTGCTCGCCGCGATGGGCCCGCGGATGTGCAAGCTCGCCGGCGCCGGCTACGACGGCGCGTTCTTGAACTGGATGACCCCCGAGTTCGCCGCCCGCGCCCGCGAGCGGGTCCACGCCGGAGCGGACGAGGCGGGGCGCAGGCCGCCGCCGGTGCTCGGGTACGTGCGCACGGCGGTCGGGCCCGGCGCGTCCGAGCGGCTGGCCAAGGACGAATCCTTCTATCGCGACCTCCACAAGGGCTATCGGGACCACTTCGAGCGCCTCGGCGAGCCGCCCGGCTCGGTGGGGGTAGCGAGCGACAGCCCCTACGCCGCGCAAGCCGAGCTCGAGCGTTACGAGGCGCTCGACGTCGTCGTGGTCCGCGCGCTCGCCAGCGCCACCGTAGACGCTATGACCGCGCTCGCCGAGGCGACCGCGCCAGGCGGGACCGAGTCGCGGGTTAGCCGGGGGTAACCTTCGAGTGCGATGGCCCTCGAGGAGCACTCGATCGAGGAGCTGCCGGGCCGGTGCCAGAACTGCGGCGCCGTGCTGACGGACGCCGAGAAGCAGGTCGCGCTCGAGGGCGTGAGCGCGATGGTCCTGTGCACGACGTGCGCGGCCGATGAGGTGCCGCTCGCCGAGGACGACGTCGAGGAGGCCTAGCTTCTAGTACGGGGGGAGCTCCGCGTACCAGGTGCCGAGCGACCGGAACGCGCTCCAGAACTCGCGCTTCGCCGCCTCCTCGTCCAGGGAACGATCGATGTCGGGGACGAACAGGGCGTCGACGGTCGGGGTGAGCGACTGGATCGCACCCAACTCCGGCTCGAGCTCCCGCGAGAGCGGAATCTCGAGCTCGTTAAGCGACTCCAGTGCCGGATCGCCCATCACGACCACGATTCGAGGCGACACGATCGCGACCTCCTCGACGAGCCGCGCGACGCACTCGGGCGCTGCCAACGAGGGCTCCGAAAGCGGGCACTTGACGCACAGGGTCCCGTAGACGACGAGCGGGTCGATCCCCAGCCGCTTGAACGACTTCATCAGGGCGTTGCCCGAGCGACCGTAGAAAGCGACGCCCTCCTCGATCTCCGCCGCGGCCGGGGCGTGCTTGAGCAGAAAGACGTCGGCCTGCGGATGGCCCGACCCGAGCACCGGCTGGAGCCGACCGCGCGGGCACAGCTCGCAGGCCTGGAGCTCGCGGGTGAGGTCGTTCAGCTCTCGGATCGCGCGCTCCAGGTACTTCTCCTGGATCTCGTCGTCGGTTGTCGGCACGGCCCGCGCTCTCTTTGACGAGCCGGGATCGGCTCCTGCGGCATGCATCACTTCTTGCCCCGCCGGTTGTTCGTTTTCACCTTCCCGGTCGATCGCGAGCGACCGCCGCGGACCGCCCGCGCCCGCTTCGCTGCCCGCGCGCGGCGGGCCGGACGGGGACGGCCGGTGGTCTGGAGGAACTTCAGCGCCTGGACGTAGATCAGGTTCTTGTGCTTGTGGATGATGTCCGCGTCCCGCATCGACTCGAGGAACTCGACCGGGCCGTCGAAATCGCTGAGGCGGATTCGCACGCTCCCGAGGCCCTGCGCGACGTGGCTGTCGGAGCCGGCGCCGGGGACGATCCGGTACTTGGCCGCGAACCGCTCCGCCTCCTCGTTGAAGGCCGAGAACGCGATCCGGGGGTTGAACACCTCGAGGATGTCGATCTCGTCCACGAAGTCGAGCAGGTGCTCGTAGTCGGGAACGGAGTGGAGGCGGTCGAACGGGTGCGGGACGTACACGAGCCCACCCTGACGTCGGATGTCCGCGATCGTCTCCGCCATCGACATCCCGCGCGGGATCTTCTCCTCGAGGAAGAGGCCGATCACCTCACCCTGCTCCGCGGTCTTCACCTCCTCGGCGACAATCACCTGGAGCCCGTCCATCGTCCGCGCCCGCTCCCGCGCCTCCAGCGCCCCGGAGATCTCGTTGTGGTCGGTGATCGCGATCGCCCCGAGCCCGCGGTCGCGCGCCGTTTCCAGCAGCACCTCGACCGGCGTCGCGCAGTCCGGGGAGTGGTCCGTGTGCATGTGGAGGTCACACTGGATCGCCGGCCTCGAGGAGAGCCGCCTCCGGACGGCCGGCTTCCCGTCGGGATCGTGGCGCCGTGCGCACACGCGCTCGTAGATCTCCTCCAGCCGCTCCGCCGTGTCCGACCAGCTGCCCACCACGTCCGTCGCTGCGCCCCGGAGCTGATCGCGCAGATCCGACTCGGCGACCAGTCGCGCGAGCTGGCCCGCGAGCGTGATCGCGTCGCCCGGCTGGAAAAGCAGACCGAGCTCCCCGTCGCGGACAAGCTCCTGGTAGATCCCGACGTGGGAGACCACCGGCACCGTCCCCGACGCGAGCGCCTGGCGGACAAGCCCCGGCGCCGGCAGCGAACCGCCCGACGCGGCGCAGAGCACGTCCGCCGACGCGATCAACTCCTCGGGCGAAAGTGCATCCGGCCCGACCACACGGACGCGCTCTCGAAGGCGGCGGCTCAACGGGGTGAGCGGCTCGGGCGGGCGTTCCGCCCACACAACCGCCTCCCATTCCGCATCCGCCGGCAGCCGGCGAAGCGCGCGGAGGAACAGCCGCAGCGCCCCGCGCTCCTCGCGGAGGCAGTAGACGATCCGAAGCGGCTCGCCCGCGGCGCGCGGCTCAGGCACGCCGGGATCGTCGGCACCGGGCTCGACGAGGTCATAGGTGCCCGGGAAGTAGCGCTCGACGAGCTCGGCGGTGCCCCGGTAGCTGGCCGTGCGGGCGTCGAGGCGGCCGAAGAAGATCTCGACCAGGGGCCGCGCGACCTGGGTCGAGACCAGGCGCTCGGTCGGCTCGTGAAAGGTTCCGACGTTCAGCGATCGGGAGTGGCGAAGCGCAGTCGACGACGTGCTCGGTGCGAACGGATCGTGGACGTGGACGACGTCGAACGGAACGGCCTCGAGCAGCTGGTCGAGGCTGCGGCTGACGTCGAGAGGAACCGGTGCCGCGCGTGGCTTGGGACCGCGCGGCATCGGGATCCCCTGCCCCACGGCGAGGACCGGCGGGGCCCCGTTGCCGGGTGCGAAGATCGACTCCGGCTTCTCGCGCGCGGTCCGGATCGCGCGGCGGGAGTCCCTGATCGCCCCACGCGAGTCCGACGGCGCAGCGATCACGACGCGGTGACCGCGCTCCGCCAGCTCCGCGCCGGCCCGCTCCACGAACTCATTCACCTCGTGATGCGGGCCCCACGGGTGCGGCGTGACGTGGGCGATCGAGAGGCGCTCGCGGGTCACCCGCGCAGCATAGGAGAGGGCCCGCCGACGGCGGGCCCTCTCGCTGCGCGATGCTGTTTGCGGGCGTTAGTTCTTCTTCTTCTTCTTCGCCTTGACCTTGATGGTCTGGGTCTCGGTGCCCTTGTTTCCGGCACGGTCGATCGCCTCGACCTCCACTCGGGCCTTGAACTTCTTCGCCTTGCCGAGCAGACGCTTGCGGGGCTTGAGGCGACCGTCGCGGGCCTCGGTCGAGAAATCGAACGACTCGCTGTCCAGGACGACGTCGCCGTTAGCCGACGCCGATAGCTGCGCCTTCTTCGCCTTCGCGACGAGCGCGACGTCGATCTGGCTCTCCTCGTTCGGCTCGACGTTGAACCTGACCCCCTTGAGGAACTTCTTCGAGTTCAACTTCTTCTTCACGCCGCTGAGATCCAGCTCGGGCGCGGCGCGATCCTCTGGCTCCTCCACCGGAGGCGCCTGCTCCTGCGGATCACCGAACACGAAGTTGTCGGTGACCACGAGGTCGGCCGGGCCCAGGTCATTGACTCCCGCCGCCAGCGGCGCGCCGCCCTGCGTGATCCGCACACGCGCGATGCGCTCGCCCGCGTCGAAGATCACGCCGAGGAACGAGAACGTCTCACTGCCCGCGGTTGCCGGGACCGGGAATGACCCCAGGCTGGACCCGTCGGGGGCGAAGTACTCCATTCTCGTCGGCCCCTCGACGTTGACGTCGCTGAATACGACGCCAAACGCGTTCGTATCCGCCGGCGTGTCGCTGTCGGGGACCACGAACTCGGTGTCGATCACGTTCGACCCGATCGAGGTGAACAGGCGCTGCTGGGTGAACGGCTCGAACTCCCCCTCGTACGTCGCGTCGATGTCCGAGAAATCGACGTCGTCGGGATCATCGAACGGCGCCGCGTCCGCCGAGTCGTCATCCATGTTCAGCTGGACACCCGTCCCGGGGGTCGTGAACAGCGCGCCCGCGCCGCGGAACTGCCCCTCTGGCATGAATGCCGGAGCCGATCGGGTGTCGGGCACACCGTCCCAAACGATCCGCCGGCAGCCGCTGTCCGCCGGGCAGTCATCCGCGCCGACCTCTGCCTCGAATGCGTCCACCGCGGGGGTGATCGCACCGGCGTTGGCGCCCGTCGCCTCGCGCACGACCGGGGCGGCGCTGGCGGGTACCGCGGCGACGAGCGCCGTCAGCGCGCCCAGCGCCGAGACTGCTGCAACTCTCTTCATCGGTCCTCCTTGAGTGGTTGAGTCGAACTGCCCTCAAGGACACCGACGGACCCGAAAAGCTTCCCCGCCCGAGTGTGAGTTGGGTCACTCGCGACGGGCTAAGAGCTCGCCTGGGTTTCGGCCTCGGCGGATGTCAGCTCAGGCGAGGACGCTCCCGCGCCGCGCGCGTGCTTGGCGATGAACTCCTCGGTCATCGTGCGCGCGTCGGGATCGGGCCGCTGCGTGTGCGGCGACTTCATCAGGTAGCTGGAGGGTCCGTCCAGCTCACCTGCGATCCCGTTGTTGAGCGCGAGCTTGATGATCCGCACCGCGTCGATCACGATCCCCGCCGAGTTCGGCGAGTCGACCACCTCGAGCTTCAGCTCGATGTTCAGCGGGACGTCGCCGAACGACCGACCCTCGAGCCGGATGTGCGCCCACTTGCGGTCGCCGAGCCACTGCACGTAGTCGGACGGGCCGATGTACACGTTCTCCTCCGCGAGCTCGTCCGAGACGATCGAGGTCACGGCGCGGGTCTTCGAGATCTTCTTCGACTCCAGCCGCTCGCGCTCGAGCATGTTGTAGAAGTCCATGTTCCCGCCGACGTTGAGCTGGCTCGTGCGCTCGATCTTCACGCCGCGATCTTCGAACAGGCGCGCGAGCTGGCGGTGGACGATCGTCGCGCCGACCTGGGACTTGATGTCGTCGCCGATGATCGGCAGGCCCGCCTTGACGAAGCGCTTGTTCCAGTAGTCCTCGCGGGCGATGAACACCGGGAGGCAGTTCACGAACCCCACCCCGGCCTCGAGCGCCTGCTCCACGTACCACTTCGTCGCCTCCTCGGAGCCGACAGGCAGGTAGCAGACCAGGACGTCGGTGTTCGTCTCCTTGAGGATGCCGGCGATGTCGTCGGTCTCACCCGGCGCCTTGGTGATCTTCTGCTTCAGGTACTTGCCGAGCCCGTCGTGGGTCATCCCGCGGTGGACGGGCACGCCGAGGGGCGAGACGTCGGCGAACTTGACGGTGTTGTTCTGGCCCGCGAAGATCGCCTCCGAGAGGTCCTTGCCGACCTTGTCGGAATCGATGTCGAACGCGGCCGTGAACTCGATGTCGCGGACGTGGTAGCCGCCGAGGTCGACGTGCATCAGCCCGGGCACCTGCTGCGCGGGATCCGCGTCCCGATAGTAGGTGATCCCCTGTACGAACGAGCTCGCGCAGTTGCCCACGCCGACGATCGCGACGCGGACCTTCTCGTCCGCGGTCCGCGCTCCGTTGCTCTTCGCTCCGTCGGTGGTGCTCATCGGAAAGCTCCTCTCGCGATTGGCCGTGAAATCACACCCGAGCAGATTCCGGGTTACATCTCGGCTTCCGGGCCGCGCTGCGCCTCTGCGCCCTCGAGCGCCGAGAGCTCGCCCCGAACGTGCCACACCCTCTGTCCGACCGTGAACGCCGTCAGCACGGCCATCGTGTAGATCGCCGGGGCGAGCAGCTCGATGTCGAACACGCCGGCTCCCTTCGCGAACACTAGACCGGCCGAAAGTAGCACCACCCGCACGGGCCGGGTCGCGAGCCCGACCTTGCATTCCACACCCAGCGCCTCGGCCCGCGCACGGGTGTAGGAGACCATCAGCGAGCCGAGCACGACGAGCACGCACGCGGCCGCGGCGATCTCGTCGCCCGAGTCGGCGAAGTACCACGCTACCGCGGTGAGGACGACTCCCTCCTCGATCCGGTCGAGCGTGGAATCGAGGAACGCCCCGAACAGGGTCCCCTTGCCCGACATCCGCGAGTAGCGCCCGTCGAGCGTGTCCATGATCGAGCCGACGATGAACGCCACGCCGGCGAGGAAGAAGAGCCGCTGGGTGATCAGCACCGCCGCGGCGATGTTGAGTGCGAGCCCGGTCATCGAGATCGCGTTCGGGGTGAGCCGCGACTCGATCAGGCGGTCGCGCGCGAGCGCGCCGAGCTCCTGTGCGGTGCGCGGCCCGCGCGGGCGTCCGGGTCGGGTTGGGGGAGCCTCCACCGGCATCGGGACCGTGCCGAGCCGGCTAGCGGTGGCCCTCCATTACAACGCCGCCTCCTCGGGTGCCCGCTCCGGCGCCTGTGGCCACGACCAGGCCCGCGGTCGGACCCGGCTCAGCACCCGGTCGGCGGTCAGCGCCGCGAGGCACGCCACCGCAGCCCCGGTCGCGGCGTCGAACCAGTAGTGGTTCGCGGTCACGACGATCACGAAGAAGACGACAAGCGGATACGCCGACCAGAACAAGCGCCCCGCGCCGCTTCGGGACAGCAGCCTCCCGGGAACGGCGATCATCAGCGCGAAGGCGATGTGCATGCTCGGCACCGCGGCGTACGGGTTGACGAGCAGTCCGACGCCGCCCGAGTCCTGGTCGACGTCCGCGAACGAGGCGATCGTGTCCGTGAACCCCGCCTCGGCGAACATTCGCGGCGGCGCGGTCGGGAATGCCGCGTACCCGATCAGGGCGAGTCCCATCGCGACCAGAAACATGTTGCGCACGAAGTAGAAGTGCTCGTTGCGAAACAGGTAGAGCCACACCAGGACGCCCGTGGTGATCCCGAACTGGGCGTTCAGGTACATGAAGTTGGCGAAGTCGATCACCCAGGTGTGGCTCAGGAGCGCCTGCTGGAGCCCGGGTTCGAAGAATGTCCCGAGCGAGCGCTCGAGGTCGATCACGCGCTCGCCGTTCGCGAACGCCACCTCGCGCTGGCCGTCGGCCATGCCGCGGACCAGTTGGTAGCCCTGGTAGGCGAACAGAAAGAGGGCGAACTGCAACAGCAGATCGCCCCAGCCGTTCGGCAGCAGACGGCCTATGGATGAAAGCGCGCGTCGCACGGGGATGTTGCGAGATTGTAAAAGGTGCCCCTCCGGCCGCCCTCAGCCCGGCTCGAGGAACTCGACGATCCGGGGGATGAGCGCGGGCCGCTCGACCCACGGCCAGTGGCCCGCGTCGGGAACCTCGACGAGCTCGGCGTTCGGAAGCCGATCCCGGTAGCCGCGCCCGAACTCGACGGGGATGTACGGGTCGCGGGCGCCCCAGACGACGAGTGCTGGACACTCGAGCTCGCCCAACCGCGCGCCTGCATCGGCGAGCGCCCCGGCGGGCGCCGAGCGGTACAGCTCGAGGATCGCGCGCTTGGTTCCCCGGTCGAAGCAGCTCCAGATCATGTCGACGAACTCGTCAGGCATCGGACCGCGATCGGCCCTCGCCTGGCGGAGGATCAAGGCGATTCCCGGTCTCGTCACCGTCGCGAGGAACAGCTCGCCGGCGAGCGGACGGCGCCAGAAGCACCGCGCGAGCCAGTGCCACCGATACCCGGGGAGCAGCGGAACGGTGTTGACGATCACCACCCGCTGCACCCTGTCGGGCTCGCGCTGCGCCGAGATCAGGACCAGCCCGCCCCAGTCGTGGACCACGAGGCGGTACCGGTCGACGCCGAGCACGTCGAGGAACCGGCTCACCAGCGTGGCGAGGCCGTGCATCGAGCCGTCGAAGCGCTCCGCGGGTGGCCGCTCCGAACGTCCCCAGCCGGGCAGGTCGAGGGCGATCGCGGGGCCACGGAGACGACGCAGGAACGGCACCCAGTCCTCCGAGTGGGTCGGGTTCCCGTGCACGAAGAGAACCGGCACCCCCTCCCCCGGGACCCGCCGGTAGAAGACCCGAACTCCGTCGACATCGACGGTCGTCTCCTCGATCACGCGGGCCGGAC
>JBOGZL010000094.1:0-6391 GCA_050697195.1 Solirubrobacterales bacterium
GGCCGCGGCTCGCTCGAGCGTCGCGTCGAGGTCGGAGACGTGTACCCCCACCGTGGTGTAGCCGATGTCGCACGGCCGCCACTCGGGCGACATCGGGCGCACCCGCGGGCTGCGAAACTCGAACAGCTCGAGCTGGAAGCGGTCCTGACGGTCCACGAGCCACCAGCATGTCGACGCCGCACGCGGCAGGCCCTGGACCGCCGAGGCGAGCGGACCGGCGAACAGGTTCGTTCCCCCCGCCGGGGCGAACCCGAGTACGTCGCGGTACCAGGCGTGGGTTCGGCGCAGGTCGGTGACGCTGAACGCGACCTGGCAGAGGGGTGGCTCGGGCCCCATCGCTGTCATCTGCGCAATCCTAGGAGTCGTGGCCGAACGGATGGTCGAGACGAACGGCGTCGAGCTGTGTACGGAGGCGTTCGGCGACCCCGCCGACCCGCCGATCCTTCTCGTGATGGGAACCGGCTCCTCGATGCTGTGGTGGGAGGACGAGCTCTGTCGGATGCTGGCCGACGGAGGGCGGTTCGTGATCCGGTATGACCACCGCGACACCGGCCGGTCGGTCTCCTACGAGCCCGGCCGCCCCGGGTACACGTCCGCTGATCTCGTCGGCGACGCCGCCGGCGTCCTCGACGGATACGGGATCTCGGCCGCGCACGTGGTCGGGATGTCGATGGGCGGGGCGATCGCCCAGCTGCTCGCGCTCGAGTGGAGCGATTGCGTCTCCTCCCTGGTCTTGATCAGCACTACTCCGTCCGGGTCGGGGGACGACGATTTCCCGCCGATGAGCGACGGGTACGCGCGGTTCGCGGCGAGCGCCGAGGTCGACTGGTCCGAGCCCGAATCGGTGATCGCTTATCTGGTCGACGACTCGCGGGCACTCACCGGCGACGGTCGGCGATTCGACGAGGCCGGTGTCCGCGCGCTCGCCGTCGCGGACGTGGAGCGGGCGCGAAACATCGCGAGCGCACAGAACCATTTCGCGCTCGCGGGCGACGAAGGACGGCGGGAGCGTTCCGCTGCGATCGCCGCCCCCACGCTCGTGATCCACGGCAGCTCGGATCCGCTCTTCCCGCTCGGTCACGGTGAGGCGCTCGCGAGGGAGATCCCGGGCGCGAGGCTGCTGACCCTGGAAGGGGCCGGGCACGAGCTCAACCGCGCCGACTGGGACGCGATCGTCGCGGCGATCCTCGAGCACACCGGCGGCGCTACAGAAGGGCCTCGAGCCCAACCGTGAGCGGCTCGGGAAGCTCGCCCACCCGGCGCACGGCGAGCAGGACGCCCGGCATGAACGACCGGCGGTCGGTCGAGTCGTGGCGGATCGAGAGCGTCTGGCCCTCGCCGCCGAAGATCACCTCCTGGTGCGCGACCAGCCCCGGAAGCCGGACCGAGTGGATCGGCTCGTGCACGTCCCCCCCGGCCTCCCGGATCAGTTCCGCGGTGCGCTTAGCGGTGCCCGAGGGCGCGTCGAGCTTGCGCTCGTGGTGGAGCTCGACGATCTCGCATTCGGGCATGTGCGGGGCGACCTGGCGCGCGAGCTGCATCATCAGCACCGCGCCGATCGCGAAGTTGGGGGCGACGAAGCAGCGCGCCCCGCCATCCGCTCCCGAGACGGCGGCGCGGATCTCCTCGAGGTCGAACCCGGTCGTGCCGACGACCGCGTGCACCCCCGCGCCGAGCGCCTCGCGGATGTTCGCCGGAGCCGCCTCGGGAGTCGTGAAATCGACCATCACCTCCGCGTCGCCAAGCACCTCGGCGAGCGGGGCATCGAGCGAGGGGTCCGCCCGCCCGGCCAGCTCCATGTCCTCGGCGCCCTCGACCGCCTCGCAGACGGTCTCCCCCATCCGCCCCGCCGCCCCCGAGACGGCAACGCGAATCATGCCGCCGCGAGGGCCTCGCTCACGGCAGGGAGGGCGGCGCGGAAGCGCTCCTCGCTCGGCCCGATGCACGCGGCCGACAGTTGCGCGGGCTCGTAGAGCTCGTCCGCAAGCCTCGAGACGTCCTCGGAGCCGACGGCGTCGATCCGGGCGAGCATCTCGTCGAGCGAGTACAGCGGGACGTCGAACAGCACCGCCCTCGCGATCCGCGACATCCGCGCCGCGGTCGCCTCGAGGCCGAGCACCATCCGCCCTTTGACGTGCTCCTTCGCGCGCTCGAGCTCATCGGCGGAGGCGCCGTCCGCTCGCAGCGAGGAGAGCTCGCGGCCGATGATCTCGCATGCCTCGGCGACGTTGTCCTCGCGGGTGCCGACGTACATCGCCACCATCCCGCACTCGCTGTACTGCTCGGTGTAGGAGCCGACCGCGTACGCGAGGCCACGCTTCTCGCGGACTTCCTGAAACAGCCGCGACGAGGTGGAACCGCCGAAGATCGCATCGAGGACGCCCAGCGCGAAGCGGCGATCGTCACCGCGGGGAATCCCGGGCCCTCCGAGACAGAGGTGGTACTGCTCGGTGTCCTTCTCGGAGAAGCGGACCCTGGCCTTCGCGCCGGGGCCGGCTCCGTCGGTCGGCGCCTCGAGGACCTCCGCCGAGGGTGCAAGGTGGCGCTGCGCGAGCTCCGCGATGTGGCGGTGCTCGAGATGCCCGGCCGCGGCGACGACGATGCTCGGCGCCACATAGTGGGTGCCGTGGAACGAGTCGATCTCGCCGACTGGGATCGAGGCGATCACCTCGGCCTCGCCGAGCACCCGGCGGCCGAGCGGGTGATCCCCGAACACCGACTCCGCGAGCACGTCGTGGACTCGGTCCTGGGGCTCGTCCTCGTACATCGCGATCTCCTCGAGGACCACCTCGCGCTCGGCGTCGACCTCGGGGTAGGTTGGCCCGAGGAGCATCTCGGCGAGGAGCTCGAAGGCGCGATCGGTGTGGACGTCGAGGAACCGGGCGTGAAGCTGGGTCGACTCCTTGCTCGTCGCTGCGTTCACGGCTGCGCCCAGGCCGTCGAAGATCTGGGCGATCTCGACCGCCGAGTGGCGTTTCGTTCCCTTGAACAGCAGGTGCTCCAGGAAGTGGGACACCCCCGCCTTGGCCGGCTCCTCGTCACGGGAGCCGACCCTCACCCACAGCCCGAGCGCGACCGAGCGCACCGAGGGGACGGTCTCGGTCACGACCCTGATCCCGGCCGGAAGCTGGCTGAGCTCGACGCCCGGGAGAAGCTCGGCGGAGGTGCGCTCCGGGCTCACCGGATGAGTTGTGCCATGGCCGCGTGCGCCCGGGGGCGCGCGTGGCCGAGCAGCTCGAGGACGCAGGGCGCGAAGTGTGCTCCCTGCACACGAGCGCCCGAGGACGAAGAGATGCGACGTGCCACGCGCGTCTCCCGGGTGGGCGTGGTCATGGGACAGCTCATCTACGCCCCTGACGGCGCCTGCCGCCGTCAGAGCCCCGCGAGCGCCCGCCGCGCCCATCGCGACCTCGACCGCGACCGCCGCCGTCACCACCGCGGCGCGGGCCGGGGTCGCCGGTGCCGACCTGGGTCAGCTCCTCGCCGGCCTTGCCCTCGATCGCCGGGTCGTCGCTGAGGCGTAGGCCGATTCGCCCCCGCTCGCGATCGACCTCGACCACGGTGACCTCGAGCTCGTCGCCGGACTTCAGCACGTCGTCGACGCTGTTCACCCGTTCTCCGGGCTTCACGTTCGAGATGTGCAGGAGCCCGTCGGTGCCCTTGGTCAACTCGACGAATGCGCCGAACGCGGTCGTCTTCACGACCTTGCCCGTGAACCGATCGCCCACCTCGGCCTCCTTGGTCATCGACTGGATCCGGTCGATGCACGCATCCACGAGCTCACCCGAGGCCGCATACACGCGCACGGTGCCGTCGTCGTCGACGTCGATCTCCGCCTCGAACTCCTCGGAGAGGGCGCGAATCGTCTCGCCCCCCTTGCCGATCAGGGCGCCGATCTTCTCGGGGTCGATCTGGATCGACTCGATCCGCGGGGCGTGCGGCGCGAGCTGCTCGCGCGGGGTGTCGATCGTGGCGTTCATCCGCTCGAGGATGAACAGCCGTCCCGCGCGCGCCTGATCGAGCGCCTCGCGGAGGATCTCGGACGTGACGCCCGAGATCTTGATGTCCATCTGGAGGGCGTTGATGCCGTCGGCCGTTCCGGCGACCTTGAAGTCCATGTCGCCGAGATGGTCCTCGACGCCGGCGATATCGGTGAGGACGACGTGATCCTCGCCCTCCTTGATCAGGCCCATCGCCACACCGGCCACCGGGGCGCTCGTCGGCACACCGGCCGCCATCAGCGCCGTCGAGGACGCGCAAACGGAGCCCATCGACGAGGACCCGTTCGACTCGAGCGTGTCCGAGACGACCCGGATCACGTACGGGAAGTCCTCCTCCGAGGGAATCACCGGGACGAGCGCCCGCTCAGCGAGCGCGCCGTGGCCGATGTCCCTTCGTTTCGGGCCGCGCATGAAGCCCGCCTCCCCGACCGAGAACGGCGGGAAATTGTAGTGATGGAAGAAGCGCTTTGTCTCCCTCAGGCTGAGGTCGTCCACGCGCATGTCCATGCGGGTGGTTCCGAGCGCGACGTTGGACAGGATCTGGGTCTCGCCGCGAGTGAAGAGCGCCGACCCGTGTACCCGGGGCAGCAGGTCCACCTCGCACTCGATCGGGCGGATCTCGTCCTGGGCGCGGCCGTCGGGACGCTTCTTGTCGACGGCAATCCGATGTCTGATGGTGTCCTTCTCCAGGGCGCTGAACGCCGCGCGAACGGCAGCGACGCGCTCCGGATCGGGATCCTCGCCATCGGGGGCGGCGGCGTAGGTCTCGACCACCTGCTGCTCGACCGCGTCCGCGGCGTCCTGACGGGCGAGCTTCTCGGGCACCTGGGTCGCCTCGTCGAGCGCCGCCCCGTGGGATTCCCTGATCTCGTCAACGAGCGCCTCGTCGAGCTTCGGCTCCTCGATCTCCTCCTTCGGCTTCCCGGCCTTGCCGCGCAGCTCCTCCATCGTCGCGCAGAGCTTCTTGATCTCGCTGTGGGCGATGTCGAGGGCGTCGAGGATCTCGGCCTCGGTGACCCCGTCGGCGCCGCACTCGACCATCAGGATCGCCTCCTCGGTGCCGGCGACGATCAGGTCCATATCGAGATCGTCGTAGGTCTCCTCGGGCGGGTTGATCACGAAGTCGCCGTCGAGCTTTCCGATCCGAACCGAGCCCACGTGGGCCGAGACCGGGATGTGGGAGACGGCGAGCGCCGCCGAGGCGCCGTTCATCGCGAGGATGTCGTAGGGGTGATCGTGCTCGGCCGACAGCGGCTGGCAGACGAGCTGGGTCTCGTAGTGCCAGCCCTTCGGGAACAGGGGGCGGATCGGGCGGTCGATCATCCGCGCGGTGAGAATCCCCTTCTCTCCGGGACGTCCCTCGCGCCGGAAGAACGAGCCGGGAATCTTCCCGATCGCGTAGTGGCGCTCCTCGACGTCGACGGTGAGGGGCAGGAAGTCCACGTCGCGCACCCCGCCCGCGGTCGCGGTGCACAGCACCATCGTCTCGCCGGCGCCGACCACGACCGCCCCGCTCGCCTGGCGGGCGAGCTTGCCCGTCTCGAAGGAGATCTCCGTGCCGCTGATCTCCACCGAGACGCGACTCACGTCAAACATGCTCATGTATTCGCTTTTCCCTCCGGGCCGCCATCGTTGCGGCCCCTTGCTTTACAGATTCCTCTGCCTAGTCAGCGGTCAATGCTAGCGAGGCGAGCGTGCGACCGATCTCGTCCCCGATCAGGCGGCCGTACACGAACGCCGCCGGCGTGCCGACGACCCCGGCACGGATCCCGCTCTCGAAATCGCGCCGCACGCGCCCGGCGACCGCGTCGGAGCGACGCTCGCGCTCGAAGCGCTCCAGGTCGAGCTCCAGCGTGCGGGCCCGCTCCCAGAGGTGAGGGTCGTCGATGTGACCCTGGTCGAGGTAGATCGAGTCGCACATGTCCCAGAATCGCCCCTGGGCCGCAGCCGCCTCCGCCGCCGCATGCAGCGCGGGTGCGCGCGGGTGCTTGCTGGCGACTGGGAAGTGGCGAAAGCAGAGTCGCAGCGCGAGCTCGCGGATCCGCGCCCACACCGCGGCGCAATGCGGGCATCCCAGGTCGAGGTAGAGGGTGACCTCGGGCCCCTCGCCGCGGACGTGGTCCTCAGAGCCGACCGGGGGCAGCTCGGCGCTTCCGAGGTTCGAGCTCATCGCCCGATCTTGACGAACTGCGACCCACCATCACGACGCTCGCCGCCGCCGACCTCCACGTACAGGGGGAGCTCATTGCAGGCAGACCGCCCACGCCTGCAGCCGGCGGCCGGGCATGAACGACACGTTCTCCCCCTCGGCGTGCCACGCCTGAAAGGTCCCGCCGTTGGCGGGTCGCCGCCTGCGGCGGTCGCAGGACGCGACTCGACCAGCGTGAGGC
>JBOGZL010000095.1:0-3802 GCA_050697195.1 Solirubrobacterales bacterium
CACCACCGAGAGCGAGCTGGCCGCCATCGCAGCCGCGGCGATGATCGGGCTGAGCTGAAGATCGAAGAACGGATACAGCACCCCGGCCGCGACCGGGATCCCGGCAGAGTTGTAGGCGAAGGCGAAGAACAGGTTCTGGCGGATGTTTCGCATCGTGTCCCGGCTGAGGCCGATCGCCATGACGGCGCCGCGCAGCTCCCCGGACACCAGGGTCACATCGGCGGCCTCGATCGCGACGTCGGTGCCGGTCCCGATCGCGATCCCCACGTCCGCCTGGGCGAGCGCCGGCGCGTCGTTGATCCCATCTCCGACCATCGCCACCAGCTTGCCCTGATCCTGAAGCCGGCGGACCTCGACCGCCTTGTCCTCGGGCAACACCTCCGCGCGCACGCGGTCGATCCCCACCTCGCGCGCGATCGCCTCCGCGGTGCGCCGGTTGTCGCCCGTGATCATCACCGTCTCCAGGCCGAGCTCGCGAAAGGCGGCGATCGCGGCCGCCGAATCCTCCTTCACGGTGTCCGCGACGGCGACGAGTCCGGCGGCGGTCCCGTCGACGGCGGCGCGCATCGTGGTCTTGCCCTCAGACTCGAGCCGGGAGGCCTCGGCGTCGAGAGCCGCGCTATCGACCCCTTCGTCGGCGAGAAGCTTCGCCGTGCCGACCAGCACCTTGCGGCCCCGGACCGTGGCCCGGATCCCCTTGCCGGTGACGGACTCGAAGTTCTCCAGTTCGGCTTGTTCCATCCCTCGCGCCACGGCGCCGCGCACGATCGCCTCGGCGAGCGGATGCTCGGAGGAACGCTCCGCGCTCGCGACGAGGCCAAGGAGCTCCTCCTCGCCGAGGCTTCCCGAGACCACCACGTCGGTCAGCGCCGGCTCCCCCCGCGTGATCGTCCCCGTCTTGTCGAGCACGATCACGTCGAGCTTGTGCGCCGTCTCCAGCGCCTCGGCCGAGCGGAACAGGGTCCCGTTCTGGGCGCCCTTGCCGGTCGCGACCATGATCGACAGCGGCGTGGCCAGACCGAGGGCGCACGGGCAGGCGATGATCAGCACGGCAACGGCGCTGACCAGCGCGAAGGTGAGCGCCGGCTCGGGACCGAAGTCGAACCAGATCACGAACGTGGCGATCGCGATGAAGATCACCGCCGGCACGAAGTAGCTCGACACGCGGTCGGCCAGCCGCTGGATCGGCGCCTTCGAGCCCTGCGCCTGCTCGACGAGGCGGATGATCTGGCCGAGCATGGTGTCGCGACCGACGTTCGTGGCGCGGAAGCGAAATGCCCCGGTCTGGTTGATCGTCGCGCCGACGACCGTGTCGCCCGTTTCCTTCGTAACGGGAATGGACTCGCCGGTGACCATCGACTCGTCGAGCGTCGAGCGCCCATCGACGATCTCGCCGTCCACCGGCACCTTCTCGCCCGGCCGCACCGCGACCACGTCACCCGGCTGCACGTCCTCGACCGGAATCTCCTCCTCGCTCCCGTCGCGGACCACCCGGGCCGTCTTCGCCTGCAGCCCGATCAGCTCGCGGATCGCCTCGCCGGTCCCCGCCTTGGCCCGAGCCTCCAGCAGGCGCCCAAGCAGGATCAGCGTGATGATCACGCCGACCACCTCGAAATAGACCTCGCGCAGGTCCTCGGGCACGAGGCCGGGGGCGACCGTGACCACGAGGCTGTACAGGAACGCCGCGCTCGTTCCCACCGTGATCAGGGTGTTCATGTCGGCGGTTCGGTGGGCCAGCGTCAGCCACCCCGTGCGGTGGATCGGCCACCCGGCGTACGCCATCACCGGCGCGATCAACGCGAGCTGGAACCAGTGGCTCAGCAGAAAGCCGGGAAGGCCCTCGACCCCGAACACGTCCTCGAGCATCACCGGCACGAGCACGGGGAGCGTGAGGATGGCGGCGAACGCGGTGCGTCGCGTCAGGTCGTGCACCTCGGCCCGTCGCGCCGCCGCCTCGGCGTCCTCGGTCTCCCCGGAGCCCGGCTGCTCGCGCTCCTCGACCCGGTAGCCCGAGGCCGCCACCGTCTGCTTGATCCGATCGACGTCGAGCAGGCGGGGGTCGTAGCCGACCGTGACCCGCTCCGCCCCGTAGTTGACGTCGACGCGATCGACGCCGGGCAGCTCTCCGACGAAGGCCTCGATGTTCGTCACGCAGGTGGGGCAGGTGACGCCGCCGCCACGCAGCGAGAGCTCGACCTCCTCGGTGCCCGCCACCTCGCGGGTCGGCCCAACCCCGACCGCCCGCGCGACCTCGTGGGTGTGTCCATCGCCGGGCACCTCCACGGATGCCGGGCGACCTGAATCCCGCGCCGGCGCGCCGTCGCCCCCGTCGGACTCGACGAGGAGCCGGCCGTGGACCATGTTCATTCCACACGCGAACTCGAACTCGCCCCGGCGGTCGGGGACGAATTCGACCGCGGTCTTCGCGAACGCGGGCAGCGACTTCGAGACCTGGAAGTCGGGGAAGACGACTCGCGAGGTGCAGTCACCCGCTTCCTGGCGATCGAAGACGAGCCGCAGCGGCACCCCCTCGCGGACGCGGATCAGGTTGGGCGAATATCCACCCTTGACGGAGATCTGCACCTCCTGGACGCCCTCCCGCTGCTCGGCGGCGCTCACCCGCCTGGGCCCGAAGAAGAACCACGCGAGCACGCCGATCAGGGCAAGGCCCGCGACGGTCACCGCTATCTCGGGGGGTCCCACGGTTCAAGTCTCCTGTTACGGTTGATCGACCATCATACCCCCCTAGGGTATCGGCTCAACGCAACGCCCGCCGGTGCCGAATGAGTAGGGCGAACGCACCGCAGTCACGGGGGCCTGACGTTCTCGCAGAATTCGCGCAACGCCTCGGAGAATTCCTCGCTCGCGAGAGGGGCCTCTGTGACGGAGATCGTGCGCGCCTTCGGGAACGCGGCGGCAGCGTCTTCGAAGCCCTCCTCGGTGCTCATCAAGCATCCCTCGTGCTTCGCGAACAACAACGGGCAGTCGAGCCGGCCGAGGAGGTCCCCGATCTCGATGTCGTCCCGGGTGAGGCCCTCCCAGCCCGCCGCGATCAAATCGCGCGGGAAACGCTCGATCATTCGCTCCGCCTGCTCCTCGTCGATCGAGCCCCCCGTCACCTGCGCGATCCCATGGCGGATGAACGCCTCGTGGTCCCTGCCGATCAGCTCGGTGATCCCCGCCCAGACCTCGGCGTTGACGGGTGCCCGCTCCCCCTCGCGCCGGTACGAGAGCTTGGTGTGACCGAGCGCCATCCCGGCGATCGCATCGGGGCGCGCCAGCGCCAGCCGAACGGCTGTGGCGATGCCCCAGCCGTCCGAGGCGATGAAGCAGCGCTCCCACCCTCGGCGGTCGAGCTCCACCAGGCCCCTCGCTACGACGGCCTCGTGATCGAGCCTCTCGACGGGCGGCTCCTCCCCGATGCCTGGAGGGTCGTACGAAGCAACCTCCGCCCAATCCTCGAGGCGCGGCTTGATCGCCCATTCGAGCTCGGTGAACTCGGGTATCAGCAGAATTCGGGGCCGATCCATGGGTCTCAAGCAAACCTGAGTCTGGCGGGTGGAAGGCTCGTCTGGCTCCCCGTGACTACTACACTCCATAGCAGATCCTCTTGGTGGAAGGTGAATCTGCTTCCCGGCGGCGCCGGGTCGGCCGCGGCTCAAAGCGGCTGGCGGCCTTAGGTCTTACCGCAACCGCGGTGCTGGGCCTGAGCGCTCCGGGGGCCTGGGGTCACGCGGCCTTCCTCGAGTCTCAGCCCGAGGCCGGGACGCGTCTGGAGAGCGGCCCGGGTGAGATCCGCCTG
>JBOGZL010000096.1:0-22729 GCA_050697195.1 Solirubrobacterales bacterium
TCGTCGGACTCCATCGCGTTGAGAAGCGTGGTCATGATCCGCGCTCCCGTCATCCCGAACGGATGACCGAGGGCGATCGCGCCGCCGTGCGTGTTCAGCTTCTCCAGCGGGATGTCGCGCTCGTCCATGATCGGGATCACCTGGGCGGCGAATGCCTCGTTCAGCTCGACGACGTCCACGTCGCCGATCTTCATTCCCGCGCGGTCGAGCACCTTCTCGATCGCCCCGATCGGGGCGACGCCCATGTACTCGGGCTCGTTGCCCCACGTGGCCGCGGTGACGATCCGGGCGCGGGGCCGCAGGCCCAGCTCCTTCGCCCGCTCGGCGGACATGATCAGCGTCGCGGCGGCGCCGTCGTTCAGCGGGCATGAGTTGCCCGCGGTCACCTTCCCGTCCTCCCTGAACGCGGGCTCGAGCTGGGAGAGCTTCTCCAGGGTCGAGCTCGCCCTGGGGCCATCGTCCTTCGCGACCTCGCTCCCATCCGGGAGCTTCACCGGCACGATCTCGCGATCGAAGAACCCGGACTCCTGCGAGGCGACCGCCAGCTCCTGCGAGCGCTGCGCGTACTTGTCCATGTCGGCGCGGCTCACCTCGTAGCGGTCCGCCACGTTCTCCGCGGTGAGCCCCATCGCGATGTACGCGTCCGGCTGGCCGTCGTTGCCCTGCAGGCGCTCGTTCTGGTCCGCCTCCCCAGCCGGCTCGGTGCGCTCGTTGTAGCGGCTCACCCACTCGACCCCCGCGGCGATGTAGGCGTCGCCCTGGCCGGCGACCACGGAGTTCGCGGCCTGGCGGATCGCCTCCAGGCTGGAGGCGCAATAGCGGGAGATCGTCACCCCGTTGACGGTCTCGGGAAGCCGCTCGGAGAGCAACACGATGATCCGCCCGATGTTGAACGCCTGCAGGCCCTGTGGCATTCCGCAGCCGCACAGGAGATCCTCGATCTCCTCCGGCTTCACGGCGGGATTCCGCTCGAGGAGCTGGTCGACCACGTGCGCGCCCGTTTCGTCGGGGCGGAGCGCGGCGAGCGAGCCCTTGAACGCGCGCCCGACCGGGCTCCGCACGGCGTCCACGATCACTGCTTCGGGCATCTCGTTCCTCCTCGGGTGGGTTCGAATCCGGGTGTTGAATGGTACGGACGGCCACTACCCTCTGCGGCGGTGGAAGCCGACACCTCCTCCGACCCGACGACCTCGCTCCCGCCCGAGCGGGTAGCGGAGATGCTCGAAGCGGGCGGGGCGCAGCTGATCGACGTGCGCACGGACTTCGAGTGGGAGGCGGGCCATGTCGCGGGGGCGCGGCACATCGAGATCGACGAGGTGTCCGCACACTCGGACACGATCGAAAAGGGGGAGCCGGTCGTCTTCCAATGCCGCGGGGGCTCGCGATCGGAGATGGTCGCCTCCGCGTTTCGCGAGTCCGGGTGGGACGCCTACAACATGGAGGGCGGTCTGCAGGCATGGGCGGACCGGAATCTGCCGCTGGAGCCCGAGGACGGACGCGTCGAGGAGAGCCGCGGGCTGCCGGGGCGGTAGCGCTCGGCCCGCTCGCTGGTAGATTGGCGCGCCGATGGAGGGCAGGCCACCCCAGCAGCCGCCGTCGCCGGGTCCCACCCCCCCGCCGAAGCCGCCCGGGCCGGGGAAGCCCCAGACTCCGGGGACACCGGCCGCCGGGCACAGCGTCGATCCGCACGAGCGCATCGACGGGCTGCGGAGCTGGATCGCCCAGGTGGAGCGCAAGCTCGGCGTTCGCACCTACATCGGCGCCGCGCTCGCGGTGCTCGCGCTCGCGGCCGGGGGCGCCGGCGTGTTCCTCGCGCTCCGAGCCGAGGAGGACGCCGCGACGGAGGCCGACGTCGAGAACCTGCGTGAGGAGCTGACCGGGGTCGAGCAGACCGCGGCCGAGGCGGCGCAGCAGGACGTGGAGGCGATCAACGAGACAGTCGCCGACCTCGAGGACCAGATCTCGAGGCTCCGGTCGGAGCAGCGATCCCAGACCGACGAGCTCTCGGTCGCCGAGGACGACATCCAGGACCTCCGCGACCAGATCTCCGAGCTCGAGACGGGCGGCGCCGACACCGCCGGCCCGTAGCGCACTGACCTAGGGGCGCGCCTCGGTCCGCGCCGGGCCAGACCCGTCGGCGCCGCCCAGACGGTCCTCGAGGTCGTCGAGGGTGTCGCGAAGCGCCTGCACCAGCTCGGCGAGCTCCTCGTGCTCGGCTCGGGCCGCCTCGCGCTCCGCCCTCCCGGCCTCGTGCTCCGCCTCAGCCGCGAGCAGCTCGCGGCGCGCGGCGCGCGCGCGCGCGCGCTCCTCGCGTCGCGCCCCCTCCATCGCGTTGATCACGATCCCGATCAGGATGTTGATCAGGAGGAAGCCCGCGATCAATACGTAGCTGACGAAGTAGATCCACGACCACGAGTGAATCTCCATCCCGGCGCGAAGGTAGGTCGGCCACTGCTCGAGCGTCAGCATCACGAACAGGTTCAGCATCGCGTCGCCGATGTTCCCCCAGCGCTCGGGATCCTCGGTGTGGAAGAGGATCCACCCCACCATCCCGTAGAGGTAGATCAGCAGGATCGCGAGCACCCCCATGCTCGCGATCGGCGGGAGGCTGCGCCACATTCCGCGGAGCAGCACCCGGACGTCGGGCAGCACGCTGATGATCCGCACGATCCGGAGCAGTCGGACGAGACGAAGCAGGGTCGCGTTCTGGCGCAGGCCGGGGGCGAACGCCGCGGTTATCGCTACGAAGTCGAACACGTTCCACCCGTCGCGGAAGAAGTCCTGGGGCCGGCCGCCGTACGCGGTGATCCGGATCGCGAGCTCGACGACGAAGATCCCGAGGCAGACGTCGTTGAGCACCGTGAGCAGGCGCCCCGCCTCCTCGTCGATCTCCGCGTAGGTCTCGAGCCCGAGGACGAGAGCGTTCGCGACGATGACGCCGAAGATGAACCCCTGGAAGCGGCTCGAGTTCGCGATCCGTGCGCAGGTTGCGGGCAGGGCGGCCATCGCGCGAGCCGCGAATGGTACGGCCAACGGCTCACGCACGGATCTGAGCCCTTAGGGACCCCTAATTCGTGCCTGATTACGCACGGAATTTGGGTCTTTCACGCACGGACACGCCCAAGGTCGTCTGACTGGTGCGCTACGGTCGCGTTTAGGCGTGCCTGTGAGGGGAGACAACGTGCCTGTCACGCACGCTTTCGGCGTGGACGCGACAATCGGCGGCCCGCAAGGGATCGGCGCCTGAAAGGAGACGTCGCAGATGCCAGAGGGTTACTGCGTCAAAGAGCGCAAGAAGGTGGAGATCAAGGACCCCCAGCAGGTGACCATGAAGAACGGTCGCCCGGCGATCCAGGGCACGTGCCCTGACTGCGGGACGAAGATCTTCAAGATCGGCAAGCTCTAAGCACCAACGCACAGCTCTCGCGCCTACCCGCGCCCGTTCGGGGACGGGTTGGACGCGCTCGTCAGGCTCGCCCAGCAGGCGAGCCCGCGGGCGTTCAGGGGCTGGATGAGCCGCTACGCGCTACGCGGGGGCGGGCGCCGGCTCCGCGGCCGACTCCGGCTGCTCGGGCACCGCCACCGTCTCCGGCGGCTGGAGGGCGAAGTACGCGACCAGCCGCCACCGGGGGGCGTCGGCTCCTCCGCGACGAAGCAGGACCTTGCCCAGGTACGCACCCGGGACGACCTCGACCAGCTCGTCGAGGATGTCCCTGATCAGCAGCCCCGGGTTCTCGTCGGAGTCGTAGTCGATCTTCAGCGCCTCGCGATCGGGGTCGACGGTGCCCGGCGAGGTATGAGTCCGAAACCGGAACGCCCCGAGCAGTCCCTCCGGAGCCTCCCACGGCCGGTAGCCCGGCCACAGCACCCGCGCGACCGAGCGTGCGCCGGGACGGAAGAGGTTGTCGCCGCGCCCGGCGTCCGCGTCGAAGCGCTTGCCGACCCACGGCATCCACGCCGCGCTGAGCGCGGTCAGCGCCCGGTCGGCCGGCCGCCACACCGACGGCGTGACGAGGATCCCGTCGTATGGGCCGGAGAGTGCGCTCTTCGGCGGCTTGCCGAGGCGAAAGATCAGGTTCAGGGTCTCCAGTGCCTCGTGCGGCCGGCTCCGCGCCCGCATTCCGGCGAGCCGGATCTGGCTCCATGTCGCCCGCCGGGCGAGGTCGGCCTCGGACTTGCGCAGGCCCTGGAGCGCGCGGATGAAGTCCTCCACCTCGGCGGGACGGGGCTCGAGCGGGTCGGGCTCGAGCATCGGTAGATCGGTCTTGCGGGTGGGCATCGCGGGGTCTCCAGTCTATGGATCGCGGAACATCGTGATCCCGCCGAGGGCCCCGACATAGGCGGTGTCGTCGGGCCCGATCGTCACCGGGGCGAAGTTGTTGTTGAACCCGAGCCCGGAGCCGGCGAGCCGCTTGTAAACGGTCTCGCCCGTGCGGTAGTCGATCGCGGTCAGGTACCACGACTCGTCCGGCTTCGTGTACGTGAAGACCAGCCCGCTTCCGGCGGCGAGCTTGGGCACGACCGAGGGGGCGGTCTCGTCGCTGTGCCACACGGTCCGACAACCGCGCCCGTCGCGTTCGATCGTCACCCGCTCCAGCCCGGGAGTCGTGGTCGCGGCGCCTGCGACCGAGGTCGGGCCGGTGTAGCCGAAGTTGTTCTCGACCACGATCGAGCGCCGCGTCGCGATCAGCGACTGGTCGGTCGCGCTCGCTCCCCGCTCGAAGACCGGCTGCCGGCACACCACCCGGCGTCCCCCGACCCGCCGCCCGCGCTTGTACACGACGACGTTCATCGGGTCGGCGTTGTCGGCGATCGCGACGTAGCGACGTCCCATCAGCGTCGGCGTCGTGCCCGATCCGGCCTGGGTCTGGCCGGGCTTGCGAACGCCGACGTTCTCGTACCCCTTCCGCCACGTGGTCCGGGGCTGGCCGCGCCGCGCGTCGAACCGGTACAACGCGGCGTCGGTGACGATGTACACGCCGCCGCCGCCGTCGACCGCGAACGAGTTCCCGATCCGCTCGCCGAGCGCCCGCGAGACGATCCGTCCGCTCCCGGGGTCGATCCACCCGATCCTGCCCTCGCGCGACGCGAACCAGATCCTTCCGTCCCAGTCGGGGAGGACCGAGATGATCGCGTCGCCCTGCGGAACCACACCACCGAGGTCGTGATCGCGCTCGACCGAGAAGCTCCTCCCCGTCCCCTGGCCCACGACGAGCACGTGACGGGTCGTGGTCGGGGCGACCGCGCGGTCGCGGTGGTCGAGGTAGAAGTAGCCCCCGCCGCTGAAGTCGGTGAAGATGTCGCCGCCACCGAGCTCGCGCGGGGGGAGGTCGCGAGCCGCCAGGACCTCGAACGTGCCCGGGTCCAGCAGTGCCAGGACGGGCCGATCGACGCCGACGCAGATCGTCTCGATCCGGTCCATGCGGTCGAAGGTCACCGAGCCGCACTCGCGGACGAACAGCGCCGAATCGGTCGTCGTCCTACGTCCGAGGGGGCCGGACAGGTTGCGGTACACGTCGGTCATGTAGGGGTCGTTGTGGAGGTTGTTGCGCCCGTTCGGAGCCATGAACGGATGCCGCGGAACGCGCGGCGTGCGCACGGGGTCGGGCTCTGCGACGCGACCGACGAGCTCCTCGCCCCCGGACAGCGGATCGCGGGGAATCGGCACCACCGGCACGCCGGGAGCCTGCGCCTGCGCCGCGGGCGGGGCGGCGAGCGCCCCCACGAGGGCGAGGATCGGGTACAGCCGTCGAACCCGCATCGCGGCTCGCAGCGTAGCCGCGTCGTATGCCGCATGCGTCGATCGGTGGAAGAATGACCGGGTGGACGGCGCCCAGAAACCCCTGGAGCTGATCCTCGCCCGCAACCTGCTCACCAGCCTCTCGACGCCGGCGTTCCTCGTCGACCACGCGGGGATGATGCTGTTCTACAACGAGGCCGCCGGCGCCCTGCTCGGAGTCCCGTTCGAGGAGGCGGGGCAGATGGAAGCCGAGGACTGGGGGACCAGGTTCGGTCCGTTCACGAGCGACGGCAAGCCGATCCCGCTCGAGGAGCTCCCGCTGACGATCGCGCTGCGAGAGGGACGACCGGCGCACGCGGCACTCCGCATTCGCTCGGTTCGCGGCGACGAGCACGACATCGAGGTCAGCGCGCTGCCGATCGCCGCCGAGGAGACCACCGGCGCGATGGCGATCTTCTGGCCGGTGGACCGGTCCGGCCCGAATTGGGAGGCGACGCGGTGAAGGTCAAGGTGTGGGGCGCGCGCGGGTCCGTCCCCGCTCCGGGACCGGAGATGAACCGCTACGGCGGCAACACGTCGTGCGTCCAGGTGACGCTTGCGGGCGGTGAGACGCTGATCCTCGACGCGGGCACCGGGATTCGCTCGCTCGGGTTGGCGCTCGCCGCGGGGATGCCGAACATCAACATCCTGCTGACCCATCTCCACCTCGATCACATCCAGGGGCTGATGTTCTTCCCTCCGTGCTTTCGGACCGACGCCCGGATCACGGTCTGGGGCCCGGCGTCGCCCGAGTCGTCGCTCGAGCACCGAGTCGGCCGCTACATCTCCGCCCCGCTCTCACCGGTCGAGGTCCGAGAGCTGCCGTGCGAGGTCTCGTTCCACGACACGCCGGCGACCGAGTGGGAGCTCGGCTCCGCGCGGATCCGAGCCGAGTCGGTCAACCACCGCGGCCCGACGCTCGGTTACAGGATCACCGAGGGCGAGCGCTCCCTGTGCTACATCCCCGACCACGAGCCGGGGCTCGGCGCCCCCCTCGAGGCGGTCGAGCGGGACTGGATCTCCGGCTTCGACCTCGCTCGCGGCGCCCAGCTCCTGATCCACGACTGCCAGTACACCGACGACGAGTATCCGGACCACGTCGGGTGGGGCCACTCCCCGCTCAGCGACACGCTCACCTTCGCGCGGCGAACCGAGGCGGAGCGCGTCCTGCTCTTCCACCACGACCCGCTCCACTCCGACGACTTCCTCGACCGCTTCCTCGGCACCGCGCTCGATCGCTGGGAGGGGATTGGTGGCCGCGCCGATCAGATCGACCTCGCGGCGGAGCGTCGCGAGATCGAGGTCGGCGCCGCGCGCGAGCTCGCCGCGGGCTGAGTGCCCTCGACGAGCTAGCCGGTCTTCTGCGCCGCCGCGAGCGCCTCGCGCCGAGCCTGCTCGGCGGCGGCCCTCACCTGCTCGTCGGCCTCGCGCTTCGCCTTCTCGGCGAGCGCCGCGCGGCGCTGCTCGGCGCCGCGGCGCGTGGTCTCCGCGGCCGCCTTCGCCTCGCTCTCGACCTCACGCCGCAGGCGGGTCTCCAGCGCGGAGATCCGCTGCTCGGCCTCCGACCGGGCGCGATCCTCGGCCTCCTGGCGCAGTCGCGCCTGCTCCTCGCGCAGGCGCATCTCGAGCGTGGCACGGGACCGGGCCGTGGCCTCGGCCCGCGCGCGCTCCGCCTCCGCCTCGATCTCCTCCTCGAGGTCCTCGACCTGCTTCTGGCGGCGGGCCTCGGCCTCGTCGCGGGCTCGCTTCTCGGCCTCCCGGGCGAGACGCTCGACGAGGGCGTCGAGCCGGGTCTTCGTCCGAGCGAGGTCCTCCTCGATCCTGCCCCGGTCCTCCTCGAGTCGGGCGCGGCCCTCGATCTCGATCCGGATCCGCTCCTCGGCGTCGCGTAGCTCGTCCTGGACCTCCTCGCGCGCCTTCTCCTCCGCGTCCTGGGTCCTCTCGGCGGCGAGCGCACGGGCGCGCTCCTCCGTGTGCCCGCGGAGCCTGTCCGCGAGCGAGTCGAGCTTCTCCTGCGCCTGTTCGCGCAGCCGGTCACGCGCCGCGGCGAGACGTTCCTGCGCCTCGCCGTTGGCCTCGGCCGTCGCCTTGCGGGCGGCCGCCTCCCTCAGCCCGACCGCCTCGCGCTCCACCTGCCGGCGCAGCTCGGCCAGCTCGCGCGCCCCCTGGGCGCGGGTGTGCTCGACCTCGCGCAGCGCGTCCTCGCGCTCGCGCTCCACCTCCTGCACGCGCCCCTCGGCCTTCCCGGCGCGGCGCTCGGCCTCGCCGCGCGCCTGCTCCGCCGCGCCCACCGCCGCCTCCGCCTCGGATGCACGCCGGTCGGCCGCGGCCTTCTCCTCGTCCGCCTCGGCGATCGCGCGGCGCGCCTCGGCGAGCTCGCGGCTCAACCTCTTCACGTCGGCGGCCAGCTCCGCAATGCCTTCCTGGCGCGCGCCCTCGGCGGCGGCGCCGACCTCCTCGGCGGCCCGTCGGGCCTCGGCCGCCTCCGCCCGCGGGTCCGCGGGCTTGTCCGCGTCTCGGGCCGGCTCCTCAACTGCGCGAAGCCGAGGCTGGGCGCGGGCGGCGCCGGACTGCTCACCTCGTCGTTCGGGCATGTCGGCCATCGGACCCTCCACGCGCCCCAGGGACGCTTGCCCGCTCACGTTACCGAAGCCGGTGGACGCGGGTCCGCGCGCTCGCTCGATCAGTACGGGCGGGGAACGGTCGGCCCGGGGGGGTCGGGGTCGTCCTCGAATAAGTTGAGCGCGACCGGGATCAGGAAGGTCGCGAGGAAGATCATCAGGATCCCGAGCGCCACCATCCACCTGAGCCTGAACAGGTGGCCCGCCGCACCGACCACGAACCCGCCCACGAGCAGGGCGACGTAGGGGCCCATCTCGTCGGGCAGGATCGCTCCCGGGCGCACCACCGGCCCGACGGTTGAGGCGATCTGAAGGGCGATTCGGATCATCGGCACGCACGAGGCCGGGGAGTGGACATGGCGTCATTATCATCGGCTTCGATGGCTGTGCCGGGCACACCAGAGTCTGTGGCGGACGTCAAGGAGTCCCTCGCCGAGGTCGGCTACCTCGCCGACGAGTCCGTGGCGCTGGTCTCATACCTCGCCCAGCGGCTCGGCAAGCCGGTCCTCGTGGAGGGACCCGCCGGAGTCGGCAAGACCGAGCTGGCGAAGGCGCTTCACCGCGCCAGCGGGCGGGAGCTGATCCGGCTCCAGTGCTACGAGGGCCTCGACGAGGCGAAGGCGCTGTACGAGTGGAACTACCGAAAGCAGCTCCTGCGGATCCAGGCGGAGGCCGGCGAGGCGCCGGAACGCGGCAAGCCCTGGGACGCCGTTCACGACGACATCTTCGGCGAGGAGTTCATCCTCACCCGGCCGCTGCTCGCCGCGATCGCCTCCGAGGAGCCGGTGGTGCTCCTGATCGACGAGATCGACAAGACCGACCAGGAGTTCGAGGCGATGCTCCTCGAGGTCCTGTCCGACTTTCAGATCTCGATCCCCGAGCTGGGCGTGATCGAGGCCCGGACCCGGCCTCTCGTGGTCCTCACCTCCAACAACTCGCGCGAGCTCACCGAGGCGCTGAAACGCCGCTGCCTCTACCTGTGGCTCGACTATCCGGCGATCGAGCGCGAGGTCGAGATCGTGCGCCTGCACGCCCCCGACCTAGACGAGCAGCTTGCGCGCCGGCTCGTCGAGGTCGTGCACATGGTGCGTTCGCTCGACCTCAAGAAGCCGCCCTCGATCGCCGAGTCGATCGACTGGGCGCGCGCCGTGCTCCTGCTCGGCGCGGACGACCTCGACCGCTCGGTGTTCGAGCGCACGATGAGCCTGATCGTCAAGCACCGGACCGACCTCGACCTCGTCGCCGAGCGCGTCGGCGTGAAGCTCGGCGAGGAGGGGCGGCTGGACCTCGGCGCCGCCGGGGGCCAGAGGTCGTAGGGCCGAGCTCGGCGTGAGCGCCCAGCAGGGCCCGGAGCTTCCCGCCGGATTCGCGCCGCGGCTCGTCGCGTTCTGCGAGGAGCTGCGCCGCGAGGGCGTGAGCGTCGGCACCTCGGAGATCCTCGACGCCTTCTCGGCGCTCGAGGAGGTGCCGTGGACGGAGCCGGCGGACTTCCGCGCGGCGCTGGCGGCGACGCTCGCCAAGTCCCAGGAAGATCGTCGCGCCTTCGATCTGCTGTTCGACCGCTTCTTCTTCCGCGCGGCGGAGGCCGAGGCGCTGCGCCAGGGGATCGGGGAGCAGCACCGCTACGAGTCCGGCGGACAGCTCGACCTCGACGAGCTCCGCGAGGCGGTCCGCCAGGCGATCGCCGAGGGACGGGACGGCGAGATGCGCGACCTGGCCCGGCTCGCGATCGCCGCCTTCGGGCGCCGCGGCGAGGGGTCGGGGGTGGTCGGCGTCGACGTGCAGCGGATCCGGCGCACGCTCGGGCTCCAGGTCCAGGGCCGCGCGGAGCTGGACGGCGAGGGCGACGTGCTCACGCTGGACCGCGAGAGCCTGAACCAGTTCGAGCGCCACCTTCGCCGCGAGCTCGAGCGCGATCTGATCGAGCGGACCGATCGGCTCCCCCCCTCGCGCCCGCTCGCCGACCTCGATCGAGCGCTGCCGACCAGCCCCGCCCAGGACCTCGCCGCCGTCCACCGCGCCGTCGCCCAGCTCAAGCGCCGGCTCGCGACGCTCGGCCACGAGCAACGCGGCCGCCGCCGGGGGGCGATCGTCGACGTGCGCCGGACGATGCGCGCGTCGCTGGAGACGGGCGGTGTGCCGCTGCGGCTCAAGCACCGCCCCCGCCGCCCCCGCCGGCCTGAGATCTATGTCCTGTGCGACGTCTCGACCTCGGTCACCTCCGCGAGCGTGTTCTTCCTCTCCGTCCTGCACGCCCTGCACGACTCGTTCCGCAAGCTGCGCAGCTTCGTGTTCATCGAGCGGATCAGCGAGGTCACCGACGTGTTCGAGCGCGAGCGCGACTTCCGCCGCATCTCCGAGCGCGTGAGCAACGAGGGCGGGGTCGCGGACGTGTCCGGGTACACGGACTACGGGCGGGTGTGGCTGGAGTTCGAGGAGGAGATCTCCGAGGACCTCGACCCGCGCTCGACGGTGATCGTGCTCGGCGACGCCCGAACCAACGGGCGCGAGCCGCATGCCGAAACCTTTGCCCGGGTCGCGGAGCGCGCCGGCCGCACCTTCTGGCTCAACCCCGAGCCGCGTCTTTACTGGAACTACGGCGACTCGGTGATGGCCGCGTACGAGCGCCACTGCGACGGCGCGTTCGAGTGCTGGACGACGAAGCACCTCGAGGGATTCGTCAACGTGATCGCGGGCGGCGCGCCGCCGGTGGACTGACGGCGGGAAACCGCGTGATGCGTGATATGGCACGCATCTGCGTGAGATATCACGCAGGTGCGCTATATTGCACGCACCATGGATCTCGCCCAGCCCTACCGCGCGCTCACGCCCACAGTCAACGGCGACATCCTGGTCCAGCTGGCCAGAAGCACAAAGCCGCGAACGGGACGCGAGCTTGCCCGCCTCAGCAAGCGGTCCGAGGCCGGGGTGCGCCATCAGGTCGCGCGGCTCGTCGAACAGGGTCTCGTACACGTTGAGCAAACGCCGGGCGGTCGGCTGTACACACTCAACCGAGACCACCTCGCCGCGCCAATCGTCGGGCAGATCGCGGCGTTGCGGCTGGCGCTGTTCGAGCGCCTGCGAGGGCAGATCTCGGACTGGCGCACTTCACCGGTCCATGCCTCGGTGTTCGGGTCCGCGGCGCGTGGTGACGGCGATGTGCACAGCGACATCGACCTGTTCGTCGTCCGCCCGCAGGATACGAGTCCTGAAGCCGAGACTTGGCGGGAGCAGCTCGATGACCTTGCCGATTGCGTCTACCGCTGGACCGGCAACCACGCGGGAATATCGGAGGTCGGAGAGGAAGACCTCCCCCGGCTGCGACGAGAGCGACCACCCGTAGTCGAGGAGCTGCTTACCGACGCTGTGCACCTCGTGGGCGAGCAGGCGCCCCGGCTGCTCGGAGCAGGCCATGAGCTCCCGTAGATCGGGACGCACGCAGCGCTGCTCTGTGGCGGAGGCGAAACGCCGGCAGGCGCACGCGAAGCGGTTCTTGGACGTCGCCGAACTCGCCGCCGATGATCGTTCCGAGGGTGGTGACCTTGAGTACTCAAACGCCTCGGCCACTCTTGCGACGCTCGCGGGGATCGCGGCCGCGGACGCTGCCTGCTGTCGCGAGCTTGGTGAGCGGTCACGCGGCGGCGACCACCATCAGGCCGAGCAGCTTCTCGCCCAGATCACGCCGGGCGGCAATGAAGCCGCGAAGCATCTTCGCAGGCTGATCAACCTCAAGGACGACGCCCAGTACGGCTTCTACACCATCAGCGGTGCCGATCTGCGCCGTGCGTTGAGGGCAGCGCAAGCGCTGGTGAAGTACACCGACGATCTCTCGTCGCGCGCGGCTAACTGACTAACGGAACCTCCGTCGACGGCCTCGTGTGGGCCGACTGGATATGGTGGTATGGTTTCTATATGGCGAGCGTCAAGGCGACGTTCACTTTGGATGAAGCGACCGCCGCGCGGTTGGCGCAGACCGCTGAGCGGCTCAAGCGGGCGAAGAGCGAGGTCGTACGCGAGGCGATCCTCGACTACAGCGAGCGCCTCGATCGCCTCGGCGAGCGTGAGCGGCTGCAGTTGTTGGGCGCCTTCGACGAGCTCGTCCCGCGGATCCCGGAGCGGCCCGAAGCGCACGTCGACGCCGAGCTCGAGGCCGTGCGCGAGAGCCGCCGAGGTGGCGGTCGGCGGACCGCCGAGCAGCGCAGCCGGTGACCGTCGTCGACACCTCGATTCTCGTCGACGCCCTCAGCGGTCCGCGCCGTTCGGCGGCGGCGCTCCGTGGAGCGATCGAGCGAGGAGAGCGGCTCCTGGTCCCCGCCTTGGTGCTCTACGAGTGGCTGCGCGGGCCGCGGATTTCGGAGGAGCTGGCGGCGCAGGAGGCATTGTTCCCGAGCGAGAAGGCGCTGCCGTTCGGCGCCCAGGAGGCATCGATCGCCGCGCGGCTGTGCTCCGCCGTCCGCAGGCCACGCGGGCGAGAGCTCGACCTGGCGATAGCCGCCCATGCCCTCGCTCGCGACGCCTCCCTTTGGACTCTGAATCCAGCCGACTTCGACGATCTGCCAGATCTGTCGTTGGTACGCGTCTGAGCGCTCGAGTAGACGGCGGCTACTTCTTCTTCCGCTTCTTCTTCACCTTCCACTTCCGCTCCGCGGGAGTGGGGTCGGTGTTGCCGGCGGGGTCGACGGCCTGGACGAAGAGCTTGTGGCGCTTGCGCTTGACCTTGAACCTCTCGCGTGCGTCGCAGGGGGCGAGGTCCTTCTTGTCGAGCTTGCAGAAGAAGGCCGAGCCCGGCTCGTCGGAGGAGAAGCGGAACTTGGCCTTTCGCTTCTTCGTCTTGCGCTTCGGGCCCTTGTCGATCGTGGTCTCGGGCGGGTCGGTGTCCGCGCCGCCGCCCGTATCGGGCGTTGGGGGAATCAGCCTCGTGGCGTACACGTCCCTGTTCGCCTGGTTGCCCTGGAAGGCGTCCTTGGTGGGGAAGTTGACGGAGTCGGTGTCGCCGACCACATACGGGACCCCCGCCGAATCGACGGCGATGTCGTTGGCATTCTCGCCGTCCCCACCCCCGAGGTAAGTCGAGTACGCAAGCGTTGCGGCGCCGCCGGAGTCCGGGTTGAGCTTCGTCACGTAGGCGTCGATGCCCCCCTGAGGCCCCTGGAAGCGGTCCCGGGTGGGGAAGTTCGTCGAGAAGGTGACGCCCGTTACGTACGCGGCGCGGGCGGCGTCGACCGTGATCCCAAAGCCGGACTCGCTGGCCGAGCCTCCTAGGTAGGTCGAGTACGCGAGCGTCGCCGCAGACGTTCCGCCCGGGTCGGGATTGAGCCTTGCGATGTACGCGTTGCCGTCAGCGTCCGCCGTCTGACCGGCAATCGGGTCCTGCTGGGGGAAGTCCGTGGACGCGGTACTGCCGGTTACATACGGGGCGCCCGCCGAATCGACCGCGACGCCGAAGCCGAAGTCGCCGGCATCGCCCCCGAGGTAGGTCGAGTAGGCGAGCGTTGCGGCGCCGCCGGAGTCAGGGTCCAACTTCGCGAGGAAGGCGTCGTCGCCTGCCTTGTTCGTCTGCCCCGCGATCGGGTCAACTTCTGGGAAGTCCGTTGACTCGGTGCTACCGCTTAGGTAAGCGGCCCCGGCGGAGTCGACCGCGATCGAGTTCCGGCTCGCGACATCGCTGTCCCCACCCCCGAGATAGGTCGAGTACGCGGGCGTCAGGTTGCCGATGGGGAAGGCGGGCGGGGAGAGCTTGGCCACGAACGCGTTTCCATCCACGTCGGCCGCCTGGCCTGCGATCGCGTCCACCTGGGGAAAGTCGGTGGAGAATGTTTGGCCTCCGACATAGGCGGCCCCGGCCGAGTCAACGGCGATCGCAACGCCGTTTCCGGAGTCGGCTCCGGAGCCCCCCAGGTAGCTCGAGTAGCTCAGCGTGACCGCACCGCCCGAGTCGGGATTGAGCTTTGCGACGAAGACGTCGAGCCCCCCCTGGTCGGTCTGGTACTGGAGCTGGGTGGGAAAGTCCGTCGAATCGGTGACGCCGGTGACGTAGGCCGATCGAGTCGCGTCAACCGCGATGCCGAACCCCAGGTCGCTGGCACCGCCGCCGAGATACGTGGAGTAGGCGAGCGTCACCGCGCCACCCGAGTCGGGGTTGAGCTTGGTCACGAAGGCGTCGTTGCCGCCCAGGTCGCCGTCCCGGGGGTCCTGCGTCGGGAAGTTGGTCGAGTCGGTGGAGCCAGTCAGGTATGCGGCGCCGGCGGAGTCAACCGCGATCCCTTGACCGACATCGAATGCCCCACCGCCGCCGAGGTAGGTCGAGTAGCCGAGCACCAGCGGGTCGATGACCAGCGGCCGGGAGCGGTCGTAGGCGCCGAGGCGAAAGCCGACGGTGGATCCCTCGAGCTCGTAGGCGGCCCGGACGCGGCGGCGCTCGCCGCCGATCTCCTGGTAGGCGACGGGCGCCCGCTGGCGGACGGTGGACCTCCCGACCTCGATCGCGAGGTCGCCGCCCGGCGTGAGGCGAAGCGAGTCGGCGCCGTCCAGCTCGACCGCGATCCGGGAGGGATCGGCGCCCGGGGCGATCAGGAAGTCGTATTCGAGCTCGCTCTGGTTGCCGTAGAAGTCGAGGTCGATGCCGGGGTGGACGCCCTCGTAGCGGACGCGGCCGAAGGTCGGGATCCCGCTCCGCCACCGCGAGGGGTCGTCGCCGATGAAGCTGTTCGCCTTCCCCGGGAGCTCCTCGAGGCCGCGGGGATCGGCGCCGGGGAAGCCGAGGCTGAGCGTCCTGGAGCGGTCTTTGCCCTGAGGCAGGCTGAGCACCGCCTCACGCGGGGTGAGATAGAGGCTTCCGCCGGCGACCGAGTGGGCGAGGTACTCGACCTCCGGGTCGGTCCTCGCCGCGTTGGGCTCGAAGGCGAGCGGGGCTTCGGCGATCGAGGCCTGGAGGCCCGGCTCGCCGCCGGGCGTCTCCTGCGAGCGTACGGCCGCCGCGAGGAGGGCACCGAGGGCGAGCACACAGATTGCGGCGACTCCGGCTCGCCAGGGCCCGCCCGGCGAGCTGGCGGCGATCGTTCCACCTCCCTGCGGCAGCGGCGCTTCCATCGCACGCCTACGCTAGGCGCGGTGGGGACCGTTCGCTACGTGGAGGGTCCGTAGGTTTAGACTTCGGTCGAGAACACACAGGGGGGCTCGCAGGAAAGCGGGCTGAGATAGCGCCTCTGGCCCCCGCCACCTGGCGCTGACCCTTCGAACCTGTGCGGTAATTCGCGCGGAGGGAGCATGCAGACCACACGCGAGGCTCCCGCAGCGGAGCCTCATTCGATTTCAAGGCCAGCACCGCCGGCGGACGCGGGCGCCGCGGTGGCGATCGACGGCCTCGGCCACTCGTTCGGCGAGCTGGAGGCGATCGCGGGCCTCGACCTGCGGGTCGCGCCCGGCGAGGTCGTCGGGATCGTCGGCCCGTCGGGATGCGGGAAGTCGACGCTGCTCGAGCTGATCGCCGGCCTGCGCGAGCCAAGCCGCGGACGGATCGCGGTCGGAGGGTCCACGGCGTCTTCTGAGCGCCTCGCCCGCTGCGCCTACATGCCCCAGCGCGACCTGCTGCTGCCGTGGCTGTCGGCGATCGACAACGCGGCGCTCGCGCTTCGCAACCGCGGCGCCCGACGCGGCGACGCCCGACGCGCAACGTCGCCATTGTTCGAGCGCTTCGGCCTCGCCGGCTTCGAGCGCTCCCGGCCGTCCGAGCTCTCGGGTGGGATGCGCCAGCGGGTTGCGTTCCTGCGCACGCTGATGGCGGGAAAGCCGGTGCTGCTGCTCGACGAGCCGTTCGCCTCGCTCGACGCTCTCACCCGGGGCGAGATGCAGGAGTGGCTCGCGGGAGCACTGCTCGCCGAGCCGCGCACGGTGATCCTCGTCACTCACGACGTCGAGGAGGCGCTCTACCTGGCGGACCGCGTCGCGGTGCTGTCCGCACGCCCGGGGCGCGCCGTCGCCGAGCTGTCGTTCTCGATTCCGCGCGCCCGCCCGCGCCCGCCCGCGATCACGTCTCCGGAGTTCGCAGGGCTGCGCGAGCGCGCGCTGGAGGCGCTCACGGAGGGATCGCGTTGACGAGCGGGTCGCGCCTGCGCGCGGTGCTCGCGCCGCTTGCCCTCGTGATCGCGGCGCTTGGCGTCTGGGAGCTCGGCGCCCGCTGGGAGCTCCTCGCCGACGCGCTCAGCATCGAGCCCTTCCTGATCCCCTCCCCGAGCGACATCGCCGAGGCCCTGTGGGCCGATCGCTCGCTGCTCGCGGAGGACGGCTGGGTCACCCTGCAGGAGATCGTGCTCGGGTTCGCACTCGCGGTCGCCGCGGGGCTCGGGTTCGCGACCGCCCTTCATCTCTCGGACACCCTTCGCCGCGCGTTCTACCCGGTGCTCGTCGCCTCCCAGACTGTGCCGATAATCGTCATCGCCCCGATCCTCGTCGTCTGGTTCGGGTTCGGGATCGGCCCGAAGCTGGCGATCATCGCCCTGATCTGCTTCTTCCCGATCACGGTCAACACCCTCGACGGGCTCCGGTCCGTGGATCCCGACCTGATCAAGCTGATGCGGACGCTCGACGCGGGGCGGGCACGGATCTTCCTTCGCGCCGAGGCTCCGTCCGCGCTCCCCTATGCCTTCAGCGGAGCGAAGATCGCCATCGCGGTCGCGGTCATCGGGGCGGTGTTCGGCGAGTGGGCCGGCTCCGATTCGGGTCTCGGGCACCTGATGCTTCAGGCGTCGGCCCAGCTCGAGACGGCGCGGCTCTTCGCCGCCGTCGTCGTGCTCTCGGTCTTCGCGGTCGGGCTGTTCGGGCTGCTGTCCCTGCTCGAGCGCCGGATCGCGTGGTGGGGCCGATGAGGCGGCTCTCCATCGCCCTCGTGGTCGCCCTGGTGGCGGTGGCGGCGGGGTGTGGCGAGCGCGAGGAGCCCGAGGACGGAGGCGCTGCGCCGGAGCAGTTCGACCTCGCGCTCGACTGGTTCCCGAACCCCGACCACGCGGGGATATACGAAGGGCTCGAGCGCGGCTACTTCGAGGACGCCGGTCTGGCGGTGAGACCTCAGATTCCGTCCGACCCCGCGGCGCCGATCAAGCAGGTGGCGGCCGGTCGCGCCGACCTCGCGGTCTCCTACGAGCCCGAGGTGATGCTCGCACGCGAGCAGGGGCTCGACGTGATCGCGGTGGCGGCGCTCGCGCGCGAGCCGCTCACCTCGCTTGTCTCGCTCGGCAAGGAGTCGATCGACGACGGGCGCGACCTGGACGGCAAGCGGGTCGCGACCGCCGGGATCCCCTACCAGGACGCGTATCTGCGCGCGATCCTCGAGCAGGGCGGGCTGAGTGATGACGACGTCGAACAGGTGGACGTCGGCCTCAACCTGCTCTCGCCGCTGATCGCGGGCAAGGTGGATGCGACGCTTGGGATGTTCTGGAACGTCGAGGGCGTCGAGCTCGCACAGCGCGGCGACGACCCCACGGTGGTCCCGGTGGACGAGCTCGGAATCCCGACCTACGACGAGCTCGTGCTCGTGGCGAGCCGGGAGCGGGTCGCCGAGGACCCCGAGGCGATCCGGCTCTTTCTCGCCGCGCTCGAGCGCGGGACGCGCGACGCCGCCGAGGATCCGGCCGCCGCGACGGCGTCGCTGCTTCGCGCCAACGACGACCTCGACCCGAAGCTCACCCGCGCGCAGGTCGACGAGACGCTGCCGGTGCTCGTTCCCGGCAAGCGCGGCCGGCCCTACGGGTTCATGGACCCCGCCGAGTGGCGCGAGTTCGCCGGATTCATGGTCGACGAGGACCTGATCGGAACCGCCCCGCCGATCGACGACATGCTGACGAACGAGCTTCTGCCGGGGAGGATCCCGGAGTAGCCGATCGCCCTAAGCCGCCCGGCGAACTGGCGCCTCGGCGGCAACCAGCGCTTTGTGGTTGGCGAGCATGAAGGTTCCCGCCAACCCCCGGAAGGGCTCGTAGGGAGCGAAGAACTCCTCCACCTCCTCGACCGTCGCCCGGCGCCCCAGGCCGGCCAGCCGGCCGATCAGCTTGACGTAGCCGAGGTCGCCGGAGGGCAGAGCGTCGGGATCGCCGCGACCGAACAGGCCGAGGCAGCGGACCGTCCAGGTTCCGATCCCGGGGATCGCGAGCAGCCGTCGCTCGGCGTCGACCAGCCGCAGGTCGCACCGCCCTCCCGCCACGTCCCTGGCCGCCTTGATCAGCGACAGGGCGCGGGAGGGCGCCAGGTCCATCGACGCAAGCTCGGCCGGGGCGACGCCGGCGATCGCCGCGGCGTCTGGAATGTCTCGCAAGCCGTCGAGCTCGGGGCCCCATCGCCACACGATCCGACGCTGGATCTTCGCGGCGCGGGGGGACTCGATGAGCTGCTTCGTCACCGCCCACGCGAACGCCTCCCACGGCCACGCGTTTCGCTTCGGACGCACCCACGGACGGCGCCGGATCAGCGGGCCGAGCCGGCGATCACGTCGAAAGGTGTCGTAGAACTCCCGCAGGTCGTCATCGACTCCGAGCGCGAACCGCATCCGCTCGATCGCGACCTCGAGCGCCCCGCGCTCGACGCCGTCCGCCGCCGGCGTCGAGCGGAACCGCACCGTGCCGTCATGACGCCGCCACACGTGCACGATCACCGGCGAGGTGTCCACGTGCAGAAGGCGGCGGACGATCCCGTCGCGGACACGCGTCACCCCGTCCTCCGCGCTTCGCCTCGGCAGCCGGTGCGGCCACGGTGGCCGCACATCGACCTCGAGTGGCGCGACCAACTACCGCCCGAGCACGTGGACGTCGATCAGGAACGACCGGCTGGCGACGACGTCCACCGCGCGCTCCCGCTTCGAGTGCCGGCGCAGGATGCGCGAGCGGGGCTTGCGCGATCCCACCGCCCGAGCCGCGTTCACGGCGGCGACGGTCGCGACGCCCGCGACGATCCCACCCGCGGCGGCGATCGCCGCGGTGCGAACCTCGCCCTTCCATGCCTCGAGCTCCTCACCGCTCTTCGGGCGGGCTGGGAGAGGGCGCGTCGGCGTCTCGACTTCGCCCGCGGCGACCGGCTCCTCGATCGCCTCGGCCTCCAGCAGCTCCTCGGTCACCCGGCGCAGTGTATCGGCGGTCCGAGTCACCACTGACCCCGCGACGACGGACGCGAAGCGGAGTACGTCGCGGGAATGATTCAGAGCGCGAGCTCGTACAACCGATACTTCTTCACGACCTTGCCGCCCATCCCCTCCATCGCCCGGTTCATCGGCTCGTTGGTCTCCAGGATCCAGCCCATCTCGCCGGCCGGAATCCCGGTCTTCGCCGACGCCTCGAGGTGGCGCACGAACAGCGCCGCGGCGACGCCGAGGTGCTGGTGCTCGGGCCTCACCCCGAGCGCGAACACGCGGATTCGATCGATCTTCCGCCGCCCGAGCAGGAACCTCAGCCACCCGAGCGGGAGCAGCCGGCCGCCCATCTTCGCCAGCACCTGGTTGACGTCCGGTAGCGTGAGCGCCGCGCCGAGCACCTCACCGTCGCGCTCGGCGATCATCATCCAGTCCTCGCTCAGGATCGGCTTCAGGGCCGCGGCCTGGAACCGGATCTCGGCGTCGGTGATCGGGACGAACCCCCAGTTGTCACCCCACGCCTCGTTGTAGATGTCCATGAACTCGCGCATCTCCGGCTCGAGGTTCCGCTTTCGCACGCCCCGCAGCACGACCCCGTGCTCGCTCTGCGCCTTGGCGGCGGCCTCGTGGATCATCGGGTGGAACTCGGTTCCCTCCTTCAGGTCCCCCATCTCCAGCCACCACATCAGGAGGTCGATCCGCTTCCCGAGCCCCTGGGACTCGAGCAGCTCGCGGTAGTAGGGCGGGTGCCAGGGCTCGAGGATCATCGGCGTGCGCTCGTAGCCCTCGATCAGCACCCCGCACTCATCGTTGGTCGTGAAGTCCATCGGCCCGACCAGCCGCTCCCGGCCCCGCTCCCGCACCCACTCGGCCGCCGCGCCGACGAGGGCGCGCGCCGCCCCGAGGTCGTTCTCGCACTCGAGGAACCCGAACATGCCGTCGCTTCCGCCCTGGAACTCGTCCCACCGGTGATCGATCTGGGCCGTGATCCGACCCACCGGTCGCCCGTCGCGCTCGCACAGGAAGTACTCCGCGTCGGCGTGCTCGAAGTACGGGTTGCGGCTGCGATCCAGGAATCGACGCCGCTCCGAGATCAGCGGGGGGACCCACCGGTCCTGGTTCGAGTGGAGCCGAAACGGGAGCTTGATGAACCGTGTGAGGTCGCGCCGCCCACGCACGGGCCGGACCGTGAGCCTGTCGGTAGCTTCCACGGCGGCAAGCTATCGGATCACGTGCGAGACTCTTCGCGGTGACCGAGGCGCGCACGCCGACCCCCACCGACGTCTTCGAGAAGGCCAGGACCCACGACCGCGCCGAGCAGCTCGCCGCGGCCAAGGAGGCCGACCTCTTCCCCTACTTCAGGCTGCTCGAGTCGGCCGCCGGCCCCGTCGTCGAGATGGAGGGTCGCGAGACGATCATGCTCGGGTCGAACAACTACCTCGGCCTGACCGGGGACGAGCGGGTGAAGGGGGCGGCCCGCGACGCGCTCGAGCACTACGGCACCGCGCTCACCGGATCGAGGCTCCTGAACGGCACGATTCCCCTCCACACCGAGCTCGAGCGCGAGATCGCCGAGTGGATGCAGGACGACGACGCGATCGTGTTCACGACCGGCTACCAGGCCAACCTGGGCGCGATCGGGACGATCCTCGAGCCCGGCGACACGGTGGTGTGCGACTCGGGTGACCATGCGTCGATCCTCGACGGGTGCCGGCTGTCGGGCGCGCGTCTGAGGCCATTCCGGCACAACCGGATCGACAAGCTGGAGCGGATGCTCGAGCGCGCCGCCTCCGACGGCGGCGGCGTGCTGGTCGTGGTCGACGGCGTGTTCTCGATGGAGGGAGACATCGCCCCGGTGCCCGACATCGTCGAGCTGTGCGAGCGCTACGGCGCACGGCTGATGGTCGACGAGGCGCACGCGGTCGGGGTGCTGGGCGAGCGCGGGACCGGCACCTGCGAGCTCTTCGGGCTCGAGGACCGGGTCGACCTGCGGATGGGGACGTTCTCCAAGAGCCTCGCCTCATGCGGGGGTTTCATCGCCGGCCCCGCGGACGTGATCGAGTTCCTGCGAATTGCCTCCCGAGCGTTCCTGTTCACGGCGGCGGCCGTCCCCGCCGCCGTCGGGGCGGCGCTGGAGGCAGTGCGCATCTGCCGCGACGAGGGAGGGCCGCTGTACGCGCGTGTGCTCGACAATGCGGCCTACCTGCACCGGGGCCTGACCGAGCTCGGCCTCCGGGTCGTCGAGCCGACGACGCTCCCGGACGGGAGCGATGTGATCACCCCTGTGGTACCGGTAGTCGTCGGAGAGGACTGGCAGGCGGTGACGCTGTGGAAGGCGCTGTTCGACGCCGGCGTGTACACGAACGTCGCGCTCCACCCGGCGGTCCCCCCGGCCGGAGCGCTGCTGCGGACGAGCCTGATGGCAACCCACGAGCGCGAGCACCTCGACCGGGCGCTCGAGATCTTCGCCCGGACCATCGAGCAGTTCCCCGACCTCCCAAGGGGCTAAGCCGAAACCAAACCCGGCCGGAGTTGTTTTCCATCCCCCGGTTAGGGGAGTTTCGTCTTGTCCAACCGTGCACAAGAGCGAGCCGGCAAGAAAAGCATGCTCATAGCGAACGTCCACCGGGGGCACTTGGGGCTGGCGGTTGACGGCGGTCGCCACGGCGCATAGCTTTGCGACGCGCCGGACGCACCCGGGGCAGGGAGCGAACGGGGGGAAGGGAATCTCTCGTCGCCCTCTACGGCTCGAAGCCGCCGGGGTCGCACGGCACAGATAGTCCCCCCTGGGAAACCGCCCCAACCACTCGAGGAGGAGTGACGATGGAAGCTGCTGCGTCGACGGCTGCCCCTGCCCGGCTGCCCCAACACATGCGGGCGCTCGCGCACGCGAACCAGATCCGGCTCGCCCGGGCTGCGCTGAAGCGCGAGATCAACGCGGGCGCCGCGACCGCGGCGGACGTTGTCCGGACCTGCCCCTCGGAGGTGGAGTCCATGACCGTGAGCGAGCTCCTGCGGAGTCAACGCCGCTGGGGCCGAACACGGGTCAGGAAGTTCCTCATCCCCCTCGCCGTGAACGAGAACCGCGAGCTCGGCAGGCTGACGGTCCGCCAGCGGGACGAACTGGCACGGAGGCTCGACGCGAAGGCCGTGCGCCGTAGCTGACGCCTTCGGGATCATCCCGACCAGTAGCGAGAGCCCGGGGCCGACCCGGGC
>JBOGZL010000097.1:0-1613 GCA_050697195.1 Solirubrobacterales bacterium
GTCGGCATCATCAGCGCCGCCCCGGCTCCCTGCGCGGCGCGCGCGGCGATCATCCAGGTCATGTCCTGGGCGGAGCCGGCGAGCGCCGTCGAGACGCCGAACACCACCGAGCCGATCAGGAAGATCCGCCGCGGGCCGAGCAGGTCCCCGAGCCTTCCGCCCAAGACCATGAACGCGGCGAGGGGAGCACGTTTGCCGTCAGCACCCACTGCGACTCGCCGAGGTTCCCGCCGAGGTCGGCGATCACGTGCGGCGTGGCGAGCGGGACCGCCGTCTGATCGACGATGACAGTGACGCCAGCCTATAGGCGGATGTGCGTCTTACGCCCGGGCCGGATGACGCCGTCTGTAGTGGCGGTTCTTGATCCGGTTGCCGCACACGCTCATCTCGCACCACGTGCCGCCGCGGTTGCGCGAGGAGTCGAAGAACGCCCACCGGCACTCGTCGTTGCGGCAAAGCTTGAGCCGCTCCCATTGCCCCTCGACCTGGGCCTGGAACGCGACCCCGACCAGCAGCGAGAGGAGGTCGTCCACCGAGTGGACGGGCGAGATGTCGAGCCCGAGGCGCCCGTCGGGACCGGCGGTGAGTGGGATCCGTCGCTTGCGGGCCTCGGAGCGCAGGGTTCCCGCGGCCCGGGAGTCGAGCTCCCCGGTGGCGTTCGCGCTCAGAAGCGTGCGGAAGGTGTCCCGCAGCCTCCTCGCCCGCCGCAGGTCCGCGGCAGAGATCGCCATTCGCTGGCTCTCGAGCTCGGTGTCGCGCAGCCAATCGCGAAACTCGGTCGGCGAGTCGAGGAGGTCGACCCCGCTCTCGACGTCGACCGTGTTGACGAACGCCTGAAGCGCCAGCAGGGGAGCCGGCGCGGGCTTCGACTCGACCATCCGGGTGAGCTCATCGAGATTCATCGTCCTTCAAGCATACCGTGACCCATAAACGGGGTTGACAGGTCATGGTGACTAGTGTAACGTGTTAGCCGGTCACGAAACAGCAGTGTGATGATTGCACACAGCAACGCGGTCGCCCCATCTACGCTCGATGAACACTAAGGAGGAATCAAGATGCTGATAGGTCCAATGGCAGCAGTCCTCGGCCGCGTGGTCCAGCCGCCCCGCAAGGTGCGCCGCCGCGTTCGCCGGAGCGACCGCACTTAACGCTTCCGAGCTCCGCCGAACGCGGGGCTCGTTTGCTGTCTAGCCGCCGATCTCGGCCGCCAGGAAGCTCCTGATCCGCTTCGCCTCCGGGGCCTGCGAGTCGTACAGCGAGCTGACGTGGCCGTTGTTCCGGGCGAGGTAGTACTCGGAGTTCGGGAACTCCCTCGCGACCCAGCGGCCTTCGATCGGCGTCGTTATGTCGTCGAGCTCGCCCGCGACGACCAGCGTCGGCACGTTCGGCGCCTTCGCGCCCTCGGGCTTCGGAGGCTCGTAGTGCTCGCCGGGTTGCGGCCACGTGATGCACATCAGGTATCCGAGCTCAGATTGGAGCGCGACCTCCCGCGGGTTGTAGGGCGGGAACGCGTCGCGGTCGTAGTCGCGGATCGCCTCCTCGAGCTGCCGGCGCCGCTCCGCCTCGGAGGCTTCCTTGTCCCAGATCATCGGGTAGTCGTTGCAGCTCACCGC
>JBOGZL010000098.1:0-3615 GCA_050697195.1 Solirubrobacterales bacterium
CTGCTCGGGCACCTGCCCCGCTTCATGTCCTTCGCCGCGCCGCGTAGCATCCATGAGGTGCGCAACGAGCCGTACGTCTGCGGCCTCGACGCGTCCATGGACGTCGTCGGCGGCAAATGGAAGGCGCTCATCCTGTGGGCGCTCAACGAACGCACGCACCGCTTCGACGAACTCAAGCGCGCGCTGCCCGGCGTAAGCGAAAAGATGCTCACCCAGCAACTGCGCGAACTGGGGGGCGACGGCATCGTGCACCGCGCCGTCTACGACGAGGTCCCGCCGCGGGTCGAATACTCGCTCACCGACGTCGGCATCGCGCTCAACACGGCGCTCGCCCCGCTCGGCGCCTGGGGCGAGCAGCGACTCACTCAACTCGGCCTGCGCCCGACGCACGCGGCAGCCTAACCCGACCGTCAGGCGGCCGGCCCAGCCGCCATGCCGTAAGCCGAACCCCAACGGCACACCCGACACGCTGAGCAGGCGCTTCGCAGCGGCGCGGAAGAGGGTGTGCCGTAAAGGGTGGTTCGGTGATGTGTGCCCGGTCAAGGGACGTCACGAAACATCCCGGGCCCTCGGTTCGGCACGGGGGCAGGCCTCCGAACCGCCCTCTCTACGGCTCCCGCAGTGGGCGAAGAGCACCAGTGTCGGCGCGCGGTGCTGTGACGCCTCCTTGCGCGTGAAAGCGGAAGCCGCGCCGACGACCTAGACCAGCCGTCAAACGAGCCGCGGGAACCTCGCGGTCCCGCGGAACCACCCGCTCTCCCCCTTTTCCAGTCGGATCAGGGTCGGGGCGGGCGAGATCGGTACATCAGTTGAACGTGATCGCGTTCACCGCCGACTTGATCTTCTCCACGATCACCTCGGCCAGCTCGGTCCCCTGCTTGCCGTTACTACACGCTGGGGGCGCTACCCCGCGATAGCCGGATTGGGACGGAGGATTCGCTCCGACCGATGTGATCCGTCCACCGTGCATCCACCTCGTACGGTCCGACCGCGCTCAAGCTCGATTGACGGCGCGACCTCAGCCGCTCTCGCCTGAGCGACTTCGCGGCGCGGGGCGAGAAAATCGGATCTGGCCCGCGATCGGCCGGGATTTCAGCCCCCCTTGCGCGGTCGGGAACCACGTTAGGGCGTCTCGGCGCCGGAGGGATCCGCGGCGAGGAGCTGCCATCGTCCGGGCACGCCCTTGAGCGGACGGTTGCCTCGGTCGCTGAATCGGATTCCGGATCCGGCAACTAGGTCTGCAACCGTTCGCGACACCAGGATCTCGCTCGACTCGGCCTCCGCCTGCACGCGTTGTCCGATGTGCACGGCCATTCCGGCGATCCGCTCGCCGCGCAGCTCAACCTCGCCGGTGTGGAGACCGGCCCGGATCTCGAGCCCGATTGACCTCACGACATCCCGAATCGCGGCCGCGCACCGGATCGCCCGCGCCGGGCCATCGAACGTGGCCATGAATGCGTCACCGGTCGAATCCATCTCGCTACCGCGGAACAATTCCAGCTGCTGGCGAACGAGAAGGCGGTGCTCGTCGAGGAGCCTCGTCCAGCGCTCGTCGCCCAGCCGGGCGGCGGCCTCGGTCGAGCCGACGATGTCGGTGAACAGCAGCGTGGCCAGGACCCGGTCGACCGCCGAGACCGGCGGCGCGCCGGTGAGGAACTCCTGGATCTCGTCGAGGAGGTCGTCGGGGTCGCCCGACCAGTAGGCATGGCCCTCGCCCGGCAGCTCGACGTACCGAACTCCCGGAAGGTGCTCGGCGAGGTAGCGTCCGTGCTCGACCCGCGTGATCGGATCGCCGCTGCGGTGCAAGATGAGCACCGGGCACTGGATGGCCGGCAACACGTCCCGGACATCGAGGTCGTGGACCATCCGCAGCACGTCCAACGCCATGCCGGGGCTCGCGCCGTAGCGCTCGAAGCGGGAGTACCACTCCCGAAACCGACTGTCATTGGCCAGCTCCGGCGCCTGCAGCGCGAGGATGGACGCCTGGCCCCACGAACGGCCCATCTGCTCCTGGGTCCGCTCCCGCCACGCCCGGTCGATCCCGAACGGATAGTCGGGCGCCGCCGAGCTGCGAGCGGTGGAGTTCACGAGGGCAAGGGCGCTCGTGCGCCTCGGGTAGGTGGCGGCGAAGACCATCGCCAGGCTGCCGCCAATCCCCGTGCCGAGAAGCGCCGCCCGCGTCGAGCCAAGGGCGTCCAGGACCGCCGAGATGTCATCCATCCACTGCTCGATCGTGGTCGACTCGCCCTGGGCGAGGGGATCGGAGAGCCCGATCCCGCGCATGTTCAGCATCACCACCCGACTGAACGTCGAGAGTCGAGTGGGGAACCTTGCGAGGCGAGGGTCCTGCCATTGCATCTCGAGGTTGTTCATCCACTCCGGAAGGAAGACGAGGTCGAGGGGCCCCTCGCCCACCGCCTGAAAGGCGACGGCGGCGCCGTCGCTGCTTGCGTACCGGACCTCGGGCTGCACGTCGCTTAGGTTGGGTGACGACTATCGATCAGTCAAGGCGGGTGCCATCCCGCCCGTGTTCGTGGGCCCGCCCGTCGGTTCATTTAGCGCTCGTGGCGCGTGCGGGCGGCGGCGAGCTCGTCTCTCGTGGCGCGATCGATCAGCGCGACCGAAATCACAGCCACACGACAACCCGTCCGGGCGCGCAGCGTCGCCGTCCGGACTCCGCCCTCGAGCGCGGCGAGCTCGCCGAGGATCGCTCCCGGTCCGATCTCCACGAGCTCTTCGCCGTCGACCTCCGCGACCACAACACCATCGAGGAGCAAGAACAGCTCCTCTCCGGTCTCGCCCTGCTCAACGAGCGTCTCGCCAGGCTCGATGCTCCGCCGCTCGGGGATTGCGTCGCCGGCCATGAGCTCACGCGAGAGCTGGCGCTCCAGCGCGGTTTCGGCCGTCGTCACGAACGCCTCAGACTCCTCGTTGCCCCACGGCGTGTGCTCGCCGTGCGCTTCCCGATACCAGGTCTTGAAGTCGAGCGTCCCGGCCTTCTGTACGAGCGCGCCGTCTCGGTCATAGATCCAGTGGCGCGGGAATGGGCTCGCGCCCACGAGCTCGTGATGGGAGGAGCCGTCGGCATCGATTGTGAGCGCAAGGGTCGTCCACGCCGTCGACGAGTCGACGCGGAAGAACGGCTTGCCTTTGACCCTCCGGGGGGCCGGAAAGCCGGCGTGCCCACCCACGGTCTGCACGAAGCGCACCGCCTCGTCCTGCACTTCCGGCTCGGGCCGCAGCGTGTCGAAGGCGACGCCGGGCACGAGCACATCCTTCGGGCCGAAGCGGAAAGTCGTTGATCCGACGAGGCCACCACCCTCGTGGCCGTGGCCGACGATCTTGCCGCCGTCCTCGACCTCGATCCAAGCCCGAAGCTCGTTTGCCTCGCGGAAACGGTCGGCATCGCGCAAACGCTCGAGGTCGCCTTCTCCTAGCTGGTCAGGGGGCGGCTCGTCGTAGTGCCCGACGCCGAGCTCGAACGGGAGCTTGGGCAGGCCCTCGATCGCCTCCGACGGAATCCAGGAAATGGCGGTGACCGATGACGTGATGCGCATAGTTGAACTCCTTTGTCGTGGGGGTTGTCACGATAGGGACCGCCGCTGGGACCGGCAT
>JBOGZL010000099.1:0-3202 GCA_050697195.1 Solirubrobacterales bacterium
TCGTCGCCGAGCACGCCAACGTGCTGCTGATCGGGCCGCCCGGCGTCGGCAAGACGATGCTCGCCGTCGCCCTCGGCCGCCACGCCGCCGAGCACGGCCACCGCGTCTACTACACCACCGCCGCCGAGCTCGTCACCAAAACCCAGCGCGCCGCGCTCGAGGGCCGCTGGCAGACCACGATGCGCTTCTGGAATGGCCCGCAGCTCCTGATCATCGACGAGCTCGGCTACCTTCCCTTGCCGGCCGAAGCCGCCAGCCACCTCTTCCAGGTCGTCTCGCGCCGCTACGAGCACGGCTCGATCATCCTCACCACCAACCGCGGCATCGCCAGCTGGGGCGAGATCTTCGACGACACCACCGTCGCCGCCGCCATCCTCGACCGGCTCCTCCACCACGGCACCGTGCTCACGATCAACGGCCCCTCCTACCGCATGCGCCGCCACCACGAACGGCTCGAAACCCTTCGCGCAGGACTCCAAGCGCCCAAAACCGGCGACTGATCACCCGCCGCCGCCGCTCCCGAGCCCGCAGAACGACTCTCAGCGCGCCGATCCGGACCGGCCGCGACCGAACACGGCCGATCGACCCCTCCCGAGCACAATCACGCCACCCCCGATCAGCCCCGGCGCGACCGCAGAAGCGCTCTCAGCGCCGTCACGAGGGTGGGGAATTTGCGTGAGCAGCTCTGGGGAATTCCGGAGAGCCTTGACACAAATGGCAAGATCCGCAGGAATCACGGTTCGCTGAAGACCCGAGTTCCGCACGAAGTAGGGCGATTCGGCCTCTGGACGACTGTATCTGGCTTGGTTGAGCGGTTTCGGCTTCGCGGGAGTCCAACTCGCGTAGGCACACCGTTTTGCGTGTGGTGCGCGATGTTGTCCGGTAGGTGTGTCATCGTGTAGGCATCGTGTATCTGCGGGCGACGGTGAAGCGGACGAAGCGGGGCGAGTCGGTGCGCTACCTGCAGCTGGCGCACAACGAGCGCAACGAGCGCGGCGTCCCGGTCGCGCGGGTGATCCACAACTTCGGCCGCGAGGACCAGCTCGACCGAGAGGCGCTTGTGCGGCTGGTGCGCTCGATCCAGCGCTTCCTGGGTGGCGAGGAGACGCTGCGCGCCCAGGCGCCGGAGGGCTTCCGGTTCATCTCGGCACCGGAGGCGGGCGGCCCGCACGTGCTCGACCGGTTGTGGGCGCAGCTGGGGATCGGCAAGGCGATCGCACGTGTTGCGGGTCGCGGCCGCGGTCGCTCCGGGGTGGAGCGGGCGATCTTCGCGATGGTCTGCCAGCGCTGCCTGGAGCCGGCCTCGAAGCTGGAGGCGACCCGCTGGCTCGGCCGGGACGTCGTCCTTCCGGGGATCGGGTCGGTCTCCGACGACGAGCTGTACCGGGCGATGGACTTCCTGCTCGCCTGCTCGGAGCGGGTGCAGGAGTCGGTCTTCTTCTCGGTCGCGACCCTCTTGAATCTCGAGGTGGACGTGATCTTCTTCGACACCACCTCGACCTACTTCGAGGTCGACGTCGAGGAGGACGGCGGCGACGAGGAGAGCGACGGCGAGCGGCCGCTGCGGCGGCTGGGGCACTCGAAGGACCACCGGCCCGACCTGCCCCAGGTCGTGATCGGGCTCGCGGTCACCCGTGAGGGGATCCCCGTCCGCGTCTGGGTCTGGCCGGGCAACCGCAACGACCAGACGCTGGTCGAGCAGGTCAAGCACGACCTCGCTGGCTGGCGGCTCGGCCGCGCGATCTACGTGGTCGACTCCGGCTTCTCCGGCCGCGACAACCTGCGCGCGCTGCGCTCGGGCGGCGGCCACTACATCGCAGGCGTGAAGCTGCGCTCGGGGATGCCCGAGACCGAGCAGGCGCTCTCCCGCCAGGGCCGCTACCGCAGCGTGCGCGACAACCTGCGCGTCAAAGAGGTCCGTGTCGGCGAGGGCGACGCGGCCCTCCGCTACGTCGTCTGCCACAACCCGGCCGAGGCCGAGCGCGACCGCGCCCGCCGCCAGCAGCGCATCGAGCGGATCGAGGCGCAGCTCGCCCGCCTCGCCGAGCAGCGCCAGCGCGCGAAGACGAAGAGCGAACGGGAGGCGCACCTGCGCGGCGAGTGCGCACTGCGCGACCACCCGACCCTCTCCCGCTACCTGCGCCAGACGCCGACGGGCCGGCTCGTCCTCGACCGGGCCAAGATCGTCGCCGAGGAGCGGCTCGACGGCAAGTACCTGCTCACCACCAGCGACGCCTCGCTCTCCGCCGAGGACATCGCACTCGGCTACAAACAGCTCCAGGAGGCGGAGCGATCCTTCCGCGAGCTCAAGGGCACGCTGCTGCTGCGCCCGGTCTTCCACCGCAAGGACGACCGCATCCGCGCCCACGTCCTGATCTGCTTCCTCGCGCTCGTGCTCGTCCGCCTCGCCGAGACCCGCACCGACGAGACCTGGCGTACGATCCGGGCGGAGCTCGGCCAGATCCGCCAGGGCCACTTCCGCTCCAGCGACGGCGACTTCACCCAGACAAGCGAACTCACCGCGAGCCAGCGCGCACTCCACGCGGCCCTCGGCGTCCCCGAACCGGCCCGCTTCGGCCGGATCACCCCCGCCGCCCCGGCCCAGCCGGCGTAGGCACACCCCGTCACGCGCCCGAAACAGCCGCAACCCCGCTGCTCATGCGGCATCGCGACCTCAACGGGCACCCACCTCGTGCGGAACTCCGGGAAGACAACGGCTTGTAAATATCAAGTTGCTGACCCGCGCCGGCAGCCCGAGAAGGCCCGAACCGACGCGAGCCAATCCGAGCCGGGGCAGCACATCGCTAATCTGAACATCGATGGTCGGAAGCCCTTGTTCAAGCGCTACGAATTGGGCTTCCCGGCCCTGACCCGATGCACCTTTCGAGACTGCTCATTGCGAGCATGAGGGCAACCCGCGGCGGGCCGCCCCTCTCCTCTCCTACGGGACCGTGAAGCGGAGCGGCTCGCCGTCGGCGAGCGCCGCCCGGTAGCTCAGGAGCCCGAAGCGCTTCCGCCGGACCGTCGCGCGCACGCTCGCGGTGCCGATCGTCGGGACGCGCTTCGCGGCGCGCACGACGAGGGCGAAGCGCTGCAGGCCCTCGATGCGCGCCCACTTAGAGCGCCTAACGAAATGCAGGGACCAGGCGGCTGGCGGCGAAGGCCGCTGCGTCCACGTCGATTGAAAGGATGGGGCGCAGAT
>JBOGZL010000100.1:0-26362 GCA_050697195.1 Solirubrobacterales bacterium
GTTCAGGAAGGGGTCGCGTCGGAACCCGCCGTACGATCGGTGATGAAGTCAGCCGGATCTCGGCGCAACGCGAAGTAGGCCCGCTCGGCCCTACCGACCCTGACCGCCATCTGGATCTTCTCCGGCTCTCGAACTCCGAGCAGTTGGTTGAACTCGGTTTGCAGCGCGGCCATTTCCGGGAACTCCTGCAGAACCTGGCTGTAGGGATGTGAGGTGAGGCCGAGCAGTGTGAGGGCGAGCGTGACCCGGGCGAAGGTGCGTCCCACCTCCAGCCAGTCCGACTGGTGGTTGGTCTTCGTCTTCAGCAGCACCAGTCCTCTGGCGCTATCGATCCCCCGGCGGTAGGTCTTCAGGAATGGGCGGATCGAGCGGGGACTGAACCACTGTCGGGGATTGCCGTTCCGCAGGTTCCACTCGGTTAGGCGGCGCTTCAGGCCGTCGGTCCCAGTCTGGGGGATGCTCAAGCCGTCGCGGTGGGCTCTTCGTTGACTTTCGTTGAACCGAAACCAAACCCTGGTCTCCTCGTAGAGGTGACGCGTCGTCGCCTCGATCTCCATGGCCCGGGAGAAGATGTCGAGCAGCGGCCGCATCTCCTCCGGCTGGTTGAGGATCACGGCCTCGATGTCGTCCGACGACATCTGACCGCGGATCACCTCCGCCTCTTCGTCGCTCAGGAAGGGTCCCATGTAGGGCTTCCGGTTCGTCTGACGTTGCCCGATGACGTCCGCAAGGTCGTCTCGGCACCTTGATGCGCTCGGGCGCAGCGCGACCCTCGCGACGGGCATGCGCCCGACCTCCTCCAATCCGTGGGCTCCGCGCGGCAGGTACTCAACATCGGTCTCATCGCCACTCTCGGACATGCCGACGGCGAGTGTCTCGATGCAACAGCCGGCCCCGATGTGGATCTGCCGGGCCGGTGGATCGGTCGCCGGCAACAGCCGTCGCTCGTCGATGTAGAGCAACGCCTCCGTGTCGGAGACCAGCTCAAACTTCCACGCCTGGGTGTTGTGCGGATTGGGCGCGTGGATCCCGTACGCGATCGCTCGGAAGATCGGGGTCTGCGCTCGGGGTGCGTGGCTCGACGGGCTCGGGGCTTGCGGGTCTGGGAGGTTCATCCGCTGCCACCTCTGCTCGGGATCGAAAATCGAACTGACCGAGTCTCCCACGGCTGGCCCCACCGTCTCGCTGGAGGGAGCGTGCCGATTCTCGTACTCGACCAAGTCTAAACCGGACGGAGGTGCCTCCTCCCGCTCCGGACGAGCACGAAGCGACGGCGGGCGCTCCCGACTCCGCTTCCCCTTCCGCCCGAAAGCAGTCGCGTGCCCGCGGGGATCGATGGTGGACGCGGACTAGACTCGAAGTCGATGAGCGACGAGACGCGTGAAGAGGAGCATCCCCGTGAGGACGCTGAGGGCCCTGTCACCCCCCAGGGCCCGGCCAGCGACGCGGGCCTGGACCTCGATCCCGAGGCGCGCGAGCGCCGCAGCGCGGCGCTGGCGACCATCCGGCGCTTCGGCGATCCCGTGCTCAAGAGCCCCGCGAGCCCGGTGACCGAGTTCGACCAGGGCCTGCGGGCCGAGGCGGAGCGGATGGTGGGGTTGATGCGCGACGCGATCGGGGTCGGGCTGGCCGCCACGCAGCTCGGGATCATGCGCCGCCTGCTCGTCTTCCAGGCGGGCCCGGACGCTCCCGCGACGCCGCTCGTCAACCCGGAGGTCGAGTGGGCATCGGGCGACCTCGCGACCGCGGAGGAGGGCTGCCTCAGCCTGCCGAGCGTGATCGTCGACGTCGAGCGGCCGCTCCACGTGCGCGTCACGGGACGCGACATCGAGGGCGATCCCGTGCTGATCGAGGCATCCGGCCTCGAGGCTCGCGTGCTCCAGCACGAGATCGATCACCTCGACGGGGTGCTGATGATCGAGCGCGCGACGCGGGAGCAGCGCAAGGGCGCGCTCCGCGCCCTGCGCGAGGGGACCAGCTTCAGCCCGCCTCGCGAGGAGGAGGAGGAGGCGGAGGCGGAGGCGGCGCCAGCCGAGGCTTGACGCAACAAACCCGGCAGCCGCGGACGCGAAGCGAAGCAGGCTGCCGGACCGTGTTCCTGGGTACCTCGGCGTTCGCCGCCGACGTGCTCCGCCGGCTGGCCGACTCCCCGCACCGACCGGCGCTCGTGGTCACCCCGCCCGACCGCCCGCGGGGGAGGGGGCGGCGGCTCGCGTCCCCTCCGGCGGCCGACGAGGCACGGGCGCTCGAGATCGAGGTCGTTCAGGCGGAGGACGTGAACGACGAGCGATCCGTGGAGCGGATTCGCGCGGTGGCGCCCGACGTCGTCGCGCTGTGCGCGTTCGGACAGCTCCTCGGCGAGTCGCTGCTTTCGGAGTCTCCTCTGCTAAACGTCCACCCCTCGCTGCTCCCGCGATGGCGGGGGGCGGCGCCGATCGAGCGCGCGATCATGGCCCGGGACGCCGAGACCGGCGTCAGCGTGATGCGGGTGACCGAGGAACTCGACTCCGGCCCGGTGGCGCTCCAGGAGCGGACGGCGATCGGCCCGGACGAGGACTTCGGCTCGCTGTCCGTCCGGCTCGCGGAGCTCGGCGGCGAGCTGCTCGTTCGCGCCCTCGACCTCGACGGGGCGGGGAGGCTGGAGCTGCGAGACCAGGACGATGCCGAAGCCACCTACGCGGAGAAGATCGCCGCCCGGGAGCGCCGCCTCGACCCGGAGCGCTCCGCGGAGGAGCTCGCGGCGACCGTCCGCGCGCTCACCCCGCACATCGGTCCCTACCTCGAGCTCGAGGACGGCACCCGGCTCGGGGTCGCCCGGGCGCGCCCCGCGGCCGGCGCGCTCGACGTCGCTGCCCTGGAGGCGGCCGGCGGCGAGCTGCGGCTGGGGTGCAGCAGCGGGGTCCTCGAGCTGCTCGTCGTGCAGCCGGCGGGCGGCAGGCCGATGGCCGCGGAGGATTACCTTCGCGGCCACGCCGTTCTCGCCGCGGCGCGATGAGCGACGATCGGGTGGCGCCCGCCCGGCGGGCCGCGTACGAGGTCCTCCGGCGCACCTTCGAGGATGGGGCGTGGGCGAATCGCGCGCTCCCCGCCGCCGCGCGCCGGCACGGCCTCGAGGGCCGCGATCGCGCGCTTGCCCAGCGGCTCGCCTACGGGGCGATCCAGCGCCGGGGGACCCTCGACCACCTGATCGCCGCGCTCGCCGACCGCCCGGCGGGCGAGCTCGACCCGCCGTTGCTCGCGGCGCTTCGACTCGGCCTCTACGAGCTCCTGTTCGCGGACGCGACGCCGGACCACGCCGCGGTCGACCAGGCGGTGGAGCTGGCGAAGGGCGCCGGGGAGCGGCGCGGGTCGGGGGTGGTCAACGCGCTGCTGCGACGCGCCGCGCGGGAGCGGGCGGCGCTGCTCGACGGCCTCTCCGAAGCGAGCCCCGGCGAAGCGGCGGTCGCGCTCTCGCACCCGCGGTGGCTGGCGGAGATGTGGTGGTCCGAGCTCGGTGCGGAGAACGCGCGGGCCGTGATGGCCGCCGACAACGAGCCCGCCGAGACCGCGCTGCGGGTGAACGAGCTCCGCAGGCCGGCGGAGCAAGCGCTCGCCGAGCTCCGGCGCGCCGGCGCGCCCGTGGAGCGCCCGGCGCGATCGCCGGCCGCGCCGGAGTCGCTCGTCGTTCGCGGCCCGATCGGGGCCCGGATCGCTCGCGAGATCGATGCGGGCGCCGTGCTCGCGCAGTCGCGGGCCTCGGCGTTCGTCGTCGAGCTGCTCGACCCCCACCCGGGCGAGCGGATACTCGATCTGTGTGCCGGCCCGGGGATCAAGACGACGCAGATCGCCGCGCGGATGCGCAACGAGGGCGAGGTGGTCGCGGTCGAGAACCATCCCGGGCGGGCGGCCGAGATCCGCGAGCTGTGCCGGCGTGTGGGGGCGGAGTGCGTCCGGGTGAGCGAATCCGACGCTGCACGGGATCGCGCCGGCGGAGGTTACGATCGGGTCCTTGTGGATCCGCCCTGCTCGGACCTCGGCACGCTGGCGTCCCGGCCCGACGCCCGGTGGCGCAAGTCACCGGATCGAGTCGCGGAGCTGGCCCGCCTTCAGGGAGCGATCGTGGAGCGGGGCGCGGAAGAGCTGGGCGCCGGCGGCACCCTCGTGTACTCGACGTGCACGATCTCGCGGCGCGAGAACGAGGACCGGATCGTCGCGCTGCTCGACCGCCTCGGCTCGACGCTCGCCCCCGACGACCTCGGCGCGGCTCACCCTGAGCTCGCGTCCGCCCACGACGCCCGGCTGCTCCAGCTTCGCCCCGACCGCGACCGGACCGACGGCTTCTTCGTAGCCAGGCTTCGTCGCGCGGAGGCATGAGGTGGAGGAGTCCGCCGCCAACGCCGAGCTCCCGAGGCCGGCGTGCCCGGGATGCGGAGAGCCGTGGCTGCGACCGACGCAGCTCCCGGCGCGGTTTCGTTGCGTGTACTGCCTGCGCCGCTTCGAGCTCGTCTCGCAGTGCCCGAGCTGCGGGGCCCACCAGACGATCAGCCGCATGAGCTCGACCCAGGACATGCTGTGCCAGCAGTGCCACCAATCGATGCTGCGGCCGATATGACAATGACAACGCGAGATTTGCGAGCAAATCTCGCGGTCCCGGGCGGGACGGCGTGAGCAGGCGCGAGCTGTTCGCGGGTCGGCGGGTCGAGCCGTCGATCCTCTCCGCCGACTTCTCGCGGCTCGGCTCCCAGGTGGACGAGGTGATGGGGGTGGGCGCGCGGCTCATCCACGTCGACGTGATGGACGGGCACTTCGTCCCCCCGATCACGATGGGGCCGCTCGTGGTCGGGGCGATCGCCGAGCGCGTGCACTCCGCGGGCGGGGCGATCGACGTTCACCTGATGATCGAGCGCCCCGAGGCCCAGGTCGAGGAGTTCGCGCGAGCCGGCGCCGACTGCGTCACCTTCCACGCCGAGGCGACCCCGCACGCGTCGAGGACGTTGTCGGCGGTTCGCGAGCTCGGCTGCCTCGCCGGAATCGCGCTCAACCCCGGGACGCCGGTCGGCGCCGTGTCCGAGCTCGGCGACGCCGCCGACCTCGTGCTCTGCATGACCGTCAACCCGGGCTGGGGAGGGCAGTCGTTCATCGCCTCCTCGCCGGGCAAGGTCGCCCGGCTGCGGGAGGAGGCCCCGATGCCGGTGCTGGCCGTCGACGGGGGCATCGAGGCGGAGATCGTCGCGTCGGTCGCCGAGGCGGGCGCGACGCTGTTCGTCGCGGGCTCGGCGGTGTTCGGCGACGCCGATCCTGCGGCCGCGTACTGTCGGATCGCCGAGGCCGCCGGAGCCGACTAAGCCCTCGTCCCTACGACCTGATCCTCTCGTTGTCGGGGTCGAACAGCGGTGTCGAGTCGACCCGCTCCACCGTCACCGGGTAGCGCTCGCCCATGTACTCCACGGCCAGCTGCTCGCCGGTGTTCGCGTGCTCGGGAGGCAAGTAGGACAGCAGGATGTGCTTGCCCAGCGACGGGCCCGCGCCGGCGCTGGTGACGAACGAGCGCCGGCCCTCGCGGTCGATAAGCGGAGCGCCCTCACGGGTCAGGATCGGCTCGCCGCCGAGCATGTAGCGCTCCTGCCCGTTGCTCGAGTGGTGGTCGTCCACCGTGAGCGTGCCCAGCACCGCCGCGGGCTCGTCCTCGCGGTGGCGCTGGTGCGCCTCCTTCCCGATGAAGTCCTGCTCTTTGACCTTTCCCCAGGCCATGCCGGCCTCGACAACGTCGTACTCGCCGTCGAGCTCGAAGCCAAAGGCGCGGTAGCACTTCTCGAGCCGGCCGGTGGTGCCGTACACGCCGATGCCGGCGGGCACGACGCCGTGCGGGCGCCCGGCCTCCCACACGATGTCCCAGAGCTTCGCGCCCTGCTCGAGCGGGGCGTGGAGCTCCCAGCCCAGGTCGCCGACGTAGGAGATACGCGACGCGAGCGTGCGCAGCGAGTCGACCTCGATCGTACGGCAGGAGGCGAACGGGAAGCCTTCGTGCGACACGTCGTCGCTCGTGATGCTCGCGAGGACGTCGCGCGACCGTGGCCCCCACAGGCCGAGCGTGCACCAGCTCGAGGTGAGGTCGAAGAGCTGCGCGCTGCCGTCCTCCGCGAGGTGGTCGGCGAACCACTTGAGGTCCGCCATCCCATGTGCGCCGCCCGTGACGACCCGGAAGTGGTCGTCGCCAAGCCGCATGATGGTCAGGTCGGCGCGAAAGCCTCCGCCCGGCGTGAGTATCGGCGTGTAGACGACCCGTCCGAGCTTCACGTCCATCTGGCGAACGGCGATCCGCTGCACGCTCTCGAGCGCGCCGGAGCCAACCACATCGAAGATGCAGAAGGCCGTGAGGTCGAACATCGCGACCCGGTCGCGCATCGCGAGGTGCTCGGCGTTGATGATCGGCGACCACCACCGCGAGTCCCACTCCACCTCGCGGTCGTTCACGCGCTCGGCGTACTGCTCGAGCAGCGGTTGGTTCGACTCGTACCAGTGGGGGCGCTCCCAGCCGGCGGCCTCGAAGAACATCGCGCCCAGCTCCCGCTCGCGCTCGTAGAAGGGCGGCAGCCGGACGGGTCGGTCCGACTCCCACTGCTCGCCGGGGTGGACGATGCCGTACGTCTTGTTGAAGCCCTCGGCGGCCCGCGCCCTGACGTGCTCCACCGTCCTCTGGCACTCGTAAAACCGGGCGACGTCCGAGCTCTGGAGGTCGATCTCAGGCGCACCATGGACGATCCACTCGGCCATCCCCCGCCCGACGCCGGGGCCCTCCTTGACCCACACCGCGGCTGCCGACCAGAGACCGTTGAGCTCGGGTGTCTCGCCGAGGATCGGCAGGGCGTCCGGCGTGAGCGAGAGCAGGCCGTTGATTGCGTACTTGATGCTCACCGAGTCCTCGCCGACGACCTCGGGCATGAGCTCGCGAGCATGCTCCATCTGCTGTGTGAAGTCATCGGGGGTGAACGGGAGCTCGGTGGGCGATAGCTCGGCATCTTCGAGGGAGGGGATCTCGTCGGGGTCTCGGAACATCGGGCGATGGGCGTACGAGCCGATCTCGAGGTCACTTCCGTCCTGGCGCTCGTACATGTTCGGGTCCATGTCCCGGACGATCGGATGCTCGATGGGGCCCTCAGCGTCCGCGAATCGCGACACCGGCCCGATGTCGATCATCTGGTGGACCGCCGGCGTGAGCGGGATCGCCGCGCCGGCCATACGCGCCATCCGCGGGCTCCATACGCCACAGCAGATAACGACCGTGTCGGTGTCGATGTCACCCCGGCTCGTACGCACGCGCTTCACCCGCCCCTGCGCGACCTCGATACCGAGCACCTCGTTGCTCGCCGAGACGGTCAAGGCGCCCGCCTCCACGGTGCGCTCGCGCATCAGCGTCCCAGCCCTGACCGAATCGACCACTCCCACGCTCGGTGTATAGAAGCCGCCGATGATCACGCTCTCGTCGATGTAGGTAACGAGCTCCTTGACCTCGGCGGGGGTCACCAACGAAACCGGCTCGACTCCCCACGACGCGGCGGAGGCCATCCGGCGCCGGAGCTCCTCCATGCGCTCCTCGGTGCGGGCGACCTCGAACCCGCCACACTCGGTGAACACGCCCAGCTGCTCGTACTGCTCCATGCTGTCGAGCGTGAGCGCGGTGATCTCGCGCGAGTGGTCGACCGGGAAGATGAAGTTGGACGCGTGTCCGGTCGAGCCGCCCGGGTTCGGCAGCGGTCCCTTGTCGATCAGCACGAGGTCGCTCCACCCGAGTCGGGCGAGGTGGTCCACGATGCTGTTACCGACGATGCCGGCGCCGATCACGACCGCGCGCGCCGCGGCCGGGAGGGAGCTGGATGGTTGGGGCTGGTCCGCCAAGCGGTCACCTCGGGACTGGGAGAGGGGCCGATATATCACACCTGCTGGGATCGCCTCCCGCGGCCGCTCTCCACCGGCCATTGCGCCGTCACCGCTCAGCGGGTGAAGGCAACGACGATCTCCCGTTGGAACGTGAGGACGTGCTCCTTCATCAGCGCTCCGGCGCGCGGGCCGTCGCGCGCGAGCAGGGCTTGGATCATCTCGCGTTGCTCGTGCACCGCCGTCCAGAGTCCGGGCACGCGGTCGAGCACGAGGTACCAGATCCGGAGCGAGAGCGCGAAGTAGCCCTCGAGGGTGTCGAGGAGGTAAGGATTGCCCGCCGTTTCCCACGTGAGCCGGTGGACGCGCTCATCGATGTGCATGAGGGTGTCGCTGTCGTGAGGATCGAGCGCCTCGAGCTCCGCCAGCAGGGCCTCGGCTTCGGCGCGACGCGCGTCCTCCATGCGCATGGCCGCGAGTTGGGCCGCGTGGCCCTCGAGCTCCGCGCGGACCTCGGTGATGTGGACGATGTCGGCCACGTTGACCTCCGTGACATAGGTCCCGCGCCGCGGCCGGACCTCGACCAGGTTCTCGAGCGCCAGCCGCTTGATGGCCTCGCGGAGCGGCGTGCGACCGATCCGGAGCTCTTTCATCAGCCCCTCTTCGACGAGCGCCGCGCCGGGCGGCAGGCGCAAGGTCACGATCCGGTCGCGGAGCTCGAAGTACGCGCGCTCGGCGATCGGCCGCCGGGTCGGCCGCCCTCCGGCGTCGCCCCTCGCCCCCGACACCGAGGCGGGTTGACCGTCCGCCTCCCAACGTGATATGTCAGACCTGTGCGCCAAGGATCAACACCCGCCGACTCAATTCCGCAACATACGCGCGTCGCCATCATAGGAGGGGGGCGGAGTTGCACGCGCGTGGGTCGCATATCACCGCGCAGGTAGGATGGGCCGGATTGAGTCGCCCGTCCGCACCGGCCCCGCGACTGAAGTGGAGTCCCGAGGGGCGTTGATCGAGGCGCTGAAGCACCCGCGCTACGAGATTCTGCCCGTGGACGGGGTCGTGGACGAGGTCGTGACGCACGTTCCGCGCGGGATCAAGGTCACGGTCACGGCCTCCCCGAGCAGGGGGCTCGACGCGACGCTCGAGCCGGTGGAGCGCCTGAGCGCCGCGGGTTACACGGTGACGCCGCACCTGTCGGCCCGGCTCGTGCGCGACCCCGGTCACCTTGAGGAGCTGGTGGGGCGCCTTCGATCCGCGGGCGTGAACGATCTCTTCGTGATCGCCGGTGACACGCGGGAGCCGGCGGGGCACTTCGCCAGCGCCGCGGCCCTCCTCTCGGCGATGGGCGAGCTCCGCGAGCGCTTTGCGGAGGTCGGGATCTCGGGCTACCCCGAAAGCCACCACGTGATCAGCGACGAGACCACGATCGAGGCGATGTTCGAGAAGGAGCCCATGGCCACGTACATCGTCAGCCAGATCTGCTTCGAGGCCGAGGTGATCTCGACCTGGGTTCGGCGCGTGCGCGACCGGGGTACCCTGCTCCCGATCTGGATCGGAGTGCCGGGCACAGTCAACAACCGCAAGCTGCTGCGGATCTCGCGGAGGATCGGCCTGGGCGAGTCGGCGCGCTTTCTGAAGGCGCACGGCGCGTGGGTCAGGCGGCTCGCCCTGGCGCGCGTATACACGCCGACAACCCTGGTGGGGGAGCTCGGTCCCTTGATCGCCGACCCCGCCGCCCGGATCGCGGGCTTCCACATCTATACCTTCAATGAGCTGGAGCGCACCGAGGGATGGCGGCGACAGCTCGTCGAGCGGCTGATTGGACGCAGGACCACGAGTAGGTCGACAGAAGGAGGAGCGCCCCGTGGCAGAGATCAATGAGCACCCCGAGATCCTGCTCTACACGCGGATCCGCAAGTCGCCGTACTTCTACGCCTCGCGCCGTCATGGCATCCAGATGTACGCCGTCTACAACCACACCTACCACCCCAGGCACTACGGCGACCCGGTCGAGGAGTACTGGCACCTGCTGAACGGCGTGACGCTGTGGGACGTGGGAGTCGAGCGGCAGATCGAGATCAGCGGGCCGGACGCCTTCGACTTCACCAACCTGCTCGTTGCCCGCGACCTCAACAAGTGCGAGGTCCAGCAGTGCAAGTACGTGTTCCTGTGCCTGCCCGACGGCGGAATCGTCAACGACCCCGTGCTGCTGCGCGTGGAGGAGGACCGCTTCTGGCTCTCGCTGGCGGACAGCGACGTGGAGCTGTGGGCTCGAGGCGTGGCCTACAAGTCCGGCCACGACGTGACGATCAAGGAGATCGACGTTGGGCCCGTGCAGGTCCAGGGGCCGAAGTCGAAGGACGTGATGGTGGACCTCTTCGGCGAGAGCGTCCTCGAGATCCCCTACTACTACCTGCGGCCGTTCGAGCTCGACGGGATGAAGGTCCTCGTCTCGCGGACCGGCTACACGGGAGAGCTCGGCTACGAGATCTACCTGTACGAGGCGAGCCGGAACGGCGCGAAGCTGTGGGACGCCGTGCTCGAGGCGGGCAAGCCGCACGACCTCGCCGTCATCGGACCGTGCCACATCCGCCGGATCGAGGGCGGCATCCTCGCCCTCGGGGCCGACATGTGGTACGACACGAACCCCTACGAGGTCGGCATGGGCTATGACTGGATGGTCGATCTCGAGCAGGGCTCCGACTTCATCGGCAAGGAGGCGCTAGCCCGCATCAAGCGGGAGGGCGCGAAGCGCAAGCTCGTCGGCGTCGAGATCGGCGGCGAGCGGCTCGGCGCTTACAACGACGGCTCGATGATCGACGTCTTCCCCGTCCACAAGGACGGCGGGCGCATCGGCGAGGTGACCTCGGCCTGCTTCTCGCCGCGGCTCGAGAAGAACATCGGCTACGCCATGGTCCCCACCGAGCACGCCGAGCTCGGCACCGAGCTCGAGGTCGAGCGGCCGGAGGGGAGGACCTCCGCCGTGATCGTCGAGAAGCCGTTCATCGACCCCGACAAGGAGACCCCGAAGCAGGAGCTCGCCTCCGGCGCCGCCCGATCCTCGTCGTGAGCGCCACCCGCATGTTCATCGATGGCGAGTGGGCGGACGCCGCCGCCGGTGCAACGGTGGACGCCACCAGCCCGGCCACCGGCGAGTCGCTCGGCTCGGTGGCCGACGGAACCCGCGAGGATGCCCGGCGCGCGATCGCGGCGGCGAACGCTGCGTTCCACGGGTGGGCGTCGCGGACGGGGTTCGAGCGTGCCGTGCTGATCCACCGTGTGGCGGACGCCTGCGAGCGGCGGCGCGACGAGCTCGCGCGCATCTGCACCCTCGACCAGGGCAAGCCCCTGAAGGCCGAGGCGGAGGGCGAGGTCGGAGAGCTGATCGAGTTCTTCCGCATGGCGGCCGAGGACGCCAAGCGCCTCGAGGGCCGGATACCGGAGAGCGCGGCGCCGGGGAGACGGGTGCTCCTCGTGCGGCGATCGGTCGGGGTTCTCGGACTGATCACCCCGTGGAACTGGCCGTACACGATGCCGGCCGAGGTGCTGGCTCCGGCGCTCGCATGCGGCTGCACGGTGGTTTGGACTCCCGCACCGACGACGGCGGTGTGCTCCGGCGTGCTCGCCGAGTGCGTCGCCGAGGCGGACTTCCCTCCCGGCGTGTTCAACTTCGTGCTCGGACCGGGCCCGGAGGTGGGCGACGAGCTCGCGGTCAACCCCGGCACCCACGCTGTGGCCTTCACCGGCTCGACCCGGACGGGAATGATGGTCTCGCGCCAGGCGGCCGGCAAGGTGCAGCTGCTCGAGATGGGGGGCAACGGTCCCTTCGTGGTGCTGGACGACGCCGACCTCGACGCCGCGGCGGACGCCGCGCAGGTCGGCAGCTTCCTGGGAGGGGGCCAGAGCTGCTCCGCGGCCGAGCGGATCCTCGTGCACGAGTCGGTGCGCGAGGATTTCGTCGACCGGCTCGCGGCGCGTGTGGAGCGCGACGTCCGTCTCGGCGACCCGCTCGAAGAGGCGACGACGCTGGGGCCACTGAACAACGAGCCCACGGCCGCGAAGATGGACACACACGTCGCGGATGCGGTCGGGCGCGGGGCGGCTGTGGTCACCGGCGGCGCGCGCGCGGACGGGTTTCCGACGCAGCTCTACTGGCCCGCCACGGTTCTGGACCGCGTCCCGCCGGACTCGATCGCGGTCACACACGAGACCTTCGGGCCGATCGCACCGATCGTGTCGATCGGGTCGATCGAGGAGGCGATCGAGCAGACGAACTCCCAGGCCTTCGGGCTCATGGCCGCGATCTTCACGGGTGACGTGGGAGCCGGCCTGCGGTTCGCCGACTCGGTTCAAATGGGGCTGGTGAACATCAACGAGACGACCAACTACTGGGAGGCCCACCTGCCCTGGGGCGGCCGCGGCCGCTCGGAGAGCGGCATCGGTCGCGTCGGCGGCCGCTATCCCATGGAAACGCTCACCGAGCTCCAAACGGTGCTGATCCGTTCCGAGCCCCCCCGAACGGGGTCATGACCTCGCACTTCGATTTCGTCATCGTGGGCGGCGGTTCGGCCGGCAGCGCACTCGCCAACAGGCTTTCGGCGGACCCCGGCACGCGGGTGCTCGTGCTCGAGGCCGGGCGCCCGGACTGGCCGTGGGACGTGCTGATTCACATGCCCGCCGCGCTGTCGTTCCCGATCGGCAACCGCTTCTACGACTGGAGGTACGAGTCCGAGCCGGAGCCCTACATGGGCGGGCGGCGCGTCTACCACGCCCGCGGGAAGGTGCTGGGCGGATCGAGCAGCGTCAACGGGATGATCTTCCAGCGCGGCAACCCGATGGACTACGAGCGCTGGGCCGCGGGGGAGGGGATGGAGACCTGGGACTACGCCCACTGCCTCCCGTACTTCAAGCGGATGGAGAACTGCCTCGCGGCGGCCCCGGACGACCCCTTCCGCGGCCGCGACGGCCCCCTGGTGCTCGAGCGGGCCCCCGCACGCGGCCCCCTCTTCGACGCCTTCCTCGCGGCCGTGCAGCAGGCCGGCCATCGGCTTACCTCCGACGTGAACGGCTACCGCCAGGAGGGGTTCGCGGCCTTCGACCGCAACGTGCACAAGGGACGCCGCCTGTCCGCGTCCGGGGCTTACCTCCATCCGGTCATGGGGCGTCCGAACCTGAAGGTCGAGACCTTCGCGCTCGCCACCCGCGTTCTGTTTGAGGGCAACCGCGCGGTCGGAGTCGAGTACGCGCGCTTTGGGCGTCGAACCAGCCGGGTGCGGGCCGGGGAGGTCGTGCTCTGCGGCGGGGCGATCAACTCGCCTCAGCTGCTTCAGCTCTCCGGCGTGGGGGCGGCCGACGAGTTGCGCCGTCTCGGCATCGATCCGGTCCAGGACCTGCCTGGCGTGGGGGAGAACCTGCAGGACCACCTCGAGACCTACTTCCAGCACCGCTGCACCCAGCCGGTGTCGATGGCGCCCTACTTCGCCTTCAAGAGCCGCCCCAAGGTTGGCCTCGAGTGGCTGCTCCGCAAGTCAGGTCCCGGCGCAACCAACCACTTCGAGGCGGGCGGGTTCGTGCGCAGCAACGAGCACGTCGAGTACCCCAATCTCATGTACCATTTCCTGCCGATCGCGGTTCGCTACGACGGCACGGTGCCCTCGGGTGGTGGCGGGCACGGCTACCAGCTGCACGTCGGCCCGATGTACTCCGACGTGCGGGGCACGTGCAAGATCGTCAGCAGCGACCCGCGCAGGCACCCGGCGCTTCGATTCAACTACCTCGCGACCGAGAACGACCGGCGCGAGTGGATCGAGGCGACCCACGTGACGCGTAACATCCTCTCGCAGCCCGCGTGGGCGGACCTCGACGGTGGCGAGCTGTCGCCCGGCCCGGAGGTTGAGACCGACGAGCAGATCCTCGAATGGGTGGCCAGGGACGCCGAGACGGCCCTGCACCCCTCCTGCACGTGCCGGATGGGCACGGAGGAGATGGCGGTGGTGGATCCGTCGAGCATGCGGGTGCATGGCGTGGAGGGCCTGCGCGTGGTGGACGCGTCCGTGTTCCCGCTCGTGACCAACGGGAACATCTACGCGCCCGTGATGATGACGGCGGAGAAGGCAGCGGACCTGATCCTCGGAAACACGCCGCTGCCGGCCGAGCACGTGACGTTCTACCGGCACGCCGTGGACGCCGCAGCGCCGGCTGCTTCGGCGGAGCCCGGCTGAGCCTTCGAGGCGGCTACTCGGCGGGGATCTCCTTGTGCACCATCGCCATGTCGATTCCCTGCCGGCGGCGCCACAAGCGCGAGCCGACGTAGATCGCAAGCGCCACCCCGTACAGGCTGCCCATGTAGATCAGCGAGCCGGTGTCATTGAGCGCGTAGACATCGTCGAACAGCCACTTGATCAGGCAGAACACCAGCAACGCCAGGAACCCGATCGCCGTCACCGTGATCAGGGGCAGGCCCGCGACCCGGTACTTCGCGATCGGCGAGGCATTATAGATCTCCGGCTTGCGCCACGGCAGGATCGCGGCCCCGATCGCCGATCCGGCGAAGGTGATCGCGATCACCATCGTCGCGGCCAGCGTCCAGCTGAAGAAGTCCGCGTTGAACGCGTAGAACCAGGCGATCGGTATCGACGGGATCAGCATCAGCGCCAGCGCGACGTAGGGAACGCCGCTCTTGCTCACCTTCGCCGCGCCCTCGGGCAGCACCCGGTCGAACGCGGTGGCGAACACGACCCGCGTCGAGGACAGGAACACGGTCCCGACCCAGCCGAAGAACCAGAGCGACATCAGCCCGACGAGCAGGAATTGCCAGAAGGCGCCGCCAATCAGAAACGAGGCGAGCTGGGCGGGATACGGGAAGAGCCCGATCGGCCCGCCGTCGGTCCAATAGGCGCTGTTGGCGGCGTTGTAGAAATCCCAGCCGAACGTCTTCGCGAACAACAGGAACGAGATCACCGCGAGAACGGTCGTCACGACCAGCGCCCCGCCCATCGCGGCGATGTTCTTGCGGAAGTCCGAGGCGCCGCGGACCTCCCCGTACAGGGTCGCTCCCCAGTTCGACCACAGGTTGAAGAAGACGATGAACGGGATCAGCAGGAAGATCCCGCTGAGCGGGCCGAGGTTGCCGACGCTGTCGGCCGTGCTCGTGCCCAGACCACCCTCCTTAAGGGTCCCGGCGTAGAGGTCGCCCCCCTTCGCGCCGAGCACGTCGGCTCCCTCGTTGTTGAGCGCCGAGATGAAGTCGGTCTGCGAGTTGACGAGCAGGAGGACGAACATGAACGCGAGACCGATCAGCCCGCCGTAGAAGCAGAACTTCTGAATCCGGGCGTATGTCCTGACCCCGACCGCGACGAGTATCGAGGCGAGGATCGCGGTGATGATCGAGGCCCAGAACAGGCCCTTGTCCTCGGAGAAGAACGTCACACCGCCGTCCCATCCGACGATCGCCGACAACGGGACGATCACCTCGACGTTGAGGATGTTGGCGTAGATCGGGACCCAGTGCCAGAGGATGAACCACCAGCCACAGGCCGCGAGCACGAAGCCGATGCCGCCGCCGAGGGTGCGGCTGATCCAGATGTAGTCGCCGCCGGCGCGCGGCATCGCCGCCACCAGCGACGCGTAGGTGACCGCCTGGAGCAGCAGGTAGCCGCCGGAGAGCAAGACGGCCCAGAACAGGCTCGCGTCGGGGATGAAGACCGCGAACGTGAAGATGAAGAAGCCGAGCGTGACGAGGTTGATCGAGAAGAACGCGTAGATGAACGCGTCCCGAACCGCCCAACCCTTCACGAGGCCGGTCGCCTTGCGGGCAAAGAGCGACGGCTCAACCGACGGTTCAACCCGGCCCGCTGCACTTTCCATACCTCTCTCCTCCTATCCGCTCGTCAAGACGAAGCGCTTGACCTTTTTTCCTCCCTCGAGATCGACGACTGCGCCGAGCAGCTCTCCCTGCTCGTACGAGCTGCCCGGGTTGATGCAGAGCGTGCGACCGATTCTGGTGTTCCCGCGGGACTCGTGGATGTGGCCGTGCAGCGAGAGCATCGGCTGGTGCCGCTCTATCGCCTCCCGCACGGCGGTGGAGCCCAGCGGCACCGGGGATCGCCCGGCGTCCTTCAGCCGCATGTCCTCCGTCAGCTCCGGAGCCTCGTCCAACCCAGACCTGTGCGGCGGGCAATGGAAGCTGAAGATTGTGCGCTCGGCCGGCCCCGTCACCTCTGAGACGACCGTCTCGATCCGCTTCGCGAGATCCGGCTCATCCTCCTCACGGTAAGTATCCCACGGCGTCCGGTTGGACCACCCAGTGGACGCCAGCTGGAACCCGTCGATCTCGACCACGCGGCCCTCGCACGCCTCGACGCGCTGGGCCCTCGCGATCACCTCGTCGACCTCGAACTGGTCGTCGTTTCCGGGACACACGAAGCACCGCAGGTCGGCGTCCGCAAGCCGCTCGTCCGCGAGGTCGATCCAGCTCTGGACCCGCCCGAGCATCAGCTCATGGAAGAGCTTCGTGGTCCCCTCCTCGTCGGCCTGGAGCTGGCGCAACTCATCCGATGTGGTCCGAAACGGGTAGTAGCCGCGCCGCCTCACGGCCTCCTCGAACTCCCTTGCCTCGTCCTCACCGTTGAGGTCGTGGCGGTTCTCGAGCAGCGTCGCGTACCAGCGCCCCTCGCCGGCGTCGACCATCGGGATCACCGCCTTGCCGGTCATGTCCCCGCCGAGCACGATCGCGTCGGCGTCGTAGTGCTTGCCGCTGTTGAGGAACTTCCGCCAGCAGGTGTCCGATCCGTGGATGTCTGTGGCGAAGAAGAGCCTCACGAGCCAAGCCTACGCCTTGCAGGGACCTGACGCCAGCCGTCGTCAGGGCCCGCCTGCGACCTCCTCGGGGAGCGCGTACCAGCGCTTGCGCTCGCCAATCTTCGCCCGCAGCTTCCAGGTGCGCGATTTCGGCTCGCGCTCAACCCGATCGAGCAGAGCGTCCATCTCCTCGCGTACCCGGGCCTTCTCATCCTCGGGGAGGTCGTAGCGCGCGAGGTGGTCGCGGCACGCTGCGAGATTGCCGGTCAGGGTGCGCCACAGGCCCCAGTCGGTGCGGCACACCCCCGCGACGCGAGCGGCGTTGATCGCGTCGCCGTCGCGCTCGTCGACTGGATGTCCGTGGAACAGTGCGAGTGCGTCGCGGACGTCCTTCTCGTTCAGCTCCGCGATCTGCAGCTTCGTGACGAGGAGCTCGGCGAGCGGGAGCGTGTCGGGCTCCAGCTCGAGACGCTCGGCCACGGGTACCTCATGCGACATCGTGAAGCCGCCCACGAAGACGTCCACCTGACGGTTGTTCCCGTTGTCGAAGAACAGCAGGCGCTCGTTCCCGTGGAGCGCATTGAAAGCCACCTGCGGCTCGTAGCCGGTCGCGCGGAGCAGACTCTGGACGGACGCAGAGGAGCCCTTCGCCGTGACGAAGTCGACGTCGGCGTAGCTGCGCGTGAGGGCGGGAGGGAGCGCTTTCGGCGCTCGCAAAAGGATCGCGATCCCGCCGAGAACCCGGAGCGGCACGCCCTCCGCGCTGGCCAGTTCGAGGAGGCGCTTCGCCTCAGCCACGATTTCCGCCCTGATCTCGCTCACCCCGCGATGCTATCCCGGGCGGGGCTGCCGCGGCCGCGAATGAAGCCTTCCGAGACGACCAACTACTGGGAGGTTCACCTTCGCTGGGGTGGCCGCGGCCGTTCGGAGAGCGGGATCGGGCGGGTTGGTGGGCGCTACCCGATGGACACGTTGACCGGGCTCCAGACGGTAATGGTCCGTTCCTGAGCACCCTCCGGCGGCTCGAGCTACTACGCCCCGACCGGCCCTCGCAGCACCCCGATCACCTCCTGCCACCAGGCACGTTCCTCGGGTGGGAGCTCCCGGCGCTCGCCTCGCTGCAGGCACCATCGGGCGAGCAGATCCCGGCCTCCGAGCGCGAGCAGGCCGTCGCCCGTGATCGCGTAGCGCCCGTCGGCGAGCGCGAGCAGGGCGCCCGGCTGATCGCGCCGCGTTCGCACCCGGCCGACGACGCGCACGCCGTCCACGGCGTCGGGGTGAGCCGGGTCGCCGTCGGCTTCGGTCCACGGGCGGGTGGTGAAGACCTGCGGCACGCCTCGAACCGGAGGACGCGGCGGGGGCGGCTCCCCGATCGGCCCCCGGTGCCACTGCTCGCTCAGCCGCTCGACCTCCTGGTGCGCCTCGCGGCGGACGAGGATGTGAAGCTCGTCGCCGGCCTCGATCGCGGTCGAGCCCCGCGGTGGGATCGCGTTGCCCTCCCTGACGATCACGTTGACCAGCGCGTCGCGCGGAAGGCCGAGCTCCTTGATCATCCGGCCGACCACTGCGTCGTCGTCTCGAACGCGATATGCGATCACCTCGCCCCCCAGCTCACGAACCATCCCCGTCTCAACGAGGGAACGTGGAAGCGCGGGCTCGGTCGTGGTCACCCCGAGCCGCTTGGCGAGCTGCTCGAAGGTGGCGCCCTGGACCAACGTCGAGGCGACGACGACGAAGAAGACGACGTCGAACAGCTCCAACGCGCCTCCGACACCGGCGATCACAGGGAACGTGGCGAGCCAGATCGGGATCGCCCCGCGCAGACCCGCCCATCCGAGCATCACCCGCTCGGCGAGCGAGAACGGGGAGGCGAGGCTCGAGACGAACGCGGCGACCGGACGCGCCACGAACATCAGCGCGAGCGCGAGCAGCACCCCGTCCAGCGCGACGTCGCCGAGCTGGCTCGGGAACACCAGCAGGCCGAGGAGGAAGAAGAGGGCGATCTGGGAGACCCAGCTCAATCCCTGATGGAAGGAGAGCATCGTCCGCTTGGCGGGCACTACGCCGGTCCCGAGGATCAGCGCCGTGAGGTAGACGGAGAGGAAGCCCGAGCCGTGGGCGAGCTCGGCAAGCCCGTAGGCCACCGCGGCGGTCGCCATCGAGGCGACCGGGTAAAGGCCCGGGGTGGGGAGGTCCACGTTGCGCACCGCCCACCGCGCCCCGAAGCCGATCGCCACGCCGAAGGCGGCGCCGAGGGCGAGCTTGACGACGAGGTTGAGGATCATGTCCTCCGCGCCGTATCCGGGCTCCTGGATCCAGTCGATGAACCCGGTGACGAGCAGCAGCGCGACGGGGTCGTTCATGCCCGACTCCCCCTCCAGCGAGCGCGCGAGGCGACGTCGCAACGTGGACCCGCGCAGGACGGCGAAGATCGCGGCGCTGTCGGTGGCGGCGACCGCCGAGCCCACGATCAGGGACTCCAGGGTCCCGAGATCGAGAAGCCACTTGGCCGCGAGCCCCGCGATCCCGGCGGTGACGACCGTCCCGATCACGGCGAGGGAGATCGCGGTGCCGATCACCGGCCTGATCTCCTTCCACCCCGCCGAGAGCCCACCCTCGAACAGGATCAGCACGAGCCCGATCGTGCCCAGCGTCCTGGTCAGCTCCGCGTTGTCGAACTCCACCCCCCCGGGGCCCTCGGACCCCACCAGCATCCCGAGCCCAACGAACAGGAGCAGCCCGGGGACGCGGACGCGGTCCGCGACCTTGGCGGCGGCGATTCCCACCGCGAGAAGGGCGCCGGCGACGAAGATCAGCTCGGCGTCGGACATCTTCCGTTGCCTAGCCGGCCTCGTCGGCGGCGGCCAGCCGCGCTTCGATCTCCTGTGGAGAGTCGGGCCGCACGGCGTCCTCCGTGCGTGGGTGAGGACTCCGGTAGAGCGCGTAGAGCAGCCCGCAGAGGACCGCTGCCGCGATCGCGAATCCAACCTCGACCCGCCGGAACTCGTCCAGGATCGGGGTCAGGATCCAACCCACGTAGGCCACCGCGCACCCGATCCAGCAGATCGCGGCGCGGCGCGCCTGACCCTGTGCCAGGGCAGCCTGGTTGAGGGTCGCTGCGGCCAGATAGAAGCCCATTCCGACGGTGACGATGAGTAGCCCGGCGCGGTCATAGGCGAACGTGTCGCCGAACGCGATCTGCATCAGATCCGGCCCGGCAATCAGGACCACGGCCGCGACAAGGATGGCGAAGGCGACCACCGCGCCGACCGTGACCCTGACCGAGAGCCGGAACGCGTCCTCGCCGCCCATCCCGGGCCTGTACCGGAGCCGGGTGAGGTGTGGAAGCAGACTCGTCGCCACGGCCTGGAAGAGATAGATGGGGGCGCGGGCAAGCATCAGCACGTTGAAGATGAAAGCGGTCGCGACGGCGCCCTCGGTGACCCTGAGGATCAGCGCCCCCGAGCTGAGGAAGAGCTGCTCGCTGAACACGATCAGGAGCACCGCCGACGCGAAGCCGCTGCCCTGGGCGAGCGTGAACTCGGGGCCCTGGGCGCCGGCCGGCTGCGCCGGCGCATTCCTGGGCTCCGGCTCAGCCCTCGGCTCCGGCTCTCGCTTGATCCCCTCCCGCCATGCGATCGCGACGACCGCCGGCACGAGGGTGAGGCTGACCAGCGGCCCGGCGACGATCCCGAGCGCGATCGCGGTCGTGCCGCTTGCGATCCCGACCGCGACGGCGAGGGGAAAGAGGATGCGCGTGCAGGCATCCGAGAGAAGGACGGCGGAGTAGAGCCCGAACCGCCGGTGCCCGGCGAAGAAGCCCCGGGCGAAGAACGTGCCCGCGTACGCGGCGATCGAGACGACCATGATCCAGTACAGGGTCGAGCTGCCGGACAGCAGCTCGTCCTCGATCGGGACGCGCAGGGCGAGGCAGATCGCGGTCACGGTGAGCGCGACGATCGCCTGGATCGTGGCCGCGACCTTCAGCGGTCGGCCGCGGAATCCCTCGCGTGCGTGCCGTTCGGCGATCGTGCGCGACAGAAGCTGCTCCACGGGCCGGTACAACGTCGCCACGGTGACGAAGACGACCAGCCACAGGGTCGCGACGTTCCCGTAGTCCGCCGGATTGAGATTGTGCGAGGCGAGCGCGAAGTACAGGTAGACGATGAACCCGGTGAGACCGACGGCCACCGAAAGCAGGCTCGCCGTCCGTCCGTAGCGTCGCGCGGCCTGGCTGGCCGCCTCCGCGCGGGCGCTCCCGCGGCGCGGCGCTTCTGCGTCCATCTGCGGCGCGTCCTAGTCTCGCGCGGTCGGCGTCGTCACGCCGACCCGATCGCCTGGGTCTGACGGCTCCGTGGGCGCCGGCTGCGGCTCCGCCCGGCGCTCGACTCGCTCGTAGTGCGACGGCGCGATCCCGAGCTCGAGCTCGACCCTTCGGATCCGCTCGAACGTGCGCTGGGTCATCACCCGCTGCCCCGCGAGCGCGTCGCCGACGACCCCGAGGGCGAACATCTGCACCGCCGCGATCGCCAGCACGGCGCCGAGGATCAGGGACTGGATGTGGCCGCTCGAGTCCCCGTTCAGGATCCAGTCGGCCAGAAACGGGGTCCAGGCGACGAGCGCGGCGAGCGCGAGCACGACCGCGGCGGTCGTGAACACGCGCAGCGGCTCGTACATCGCGTACGCGCGAAAGATCGCGACGGCGTTTCGCCGCACGTAGTTCCAGGTCGAGGGAAAGAGCCGCGAGTCGCGGTCGGTGCGGTTGGTGCCGACCGCGACGTGATCGATCGCGACGAGCATCTTCCCCGCCTGGATCAGGCTCTCGAGCGTGTAGGTGAAGTTGGATACGACGTGGAGCTGGAGAGCCGCCTCGCGGTTGTAGGCTCGAAAGCCCGAGGTGGTGTCCGGGACCGTGGTGCCCGACGCGCGGCGGACGACCCAGCTCCCGACCCGCTGCAGCGCCCGCTTCGAGCGCGAGAAGTGGGCGAGCGAGCGCACCTGGCGGTCGCCGACCACCATGTCGGCCTCCCCGGCGAGGATCGGCGCGACGAGATCGGGGATGTCCGCGGCCCGGTACTGGTTGTCCGCGTCCGTGTTCACGATCACGTCCGCGCCGAGCTTGAGAGCCGCGTCGAGGCCGGCCTGGAAGGCCGCCGCGAGCCCCCGGTTGTTGGACAGCCTGACGATGTGGTCGACGCCCGCCGCACGCGCCGTCTCGACCGTGTCGTCGGTCGATCCGTCGTCGATCACCAGCCACTCGACCGCGTCGAAGCCGGGCACCTCTCGCGGCAGCTCGGCCAGGGTGCGCGGGAGCGCCCGCTCCTCGTTCAGGCAGGGGATCTGGATGATCAGCTTCATCTCGGGCGACGTGGTCGGTGCTGGGTGCACACCTTGCACCTAACAGCCCGGGCCATGGTACCCGCGGGCTCGGCACCGCCTGGGCGCACGGTGGCGCGTACAATCTTGGTTGACTGACCAGTCAATCGCTAGGAGGCCGAGCTGGCCACGGTCGCTACAGAGCAGGATCGAGCGCATCTCAGGCGGGCGCTCGAGCTCGCCGAGCGGGGTCGAGGTCGGGTGAGCCCGAACCCGCTGGTCGGGGCGGTCCTCGTCCGTGACGGCGAGCCGATCGGCGAGGGCTTCCACGCCGAGCTCGGCGGAGCGCACGCGGAGGTCGCGGCGCTCGAGGATTGCCGCGCGCGCTCGGTCGACCCGGCCGGGGCGACGTTGTACGTCACGCTCGAGCCGTGCGCGCATCGCGGGCGGACCCCGCCCTGCACCGACGCGATCGTCGCCGCCGACCTCGCGCGGGTCGTGATCGGCTCCGAGGACCCGTCCGAGAAGGCGAGCGGTCGTGGGCCCGGGATCCTCCGCGACGAGGGGATCGAGGTCGCGTTCGCGAGCGGCGCGGAGGCGGCCGCGGCGCGGCTGCTCAACCAGGCGTTTCGAAAGCACGCCCGCACCGGCCTCCCCCTGGTCACGTTCAAGTCCGGGCTCACCCTCGACGGCCGGGTCGCGACCGCGTCGGGCGAGTCGAGGTGGATCTCGGGGGAGCGAAGCCGCGCCCTCGTCCACCGGTGGCGGGCGGATACCGACTCGGTCGCGGTCGGGATCGGCACCGCGCTCGCGGACGACCCCCTGTTGACGGCCCGCACGCCGGGAGTCGCGAGTCAACCAACGCGCGTGATCTTCGACTCCGCCGCCCGGCTCCCGCTCGGATCGGCGCTCGTCGGATCGATCTCCGACGCACCGCTGACCGTCGTCACCTCGCCCGACGCGCGACCGGAGCGCGCCGGCGCGCTGCGGGAGGCCGGGGCCGAGGTGATCTCCGTCGGCGGCGCGCGCCCCGACAGGGTCCGGTCGGCGCTTGCGGAGCTCGGGCGCCGCGAGATCACCTCGCTCCTGCTCGAGGGGGGCCCGACGCTCGCGGGGGCGTTCCTCGACGCGGGCGAGGTGGACGCCGTGCGGCTCTTCTTCGCTCCGCGGGTGCTCGGCGAGGGGCGCTCGGCGATCGAGGGCGCCGGCGACGCGGTGCCCACGCTGTCGATCGAGTGGGAGCGGGTGGGCGACGACCTGCTCGCGAGCGCGAGACTGAGGGAGTGGTGAGGTGATCGGATGTTCACGGGACTGATCGCGGACCTCGGCACGGCCGAGGCTGTCGATGGCGGCGCCGAAGGCGTCCGGCTTCGGATCCGGACCGCGCTCACGGGCGAGCTGTCGAAGGGCGACTCGGTGGCAGTCAACGGCGCCTGTCTCACGGCGGCGAGCGTGGACGGCGACGGGTTCGAGGCCGACGTGATGAACCAGACGCTCGAGCGGACCTCGCTCGGTGCGCTGCGGGCCGGCGATCGCGTCAACGTCGAGCTCGCGCTCCGGCTCTCCGACCGGCTCGGCGGCCACATGGTCCATGGCCATGTCGACGGCACCGCAAGGGTCGCCGCAACGAGCGAGGACGGGTTCGCCCGCCGGCTGACGATCGAGGCGCCGGAGGAGCTGAGGCGCTACGTCGTCGAGCGCGGGTCGGTCGCCGTGGAGGGGGTCAGCGTCACGGTCGCCGCCGTGACCGACGACGGGTTCGAGGTCTCGCTGATCCCCGAGACACTCGAGCGCACCACGCTCGGGGGGGCGGTCGAGGGGAGGACGGTGAACGTCGAGCTGGACGTGGTCGCCCGCTACGTCGAACGCCTCGTACGCTTTAGGGAGGAAGGGAGCGAATGAGCCAGCGAACCGAGACACCCTTCGCCACTGTTGAAGACGCGTTGGAAGACGTCCGGCGCGGGCGGATGATCGTCGTCTGCGACGGCGATGACCGCGAGAACGAGGGCGACCTCGTGCTCGCCGCCCAGTTCGCGACCCCGGAGGCGATCAACTTCATGGCCAAGGAGGCCCGCGGGCTGGTCTGCCTCGCGCTCACCCCCGAGCGCTGCGACGAGCTCGGCCTCGACCTGATGGCGGCCAAGAACGAGTCGCCCTTCCAGACGGCCTTCACGGTCGCGGTCGAGGCGCGCGAGGGCATCAGCACGGGGATCTCGGCCCACGACCGCGCCCACACCGTGCAGGTCGCGATCGACCCCTCCAGCCGGCCGCACGACCTGGTGCAGCCAGGCCACATCTTCCCGCTCAAGGCGAAGGCCGGCGGCGTGCTCGAGCGCACCGGCCAGACCGAGGCGGCGGTGGACCTCGCCCGGCTCGCCGGGCTCAACCCGAGCGGCGTGATCTGCGAGGTCATGAACGACGACGGCACGATGGCGCGCGTGCCCGACCTCGTGCGCTACTGCGCCCGGCACGGGCTGAAGATGATCACGGTCGCCGACCTGATCGCCTACCGCAGCCGCCACGACCGCCTGATCGAGCGCGTGGTGGAGACGCAGCTGCCCACCAAGTTCGGCGACTTCACCGCCTTCGGCTTCCGCTCGCTGGTGGACGGCAAGCACCACGTGGCGATGATCAAGGGCGAGGTCGACGGGGAGCCGGACGTGCTCGTGCGGGTGCACTCGGAGTGCCTCACGGGCGACGTGTTCCACTCCCTGCGCTGCGATTGCGGCCAGCAGCTCGAGGACGCGCTGGCGCGCATCGAGGACGAGGGCCAGGGCGTGCTGCTCTACCTGGCCCAGGAGGGGCGGGGAATCGGGCTGCTCAACAAGCTGCGCGCCTACCGGCTGCAGGAGGAGGGCCGCGACACCGTCGACGCCAACCTCGAGCTGGGCCTTCCCGCCGACCTGCGCGACTACGGCATCGGGGCGCAGATCCTGGTCGACCTGGGACTGAGCTCGATCCGCCTGCTGACGAACAACCCCAAGAAGATCGTCGGGCTGGAGGGCTACGGCCTGTCGGTGACCGACCAGATCCCGATCGAGCACGCGCCGGGCGACCACAACCGCGAGTACCTGCGCGCGAAGAAGCAGCGCCTCGGCCACCTGCTCCATCATCAGGGGCTGGCGCTCGACGAGGAGATGATCCACGAGGAGCGGATGGGCGACCGCGCCCGCGCGGCCGCCGATGCCGACATCTACGGGCAGGGACCGGCGCCGAGGCGGATGGGGGAGTAGTGGCCGATGTCTTCGCGGCCTGCGTGGGCCGCTTCTACGAGGACCTGGCACGGCGCCTCGTGGCGGGCGCGACGGGCGTCTTCGCGGCGGTGGGGGCGTCGGTCGAGGTGCACGACGTGCCCGGCGCCTTCGAGCTGCCCCTGGCCGCCAAGTACTGCGCCGAGTCCGGCCGCTACGCGGGCGTGGCGTGCCTCGGCGCCGTGATCCGCGGCGAGACCGACCACTACGACTACGTCTGCAGCGAGACCGCGCGGGGCATCGCACGGGTCTCGCTCGACACCGGCGTGCCCTGCGCCTTCGGACTGCTCACGGTCGACACGATGGAGCAGGCGCTGGCCCGCGCCGGCGGCGGCACGCGCCACCAGGGCGAGGAGGCCGCGCGCGCCGTGCTGCGCATGGCCGAGCTGCGCCGGACGCTAGCCTCCGGCGCCGCTTGATCAACCTCTACAGCGACACCCAGACCCGTCCCACCGAGGGCATGCGCGGGGCGATCGCCTCGGCCGAGGTGGGCGACGAGCAGCGCTTCGCCGACCCCACGACGCGCCTGTTGCAGGAGCGCGTGGCCGAGCTGCTCGGGCACGAGGCCGCGCTGTTCCTGCCGAGCGGGACGATGTGCAACCAGATCTCGCTGCGCCTGCACGCCCGGCCGGGCGGCGACGAGCTGATTCTCGACCGCACGGCGCACCCCATCATCGCCGAGGCCGGCGGGCCGGCCTGGAACGCCGGGCTCATGATCCACGCGCTCGACGGCGACGGCGGGATCTTCGGCCCCGACCAGGTGCGCGCCGCGCTGCGGCCGGAGAGCCGCTACCTGCCGCGCTCGCGCGTGGTCTCGGTCGAGCAGACCACGAACATGGGCGGCGGCCGGGTCTGGCCGCTCGGGGCCGTGCGGGCCGTTCTCGATGTGGCGCGCGAGCACGGCCTGCGCGCGCACATGGACGGCGCCCGGCTGATGAACGCCGTGGTGGCCGCCGGCGTGTCGGCTGCCGACTTCGCAGGCGGCTTCGACACCGCCTGGCTCGACTTCACGAAGGGGCTCGGCGCCCCGGTGGGGGCGGTGCTGTGCGGCTCGCGCGAGCTGATCGAGGAGGCGTGGCGCTGGAAGCAGCAGATGGGCGGGAGCTTTCGCCAGTCGGGCATCGTGGCAGCCGGCTGCC